>NZ_CP102277.1:1839854-2146496 GCF_025149785.1 Coprococcus comes ATCC 27758 | reverse complement strand
TATTCTGGATGGAAGAATTCCGCACTGCCTGCTTCTTGAGATTTTCACGAAGAAAGGTATCGGAACTGCAATTTTAAGAAACGGTGAAGAAGATTAAAGGGAAGACAAAGAAAGAAGGTAATTCTTATGGCAAATCAGTATATGCAGGAAGAGGACGACGCGATTTTAAAAACTTATAACCGTTATCCGGTTGTATTGGACCATGGAGACGGCGCATACCTCTATGATCCGGAAGGAAAGAAATATCTGGATTTTTCAGCAGGATATGCAGTATCTTCTCTGGGATATAACAACAAGGAATTTAATGATGCATTAAAGGCTCAGATTGACAAGATGATCCATACATCAAACCTGTATTATAATACAACCTGCGGTAAAGCAGGAGAAGATCTGAAAAAGATCACCGGTATGTACAAGGTATTCTTCACAAACAGTGGTGGAGAAGCAATCGAAGGTGCGATCAAAACTGCAAGAAAATATGCGTACACAAAAAAAACCGGACGTTATGAATTTATTGCAATGGAGAATTCATTCCACGGCAGAAGTATGGGTGCGGTAGCACTTACCGGACACAAAGAATACAGAGAGCCATTTGAACCGGTTATGCCTGGTGTACATTTTGCAATCTACAATGATCTTGACAGTGTAAAAGCACTGGTAAATGATAAGACCTGCGCGATCATTCTGGAAACAATCCAGGGTGAAGGCGGAATCAACGCAGCGACAAAAGAATTTATGCAGGGAATCCGTAAGATCTGTGATGAGAACGGAATCCTGATGATCTGCGATGAAGTACAGTGTGGTATGGGAAGAAGCGGTGCATGGTTTGCATGGCAGCAGATGGGAATCACACCGGATATCATGACAATGGCGAAAGCAATCGGAAGCGGTGTTCCGGTCGGCGCATTTGCGATGACAAAAGAAGTTGCAGATAATTCGCTGGTACCGGGAGATCACGGAACTACATATGGTGGAAACCCACTTTGCTGTGCAGCGGTCAGCAAGACTATTGAGATCTTTGAAAAAGAGCATATGCTCGATCATGTCAATGAAATCGCACCATATCTGACACAGAAACTGCAGGAAATCGTGGATACCTGCGATGCAGCCGTTAAAGTAAAGGGAAGAGGATTGATCCAGGGACTTCAGATCACCAAGCCGCTGGGTGAAGTGACAGCCAAAGCGTTGGAAGAAGGACTTCTGATCATCGGAGCTGGAACAGATGTGATCCGAATGATCCCACCGCTTGTTATCGGTAAAGAACAGGTAGATGAGATGGTAGAGATCCTGAAAAAAGCACTTGCATAAAGTCGGTGCCTGATAAAAATAAGAGAATAAAAGAGCCGGTCATCGGATATACTTTCAGAAGAAAAGGAGGTATGAAAGATGACCGGATTTTTTATTGCCCTGCTGTCGGGAGCGCTGATGAGTGTGCAGGGGGTATTTAACACACAGGTAACAAAGACGACAGGAATGTGGGTGAGTAATGCCTGGGTGCAGCTTAGTGCATTTGCCATCTGCCTGGTAATGTGGCTGATCATGGGAAGGGACAGTATTGCCACGATAGGAGAGGTGCAGCCTAAATATATGCTGCTTGGCGGTGTGATCGGAGCAGGGATCACTTGGACCGTGATCAAAAGTATGGCGCAGCTCGGGCCTGCAAAGGCGGCACTTCTGATCGTTATGTCTCAGCTTATTGTAGCGTATCTGATTGAACTGGTGGGATTATTTGGTGTGGAAAAAGAGCCATTTTCCTGGAGAAAAGTGATCGGTATGGGGATCGCTCTGATCGGCACGACAATTTTTCAGTGGAAATAGGTTGTCTTTTGGAAAAAAATTCGTTACAATAATCATGTCTTGGAAGTACGAGGGGACATGCTCTGCGGAAAAGGAGTATGTATGCGGAAAAGAAGACAGATTTTATATCAAATATGTGGAATTTTCCTTGGAATCAGCTGTATGCTGTCAGCATGCCATGAAAAAGAAGAGACCTTTACCAGTGTGGCTGCTGCAGAAGCGGATGCCGGGGATAAGAAAAACGAGGCAGAATCAAAGGCTGCCGAAGAAAAGCCGGATAAGGAAAAAGCAGATCCGGGTGGTGAAGAAAAAGAAGGTTCGATCTGGGTGTATGTATGTGGCGAGGTGGCATCACCCGGTGTATATGAACTGCAGGAAGGAGACCGCATCACGCATGCCATAGAAGCAGCGGGAGGTCTGACGGAGGCAGCAGGACAGGTTTATCTGAATCAGGCAGCACATCTGACAGATGGACAAAGGATTTATGTGCCATCCAGAGAAGAAGAACAGACTTTGAAAGAAGAAGATTCACCATCGGATATGGCAGATGCCGGGATGGGAAAAGACACAGGAATAATAAACCTGAACACCGCGACAAAGGCTGAACTTTTAAGCTTAAGCGGGATTGGCGAGTCCCGCGCGGAAGCAATTATTGCTTATAGAGAGACAAACGGTGGATTCAGGAAGATAGAGGATCTGAAGAAAGTGGACGGGATCAAGGAAGGAATCTTTCAGAAGATCCGGGAGCAGATAACGGTAGAGTAGAGGAGTGCGCAAGATGGGCAGAAAAGTATTGGTAGTAGATGATGAAAAGCTGATCGTGAAAGGACTGAGATTCAGCCTGGAACAGGATGATATGGAAGTTGACTGCGCATACGACGGTGAGGAAGCACTTGAGATGGTAAAAAGAAAAGAGTATGATATGATTCTTCTGGATGTCATGCTTCCAAAATACGATGGATTTGAAGTATGCAGACAGATCCGTGATTTCTCAGATGTACCGGTCATCATGCTCACTGCGAAGGGCGAGGATATGGACAAGATCCTCGGGTTGGAATATGGCGCAGATGATTACATCACAAAGCCGTTCAACATTCTTGAGGTTAAGGCCAGAATGAAGGCAATCATGCGCAGGGTCGCTAAAAAAGATGGGATGAGCGCGAGCGGTAAAGTTGTGGTAAAGGGAGATCTGAAGATCGACTGTGAAAGCCGGAGAGTTTTTTCCGGGGACAGGGAACTGAATCTTACCGCAAAAGAATTTGATCTTCTGGAGCTTCTTGCAATGAATCCGAATAAGGTTTACAGCAGGGAAAGTCTTTTGAATATTGTCTGGGGATATGAGTATCCGGGAGATGCAAGAACGGTAGATGTACATATCAGACGACTGCGCGAGAAGATTGAAGTAAATCCAAGTGATCCGAAATACGTTTACACAAAGTGGGGAGTTGGCTATTATTTCAGGGGTTAAATTTTTTGTACCAAAATTCATAAAAAGTCTGCAAGTGCGGGTAACGGTGATCCTGAGCGTATTTGTCATATTATCCAGTGTGATCCTGATGAATGCGATTCTGCAAAGCTATGATCAGAGAACCGTATCCGTGCGCACAGCAGAGATTCAAAACCAGTGTACGATTCTGAGTAATCAGCTGGTCAATTCTGATTATCTGAAAACGGGAGTTTCTGATGTGATCGATACAGAACTATCACAGTTATCCAATATTTACAATGGAAGAGTGCTTGTTATTGATGATGAATTCCGGATTGTGGAAGATACCTATGATCTGGAGGAGGGAAAGACGATCATTTCCGAGGATGTAGTCAAATGCTTCCGCGGCGAGAAGCCGGCAAGTTATGACAGAAAGAGCCGGTACATTGAAGTGGCAGTCCCGGTCAAAAAAGGGGAAGAGCCGGTAAAAGGAATGATTCTGGTCAGTGTTTCTACAGACAGTCTGCGTGACAATGTAGAGGCATTGCAGTCAAAGGCAAGAATTGCAACGGTTGCAATCAGTATTATCGGGATCTTTTTAGCAGCAATCATCGGTATGCTGCTTGTAAGGCCGCTGAAAAGGATGTCTCAATCGATCGAGGAGATGGCAGGAGGCTATGGAGATAATTATCTCCATGAAAATGCTTACGATGAAACGGAACGGATTTCCAATGCATTTAATAAGCTGTGGGACCGCTATAAAGTACTGGATGCATCGAGAGAAGAGTTCGTGGCAAATGTATCCCATGAGTTGAAGACACCGTTGACCTCTATGAAGGTGCTGGCGGATTCACTGCTGATGCAGCCGGATGCACCGACGGAGATTTACCGGGAATTCATGGGTGATTTGTCCGAAGAAATCGAGCGGGAGAATAAGATCATCAATGACCTTCTGGATCTTGTAAAACTAGATAAGAAGGGTGCAAACTTAAATATTAAGAGTCAGGATGTTAATGAACTGGTAGAACGGATTCTCAAAAGATTACAGCCACTTGCGGCAAAAAGTAATATTGAGCTGGTATTTGAGAGTTTTCGTCCGGTGACAGCGGAGATTGATGAGGTAAAGATTGCACTTGTGATCACGAATCTGGTGGAAAATGCGATCAAGTACAATAAAGAGAACGGATGGGTACACGTGTCTTTAAATGCGGATCATAAGTATTTTTATCTGAAGGTTGCGGATTCTGGAATCGGGATTCCGAAAGAAGATACGGATCATATATTCGAGCGATTTTTCCGTGTGGACAAATCCCATTCTCGTGAGATCGGCGGAACCGGTCTTGGGCTTTCGATTGCAAGAAATGCGGTTGTCATGCACCGCGGTGCGATCAAGGTCTACAGTGAACCGGGAGAGGGAACGACATTTACAGTCCGGATCCCGCTTACTTATATCAAGAGGGAAGGATGAGAAGAATGAAAAAAATTTACCAGATCATAAGCATTCTTCTTGCAATGTGTCTTCTTACAAGCATTGTGGGATGCAGAAAAAAGGAGCAGAAAGCAGATGCAAAATACACGATTTACCAGATTAACCAGAGCGGAACGGCGTTGGTTCCGAAGGACTACGATGGAACAGGAAAGTCGGTGGACGAAGAAGTAAAAGGAATGCTGTCTGCGCTGCAGAAGTGTGATGACGAGGTGAAGGCACAGGCGGCATTGCCGAAAAAGGTAAAACTGGAGAGATACACTCTGGAGGATGAAAAGCTGATCCTGTACTATAATGCTGCTTACGGAAAGATGGATACGGTAAGAGAGGTTCTGTGCAGGGCAGCGCTTGTCCGTTCACTGACGCAGATCGATGGAGTGGATCTGGTGATGATCTGTGTAGATGGAACGCCACTTACGGATAAAAAAGGGAATACTTATGGATACCAGCAGGCAGAAGATTTTGTACAGAACACAGGCTCTTCTATTAACTCTTTCCAGGAGATGAAGCTTACGCTGTATTATGCAGATTCATCTGGAGAAAAGCTGCAAAAGGAAGAGGATACGGTGCGGTATAACAGCAATGAGTCGAAGGAACGGGTTGTAGTGGAACAGCTGATGCGAGGACCATCCAATAACAGACTGCTTGCTACCATACCAAAAGGAACAAAGCTGCTGGGTGTGTCGATCAAAGATCATATCTGCTATCTGAATTTTGATGAAGGACTTCGGAACATTGCTCCGGGAGTCAGTCCGGAGACGGTGATCTATTCCATCGTAAATTCAGTGATCGATGGTGGAAATGTCTCTGAAGTACAGATTTCAATCAACGGAGACAGCAGTATTGTATATCAGGAGAGTATAAAGCTGGATGAACCTCTGAGCAGAAACCAGGAAATGATAAAGGAGGATTGATCGGTTGATCAAGCGAAGACTTGGTTTTGCCGGAATACTTCTGGCAGGACTGATTCTGGTACTGTATCTGACAGGGGGAGGAAAGATTTTTGGAAGACTCGGTGTGTCAAGGTGTGAGAAGCTCTGGAAAGAGTCGGAAGAAGTGATGGTGGAAGGAGAGGTTTATCAGAAAACCAGAAAAGAAGAAAAACTGATCCTGTATCTGAAAAAAATACAGATCAGAGAGATGGGGAATGGAAAAGCAGTTGCTGACGAGAGGATGCTTGTCTATCTGGATGAAAAGGGAAATGGTCCGGAAATCGGACAGCGGATCCTGGTTAAAGGCAATGTGGGATTTTTTGATCCGGCGGCCAATCCGGGCAATTTTGACCAGAAAAATTATTATAAGCAGCAGAATATCCAGGCAGTCTTATGGAAAGGGAAGGTTCTGGAAAAACAGGTGAAAAAGACTTCCCTCCGGGAAAAGCTGTGGCAGTTTAGGAACCGGACCGCAGATGAGATCTGCAGAGAGATGGGAAAGCGTCGAGGGGGTATTTTGTGTGCGGTTCTTTTGGGAGATTTTTTTTATACAGAAGAGAAAGTGAAAGAACTTTACCGGGTGGCAGGGATCGGGCATCTGCTGGCTATATCCGGTCTGCATATTTCTTTTTTGGGCAACGGACTTTACCGGGGACTTAGGAAAACCGGATTTTCTATTTTACAGGCCGGTGTAGTGGGAAGTCTGCTTCTTGGGAGTTATGTGGTGATGACTGGAATGAGTGTTTCGGCATTGCGGGCGTTTGCCATGTTTCTGATCCGGATGGGAGCAGAGCTGACAGGAAGGGAATACGATGGATTGACGGCACTTGGGATTGCGGAAATTGGTTTGCTTCTGGCAAATCCGTTGCGGCTTTTTACGGCAGGGTTCCAGCTTTCTTTTGCTGCGGTTCTCGGTATCTATCTGATTGGTTCGGGAAATAAAAAAGGCAGATTTTCAGACAGTGTCCGGATGTCGGTGAGGCTCTGGTCTTTTCTGCTGCCAGTTACATTGTGGCACTATTATGAAACCTGCCTGTATGCGCCAGCCTGGAATCTTCTGGTAATTCCGATGGCATCCGTGCTTCTGCTTTGCGGGAGTGCAGGGATGGCAGTCATGCTGATTCCGTGTGGGGCAGGAGATATAATGCAGAGCGCACTTTGGAAAATAACAGAGTGGATTTTGCTTTTTTATGAAAAAGGGAGCGGTCTGCTCCTGGAACTTCCGGGGGCAAGGTGGATTCCGGGAAGACCACGGCTCTGGCAGATTGCCTGTTATTATGGGGTTCTTCTATTTTATTTGTGGAGAAAAAGGAAGGAAAAGAAAGAGGGCGGACAAACCGGGAAACAGGTGGTAAGACAGCTTGTGACAGCTGGGATCCTGCTCATCCTGCTCGGGATCCCAAAGTGGAAACGAGGGCAGATGGAGCTGACTATGCTGGATGTGGGACAGGGCGACTGTTTTTTCTTTCGGGACGGAAACGGAAAAAATTACCTGATCGACGGCGGAAGCAGTTCGGTAGATGCAGCAGGAAGATACCGGTTGGAACCATTTTTAAAATTCCGGGGCGTGAAGAGGCTGGATTATGTGTGGGTGACGCATGGGGATGTGGATCACTTAAATGCAGTGGAAGAACTTCTGGAACGGAGAAAGTATGGAGTAGAAATCCAGTATCTGATTTTTCCGGAACAGAAATATTGGGATGAAAGGCTTATTAAATTATGTAATCTGGCAGAAGAAGCAGGAACGAAGGTACGGGTAATGGAGATGGATACTATTTTTCTGTCTGGAAAATTGAAGATGCGTTGTCTCTGGCCTGGAGAAGGTGAGCCATCTGAAAATGGAAATGAAAATTCTCTGGTACTTCACCTGCAATATGGAAAAATTACCATGCTTTTTACCGGAGATCTGGAAAATACCGGAGAAGAGCTGTTGGCAGAGAGAATAAAGAATCTCCGGAAAAAAGGAGAACTTCCGGCGTGTTATGATCTGCTGAAAGTCGGACACCACGGATCAAGAAATGCGACCGGCGAAGAGCTTCTGGAAGTGATCCGACCACGGGCAGCATTCTGTTCATCCGGAAAAGAAAACCGTTATGGACATCCGCATGCGGAAACACTGGAAAGACTTGCAAAATGGGGCGTAAGCCTATATAATACGAAAGACAGAGGTGCTGTCAGTATGTATACAGATGGAAGGAAATATGGTATCCAAAGTCCATGAAAAGTTTGAATGAAGATTTAAAGACAGGACAGTTTAAGCAGATTTATCTTCTGTACGGAGAAGAAGCTTATCTGAAAAAATTATATAAAAACCGTTTCGTCAAAGCGATGGTTCCGGAAGGTGACACGATGAATTATCGTTATTTTGAGGGAAAGAACACGAACCCGAAAGAGATTATCGACCTTGCCGAGACCTTACCTTTTTTTGCAGAGCGCAGGCTGATCGTTCTGGAAAATACCGGTTTTCTGAAAAATGCGACACCGGAGCTGGCAGAATATCTGAAGAACATGCCGGAGACCACTTATATGATCTTTGTGGAATCAGAGCTGGATAAGAGAGGAAAGCTCTACAAAGCGATCAAGGAGAAAGGTCATATTGTAGAACTGAAGCGGCAGGATGAAAAGACACTGATCCGCTGGATCCTTGGGATGGCGAAAAAGGAGAAGCTTCAGATGTCGGAGGCAGCAGTGCGCTATCTGCTTGCAAAGACTGGTAATGACATGGAGAATCTCGGGCAGGAGCTGGAAAAATTATTCTGTTACTGCATGAATCACACGGAGATCACGGCAGCAGATATTGATGAAATCTGTACTACGCAGATCGGAAACCATATTTTTGATATGGTAGATGCAGTTGCAGCAAAAGAGCAGAAAAAAGCGCTGGATTACTATTATGATCTTCTGACACTGAAGGAACCGCCGATGCGGATCCTCTACCTGCTGACCAGACAGTTCCGTATCCTGATGGAGGTAAAAGAGATGGACCGTACTGGGATTCCGCAAAAAGAGATTGCCGCCAAGGTGGGAATCATGCCATTCCTGGTAGGAAAGTACCGGGCACAGGCGAAGGCATTTACCAGGAAAGAGCTGCGTGGGATCGTAGAAGCCGGTGTACAGACGGAAGAAGATGTAAAAACCGGAAAGATGGGAGATATCCTCTCGGTGGAACTCTTTCTGGTGCAGTACAGTAGCAAACGGGAAAAGTAATCAGATATAGATAAGAAGAAAAAGGAGAGACTGAAAATATGCATATGGATCAGAAAAAGATTCGGAATTTTTGTATTATTGCACATATTGACCATGGAAAATCCACACTGGCGGACCGTATTATCGAACAGACAGGTCTTCTGACCAGCAGAGAGATGCAGGCCCAGGTGCTGGATAACATGGATCTGGAAAGAGAACGTGGTATCACAATCAAATCACAGGCAGTCCGCACAGTTTATAAGGCAAAGGATGGGGAGGAATATATCTTTAACCTGATCGATACTCCGGGACACGTAGACTTTAACTATGAAGTGTCACGGAGTCTTGCAGCCTGTGATGGAGCGATCCTGGTCGTTGATGCGGCACAGGGCGTAGAAGCGCAGACACTGGCAAATGTATATCTGGCACTGGACCATGATCTGGATGTCATGCCGGTTATCAACAAGATCGATCTTCCAAGCGCAGAGCCGCAGCGTGTGATCGAAGAGATTGAAGATGTGATCGGAATTGAAGCGCAGGATGCACCACTGATCTCGGCAAAGACAGGGCTTAATGTAGATCAGGTTCTGGAACAGATCGTGACAAAGATCCCTTCTCCGACAGGAGATCCAGATGCACCGCTTCAGGCACTGATTTTCGATTCTCTCTATGATCCGTATAAAGGCGTTATCGTATTCTGCCGTATCAAAGAAGGATGTATCACGAAAGGAATGCCGATTCATATGATGGCGACAGGTGCAACTGCTGATGTTGTGGAGGTTGGATATTTTGGTGCCGGACAGTTTATCCCTTGCGATGAGCTTTCAGCAGGAATGGTTGGATATTTTACAGCCAGCCTGAAAAATGTAAAGGACACCCGTGTGGGTGATACCGTAACAGGTGCGGAAAATCCATGTTCTGAGCCTCTTCCGGGATATAAAAAGGTCAACCCGATGGTGTACTGCGGAATGTATCCGGCAGACAGCTCCAAATACCCGGATCTGAGAGATGCACTGGAAAAACTGCAACTCAACGATGCGGCACTTCAGTTTGAACCGGAGACCTCTCTTGCGCTGGGATTTGGTTTCCGCTGTGGTTTCCTTGGACTTTTGCATCTGGAGATCATTCAGGAGAGACTGGAGAGAGAATACAATCTGGATCTGGTGACAACTGCGCCGGGCGTTATCTACAAGGTGCACAAGACCAACGGAGAAGTGATCGACCTGACCAATCCGTCTAATCTTCCGGATCCGTCAGAAATTGATTTTATGGAAGAGCCGATGGTAAAAGCAGAGATTATGGTGACATCCGAATTTATCGGTGCGATCATGGATCTGTGTCAGGAAAGACGTGGCGAATATCAGGGAATGGAATACATCGAAGAGACCAGAGCGGTATTGAAATACCACCTGCCTCTGAATGAGATCATCTATGATTTCTTTGATGCGCTCAAATCCAGATCCCGTGGTTATGCGTCTTTTGATTATGAAATGCTCGGCTATGTCAAATCTGATCTGGTCAAGCTGGACATCCTGATCAACAAAGAAGAAGTGGATGCTCTTTCCTTTATTGTATTTGCGGGAAGTGCTTATGAGAGAGGAAGAAAGATGTGTGAGAAGCTCAAAGAAGAGATTCCGAGACAGCTTTTTGAAATTCCGATCCAGGCAGCTGTCGGAAGCAAGATCATTGCCCGTGAGACAGTAAGAGCCATGCGTAAGGACGTACTTGCCAAGTGCTACGGCGGTGATATCAGCCGTAAGAAGAAGCTTCTGGAAAAGCAGAAGGAAGGAAAGAAGCGTATGCGCCAGGTTGGAAATGTAGAAATTCCACAGAAGGCATTTATGAGTGTATTAAAACTGGACGACAAATAGATAGACAAAGGATAATCGAGCAGGCTGGCTCCTACTCGATTCGTATACTTTGTACACTATCTCGCTTAACAGCTCGATGATGTACATTCGCCAAGTACAGATTCTTTTGCAAGCACAAATCTGTACTTGGCTCATCGTATACACAAAAAGGCAGGAGCGGTTTCCGAGGGAAAGGTTCCTGCCTTTTGCACAGAAAAGGAGAAAAGCAGATGCAGCCTTTAGAACTATATATTCATATTCCGTTTTGTGTGAAAAAATGTGCATATTGTGATTTCCTTTCCGGTCCGGCCGGAGAAAAGGAAAAAGAGGAATATGTGAAAATGCTGGTCGATGAGATCAGAAACTGTCCGGATACAGTGCAGAATTACAGGGTGATTTCCATTTTTTTCGGAGGCGGAACCCCATCTCTTCTTACCGGTGAGCAGATTGGGCGGCTGATGGATACGGTCAGGGAAATATTTACGTTGGATGAGGACGCAGAGATCACTATGGAAATGAATCCGGGAACGGTAACGGAAGAAAAACTGCGAAAGTACAGACAGGCAGGGGTGAACCGTCTGAGTATCGGTCTGCAGTCGGTCAATGATGAGGAACTTCGTCTGCTTGGAAGAATCCATACTTATGAAGAATTTCTGGAAGCATATCATCTGGCGAGAGCCAATGGTTTTGCAAATATCAATGTAGACCTGATCTCGGCAATTCCGGGGCAGACGGTGGAAAGCTGGAGGCGTACACTGGAGCAGGTAATGGCACTTTTCCCGGAGCATATTTCTGCATATAGTCTGATCTTGGAAGAGGGAACAACTTTCTATAAAAAATATGTAGAAGACGAGGCAAAAGAAGGGCCAAAGCTTCCGGATGAGGATGCGGAGCGTCAGATGTACTGGGATACAGAAACGCTGATGGAGAAGAACGGATATCACCGTTACGAGATTTCCAATTATGCTAAGGAGGGATATGCCTGCCGGCACAACCTGGGATATTGGGAGAGAATTCCGTATCTGGGATTTGGAATTGGTGCGGCATCTCTGGTTCCCGGGGATCTGATTGGAAAATGCAGGAAGCTGAAAGGAAAAATGAGTCGCTACACGAACCCGGATCAGTTAAGGGAGTATGCACATTCCTACAGGAACAAATTTCAGGCAGAGCTTCTGACAGAAACTGAGGAGATGGAGGAATTTATGTTTCTTGGACTGCGGAAAATGAACGGAATCTCAAAAAAAGAATTTTCAGAGTATTTTGGGAAAAGTCTGGAGGATATTTACGGTGAACCGATCTGCAAACTGGAAAGCTTAAAGCTTCTTGAGCAGGATGATGACAGAGTATGGCTTACAAAACGGGGGATCGATGTCAGCAACAGTGTGTTTGTAGAGTTTCTGCTGGAAGAGTAAAATTTGGAAAATCAGAAAAATATAAAGTATACTTGACAAATAGGTTTTATAGGCATATAATGACATCATCGAGTTAAACCTATCAAAACAGTAGGAAAGAAAGGAGAACTTACGATGTCAAAAATTTATAATGGTGCTTTAGAGCTTGTTGGAAATACTCCTCTTGTAGAGGTGAAAAATATTGAAGAAGAATTAGGATTAGAGGCAAGAATCCTTGTGAAACTGGAATATTTTAACCCGGCCGGAAGTGTAAAAGACAGAATTGCCAAAGCAATGATCGAGGATGCTGAGGAAAAAGGATTATTAAAAGAAGGTTCTGTTATCATTGAGCCTACTTCGGGAAATACGGGAATCGGTCTTGCATCGATTGCAGCAGTCAAAGGATACCGTATCATTCTTACTATGCCGGAGACAATGAGTGTAGAAAGAAGAAATATCCTGAAAGCATACGGAGCAGAGATTGTTCTGACAGAAGGCGTAAAGGGAATGAAGGGTGCGATTGAAAAAGCAGATGAACTTGCAAAAGAGATCCCGGGCAGCTATATCCCTGGACAGTTTGTTAATCCGGCTAATCCGGAAGTACACAGAAAGACAACCGGACCAGAGATCTGGAAGGATACAGACGGAGAAGTAGATCTGTTTATCGCAGGTGTTGGTACAGGTGGAACACTGACCGGTGTCGGCGAATATCTGAAATCCCAGAATCCGGATGTGAAGATCGTTGCATTGGAGCCTGCAAGCTCACCGGTACTTTCTACAGGAAAAGGTGGTCCTCACAAGATTCAGGGAATCGGAGCAGGATTTGTACCGGACGTACTCAACACAACTGTATATGATGAAATATTTACTGTAGAAAATGATGACGCTTTTGCAACAGGAAAGCTGCTTGCAAAGAAAGAGGGAATCCTGGTAGGAATTTCTTCGGGAGCCGCACTTTATGGAGCGATCGAACTTGCAAAACGTCCGGAAAACAAAGGAAAGACGATTGTGGCACTGCTTCCGGATACCGGAGACAGATATTACTCCACACCGCTCTTCACGGAGTAGAATATGAATTTTTCAAAGAAAAGCAGATACGGACTTCGGGCACTGATCGACCTGTCCGTATACTCAAAAGAATCCCATGTTGCACTTGCAGCAATTGCAGAGCGTAACAGTATTTCACCGCAGTATCTGGAACAGGTATTTGCGGCACTCAGAAAAGCCGGAATCATTAAAAGCGTGAAAGGACCGCAGGGGGGATACCTGTTGGCGAAGCCTGCCACAAAGATTTCGGTTGCGGAAATATTACGTGCGCTGGAAGGTGATTATCTCATCGAAGAAGAGGATGTAGAAGGCGCCGAGAACGGAAGAGCTGCGGCTCAGGCTGTACAGAGTGAAGTTATCGAACGTCTGAACAGAGGACTACAGGATATCCTTGAGAATCTGTTTCTCTCTGACCTCGAACAAAAATATCAGGAATACAGTGAATACAGTCAGGATATGTACTATATATAATAGAAGAAATGCACACCATCAGACCGGGAGGCTGGGGTGTGTATTTTTTGTTTGACGGTCGGGTGGGGAGTTTGGGAGGAAGGGAGCAGGCGGTTCAGGCAGAAAAGAAGGGATTCCGATTCAATCGGCAAACCATTCCGATGAGCCTCCGAAAGCAATCATTGTGTCAGAAATGGCTTCCACAATGATTTGAGTCTCATCTACATTGCCTCAAATGAATTGGAATCCCTTCTTTTCTGCCTGGTCGCCCCGCCCCTTTCCTCCCAAACTCCCCACCCTCTTCCTGGAAGACAGAAAACATACAGACGGGACGCCCCAGTCTGATGATGTGCGGAAAAAACCGGTTGCTCCAGCCAGTTGTTGGTTAAGTGGAAGTGTGGAGCTCCCAGAAAGTAGAAAATGCATCATCTCAAAACAGCCTAATCCCAAAATTCGCAGACAAAAACAGCGTAGTCCCAGAAAGTAGAAAATACATCATCTTCAAACAGTCCGATCCCAATATTTGCGGACGAAAATGGCGCAGCCATTAAGTCCCGCCCCACGCAATACAGTATTGTTAAAGAAGCAAGTAAATCCTTTATAGTATGTCCTGTAAGCGCCCAAATCAAGTCGATTATTATAGGCTTGAGTGAGGTTCCACCCGGATATGCTGTCGGATTCCAATTCATTTGAGGCAATGGAGAGGAGACTCAGAACATTATGGAAGCCTTTGCTGACATAATGTTCGCTTTCAGAGGCTCATCGGAATGGTTTGCCGATTGAATTGGAATCCGACAGCATATCCGGGTGGAACCGGACTAAAAATAAAAAAATCATAAACCCTGTTGACAAAGTGAATAGTAAGTGGTACATTTATAAGCGTAGAAAATGTTAGCACTCAGACATAACGAGTGCTAATAACAAAAAGGAGGTAGCATATGGAAGCCATACAGGAACTTAGTGAGCGGAAGACGAAGATCTTACATGCAATCATTAAGAACTATCTTGAGACCGGAGAGCCTGTGGGATCCAGAACGATTTCCAAGTATACGGATTTGAATTTAAGTTCGGCAACGATCCGGAATGAGATGGCAGATCTCGAAGAGCTTGGTTATATCATGCAGCCTCACACATCAGCAGGAAGGATTCCGTCGGATAAAGGTTACAGATGGTATGTGGATATGCTGATGAGCCAGAAAGAACAGGAGATTACCGAAATCAAAGGTCAGATGCTTGAGAAGGCTGACAAGATGGAAGAACTTCTGAAGCAGGTTGCAAAGGTTCTTGCGAACAACACGAATTATGCGACGATGATTTCGACTCCGACTTACAACGGGAACAAATTAAAATTTATCCAGCTTTCACAGGTTGATGACCATCAGCTGATCGTTGTGATCGTGATGGAAGGCAACATTGTAAAGAACCAGATCGTGACACTGGATGAGCCGCTCAGCAATGAAGCACTATTGAAGCTGAATATGCTTCTGAATACTTCGCTGAATGGAACTTCACTAGAGCAGATCAATCTGGGAGTGATTGCAAGACTGAAAGAACAGGCAGGGATCCACAGTGGTGTGATGAGCAGTGTCCTGGATGCAGTAGCGAATGTGATCCAGCTGGATGACGACATGGAGATTTACACCAGTGGCGCGACGAATATTTTCAAGTATCCGGAGCTTAGTGATAAGCAGAGCGCACAGGAGATCATCAGTGCTTTTGAAGAAAAGCAGCAGCTTGCCGCTCTGGTAACAAAGTCAATGGCAAACGGCGGTGAAGACAGAGACATTCAGGTATACATCGGAGATGAATCGAATGTGGAGAACATGAAAGACTGCAGCGTAGTCACAGCAACATATGAGTTGGGCGAGGGCATGCAGGGAACCATCGGAATCATCGGACCGAAGCGAATGGATTATGAACATGTCATGAAGACGCTTAAGACACTGATGGCAGAGCTGGATGACATATTCCACAGGGATGAGCCGAAAAAGCTCGAATAAGAAGTAAGAAAGGTGGAAGAACCATTGGATAAAAAGATGAGTAATGAAGAAATGGTAAAAGAAGCAGTGGAAGAAGCAAAGAAAGCTGCGGAGGCAGAAGCCAAAGAGCAGGAACCGGAAGAAACCGAAGCAACAGAGGAAGAAGCTGTTGGTAAAGAGACGAATTCCGAAGATACTGAAGAACCAAAGAAAAAGAAGCTGTTTGAAAAGAAGAATAAAAAAGATAAAAAGGATGAGCAGATCGCAGATCTGACAGACAAACTTACGAGACACATGGCTGAGTTCGATAATTACAGAAAGCGTACTGAAAAAGAAAAGTCAGCGATGTATGAGATCGGAGCCAAAGATGTTGTAGAAAAAATTCTTCCGATTGTAGACAACTTTGAACGCGGACTTCAGTCCGTACCGGAAGAAAAGAAAGATGATCCGTTCGTAGATGGAATGGATAAGATCTATAAACAAATGATGAGCACACTGGAAGGAATCGGAGTAAAACCGATCGAAGCAGTTGGTCAGGAATTCGATCCGAATTTCCACAATGCAGTGATGCATGTGGAGGATGAAGAACTTGGTGAAAATGTAGTAGCCGAGGAATTCCAGAAAGGATATATGTACCGTGACTCAGTCGTAAGACACAGCATGGTAAAGGTAGCAAACTAAGATATACCGTGTACCGCATTTACGATACACTTTATATAAATAACAAAGCAAAATACAATTTTTATTATATTAACAGGAGGTCTTCATAATGGGCAAAATCATTGGTATTGACTTAGGTACAACAAACAGTTGTGTAGCGGTTATGGAAGGTGGACAGCCGGTCGTAATCGCAAATACAGAAGGAGCAAGAACTACACCATCTGTAGTAGCATTTACAAAGACAGGAGAACGTCTTGTAGGTGAACCTGCAAAACGTCAGGCAGTAACAAATGCAGAAAAGACAATCTCATCTATCAAGCGTGAGATGGGTACAGATCATAAAGTAGACATCGATGGAAAGAAATATTCTCCACAGGAAATTTCAGCTATGATCCTTCAGAAATTGAAAGCAGATGCAGAAGGATATCTTGGAGAAAAAGTTACGGAAGCAGTTATCACTGTTCCGGCTTACTTCAACGATGCTCAGCGTCAGGCTACAAAAGATGCAGGTAAGATTGCAGGTCTTGATGTAAAACGTATCATCAACGAGCCTACAGCAGCAGCTCTTGCATATGGACTTGACAATGAAAAAGAACAGAAGATCATGGTATACGACCTTGGCGGTGGTACATTTGATGTATCTGTTATCGAGATCGGTGACGGCGTTATCGAAGTTCTTTCTACAGCTGGTAACAACAGACTTGGTGGAGATGACTTCGACCAGAAGATCACAGATTATATGCTTGCAGATTTCAAGGCAAAAGAAGGCGTAGACCTGTCAACAGACAGAATGGCACTTCAGAGACTGAAAGAAGCAGCTGAAAAAGCAAAGAAAGAACTTTCTTCTGCAACAACAACAAACATTAACCTTCCGTTCATCACAGCAACAGCTGAAGGACCGAAGCATTTTGATATGACTCTTACAAGAGCTAAATTCGATGAACTGACACGTGACCTTGTAGAAAAGACACAGGAACCGGTAAGACGTGCACTTTCTGATGCAGGACTTACAGCAGCAGACTTAGGTCAGGTACTTCTTGTTGGTGGATCTACACGTATCCCGGCAGTTCAGGAAGAAGTAAAACGTCTGACAGGAAAAGAACCAAGTAAATCGCTTAACCCGGATGAATGTGTAGCACTTGGTGCTTCTATCCAGGGTGGTAAGCTTGCAGGAGATGCAGGTGCAGGCGACATCCTTCTTCTTGATGTAACTCCACTTTCACTTTCTATCGAAACAATGGGTGGTGTAGCTACAAGACTGATCGAGAGAAACACAACAATCCCGACAAAGAAGAGCCAGATCTTCTCTACAGCAGCTGATAACCAGACAGCCGTTGATATCAATGTTGTACAGGGTGAAAGACAGTTTGCAAGAGATAACAAGTCCCTCGGACAGTTCAGACTGGATGGAATTCCGCCGGCTCCACGTGGAATCCCACAGATCGAAGTTACATTCGATATTGATGCAAACGGTATCGTAAATGTATCTGCAAAAGATCTGGGAACAGGAAAAGAACAGCACATCACAATTACAGCAGGATCTAATATGTCTGATGCAGATATCGACAAAGCTGTAAAAGAAGCTGCAGAATTTGAAGCTCAGGATAAGAAACGTAAAGAAGCAATCGATGCTAAGAACGATGCCGACGCTATGGTATTCCAGACAGAAAAAGCACTTGGCGAAGTTGGAGATAAGATCGATGCAGCAGACAAAGCAGCAGTAGAAGCTGACGTACAGGCTCTGAAAGATCTGCTTGCGAAAGCGAATACAGAAGAACTTACAGATGCTCAGGTTGCAGAAATCAAAGCAGGAAAAGAAAAACTGATGGAAAGCGCTCAGAAACTGTTCACAAAGGTTTACGAACAGGCAGGCGCACAGGCTGGTCAGGCAGGACCACAGGCAGGACCTGCACCAGAAGCAGGACCGGCTCCGGAAGGATTTAACGGAGATGACGTAGTTGACGGAGATTACAAAGAAGTTTAATCCGTAAGATAAGATGAGAAACTGCAAGGCGGCATTATACCGTCTTGCAGATTTCATGTATCATAAATAAAAATAGTTTTTTATGACATAAAAAGCCTCCGGTTAGGTGAACTGCATGTGCAAAGAAGATGTTGCAGAGAGCCGGCGCGGGCATGAGAATGTGCCAGGGTACATTCTGTATTAAAATACTTTGAGAAATATCTAAGTGAGGTAGGATTATGGCAGAGGCAAAAAGGGATTATTATGAGATCCTGGGCGTATCACGAGATGCGGATGATGCGACTCTGAAAAAAGCATACAGAGCTTTGGCGAAAAAATATCACCCGGATATGAATCCAGGAGATGCAGAAGCCGAAAAGAAGTTCAAGGAGGCTTCTGAAGCCTATGCTGTTCTGAGTGATGCAGACAAACGGCGTCAGTACGATCAGTTTGGTCATGCAGCGTTTGAAGGCGGTGCAGGCGGAGCCGGTGGATATGGCGGTTTTGATTTTAACGGGGCAGACTTTGGTGATATTTTTGGTGATATTTTTGGTGATCTGTTTGGCGGTGGCAGAAGAGGCGGACGTGCGAACAATGGTCCGATGAAAGGCGCCAATATCCGTAAAGGTGTCCGGATTACATTTGAGGAAGCAATTTTTGGATGCGAGAAGGAACTGGATATCGTTCTGAAAGATCCATGTACAAAGTGTAATGGAACAGGAGCAAAACCGGGAACAAGTCCGGAGACCTGTTCAAAATGTGGTGGAAAAGGTCAGGTTGTTTATACATCACAGTCGTTCTTCGGAACGGTGCAGAATGTGCAGACCTGTCCGGACTGTCATGGAACGGGTAAGATCATTCGTGAGAAATGTCCGGACTGTGGTGGAACAGGCTATACTTCAAGCCGCAAGAAGATCAAAGTCACAATCCCGGCAGGTATTGACAATGGTCAGAGCGTAAGAATCCGTGAGAAAGGTGAACCGGGTGTGAATGGCGGACCGAGGGGAGATCTTCTGGTAGAAGTTACGGTTTCCAGACATCCAATCTTCCAGAGACAGGATGTTCATATTTTCTCAACTGCACCAATTTCGTTTGCGCAGGCAGCACTTGGTGGTGATGTGCGAATCAAGACGGTTGATGGTGATGTGATCTATACCGTAAAACCGGGAACTAAGACTGATACAAAAGTACGCCTGAAAGGAAAAGGGGTACCTTCTTTGAGAAATCCTCAGGTCAGAGGTGATCATTATGTGACGCTGGTTATTCAGACCCCGGAAAAATTAAGTCCGGAAGCCAAAGAAGTGCTTAGACATTTTGATCAGTTGACAGGAAATACACTGAACCAGGAAGAGCCGGCTTCTGAATCGAAGGGTAAAGCTAAGAAAAAAGGGTTCATGGATAAGTTAAAAGAAACATTTGAAGAATAATAAAAAGGTGGCTGCGAAAAACTCGATTGAATTTTTCACAGCCACCTTTTTTTATTCTTCTTCGTCTTCCAGTTCTCCTCCGATGACACCTCCGAGAACGGCAGTGAAAGAAGCAACAACGACAGCGGCGATGATTGCTACACCGATCAGTGCTACTAAAATACCCATAACACGTACCTCCTTTTCTCGTCTTTTTATAGTATAACACGGAGGCAAGTAAAATTAAATGAAAAAATGTGACTTTTTTCATTTAGTATGCTATAATGTCAAAGAGCAAATGATAACACAGCGTATTGTCAGTTTTGCGGATTTAAAATAGTAAGGCTTAGCGGTTAAGGAGGGCAAACCAATATGGCACTGAAAAAACAGATAAAAGAAACAAAGGCAGCAGAGGTAAAGGCAGCGGCAGAAACTAAAGAAGAAGTAAAAACAGCAGTTAAAGCAGCAGAAGATAAAGTCAGCGAAAAAGTAGAAGAAGTAAAAGAAACTGCTAAAAAAGAAGCACAGCCGAAAGAAGTAAAGGCTACTGTTGAAAAGAAAGCGCAGGAGGTAAAAAAAGCTGCAGGAGAAGTGAAAAAAACAGTAGAAGAAACAGCTGAAAAAGCTGCAAAAGAAGTGAAGAAAACTGCAGAGAAAGTTACAAAAGAAGTAAAGAAAGCAGCACCAAAAACAACAGCAAAAAAATCTGCGGCAAAGAAAGAAATCAAAACAGAAGTTGTTCTTCAGTATGGTGAAAAAGAAGTAAACACAAAAGATATGATTGCTTCAGTAAAAAAAGACTGGACAAAACAGAAACATAAAATTTCCGAGATCAAGAGTATTGAGCTTTATGTAAAACCGGAAGATTATGCAGTATACTATGTAATCAATGGCGAACATACCGGAAAAGTATGGTTATAAGATAAGACTGAAAGATTTAGTCCGAACCGCAATCTTTATTGAACGGTTCGGATTTTTTTAAGGAGAGAGGTAAAATGCAAAAGTTTATACAGTATACCCCGACAGAAATCCTGTTTGGAGAAAATGCACAGGCAGAAGTTGGGAAAGAAGTTAAGAAATGGGGCGGAAGCCGTGTATTTATCGTATATGGCGGTGGAAGTGTAAAGAAAAGCGGACTTCTTGCGCAGGTAGAAGAAGCCCTGGAAAAAGAAGGACTTGCTTATGAGGAATTTGGCGGAGTAAAGCCAAATCCCCGGATGGCATATGCACAGGAAGGCGTTGAGAAAGCAATTGAGTTCGGTGCGGATTTTCTTCTTGCAGTAGGCGGTGGAAGTTCTATTGATACAGCAAAGGCAATCGCCCATGGTGTGGCAAACCCGGACTGGTCTCTGGAGGAAATCTGGGGAGGTGAAATCATACTTACCAGATCGACACCGGTAGGATGCGTACTTACGATTGCGGCAGCAGGAAGTGAAACAAGCGATTCCGCAGTTCTGACAAACGAAGAAACAGGGAAAAAGGGAGGAATCAGCACTAGCCTGAACCGCCCGAAGTTTGCGATTATGAATCCGGTTCTTACCTATACGCTTCCAAAATATCAGATTGCGTGCGGAATCGTGGATATCATGATGCATACACTGGAGCGATATTTTATTCCAAATACGAGAAATCAGATAACAGATGAGATTGCAGAGGGAGTTCTGCGGGTTGTGATTGAAAATGGAAAGAAAGGTCTGGAGAATCCGACAGACTACGATGCCATGAGTGAAATCATGTGGGCAGGAAGCCTTTCACATAATGGTCTGACAGGTCTCGGAAGAGCAAAAGATTTTTCTGTACATAAGCTCGGACATGCACTTGGTGCAAAATATGATAAGGCGCATGGTGCAACCCTTTCAGCTGTCTGGGGATCCTGGGCAGAATATGTCTATAAAAACGATGAAGAAAGATT
This sequence comes from Coprococcus comes ATCC 27758, assembly GCF_025149785.1. Taxonomy (GTDB): domain Bacteria; phylum Bacillota; class Clostridia; order Lachnospirales; family Lachnospiraceae; genus Allocoprococcus; species Allocoprococcus comes. Next base: position 2,125,011 of record NZ_CP102277.1, on the reverse strand, counting down.
TGCGCATTACGCAAAAAAAGTATGGGGCGTAGAGGAAGAAGATGTGGCGAAAGCCGCAAAAGAGGGAATTCGCCGGACGGTAGAATATTTCCGTGAGATTCATATGCCGACAAATTTAAAGGAACTGGAGATCGGAGAAGTATCAGAGGAAGATCTGCGGGAACTTTCTATGGCGGCGACATTAAATGATACCGTAAAACTTTCAAAAATCAAAGAACTTACTGCCGAAGATGTATACCAGATTTTTCGGAAAGCAGCAGGAAAATAAGATGGAAATAAATAAGAGAAAGTTTTACAGACAAGTGTTCGCACTTGTAATTCCAATGGCACTTCAGAATCTGATCAATGTGGGTGTGACGGCGGCAGACGTGCTGATGCTTGGAAGAGTCAGCGAAAAAGTTCTTTCAGGTGCATCCCTTGCAGGGCAGATACAGTTTGTCATGACACTGATCCTTTTCGGTACAACATCAGGTGCAACGGTTTTGACCGCACAGTACTGGGGAAAGAAAGATACACAGACGATTGAAAAAATCCTTGGAATGGGAATGACCATCGGTGTCAGCTGTGCAGCTCTTTTTACCATTGTTGCGGAAATCATTCCGGAAGTGCTGCTTCACATCTATACCAGTGACCCGGCCGTGATCGCAGAAGGTGTGAAATATTTGCGGATCGTGGCGCTTTCCTATGTCCTGATGGCGGCAACGCAGGTCTATCTTTACATTATGCGGAGTATCGAGCAGGTTGTGATTGCAACGGTTGTCTACAGCGCGTCACTAATTTGTAATGTCCTGGTAAATGCGCTTCTTATTTTTGGCTTATTTGGTTTACCGAAGATGGGAATTATGGGTGCGGCAATCGGAACTCTGACAGCAAGGATCGTAGAACTTATCATTGTAATCTGGTATGCAAAAGTAAAAAACCATGACGTTAGATTTCACCCGGTCTATATGCGTAAGATCGACAAGGTGCTTCTAAAAGACTTTCTGATTTATGCGAGTCCGGTGATCTTGAATGAAATGATGTGGGGACTTGGTTCTACTGCGAATACAGCAGTGATCGGTCATCTGGGAAGTGCTGCGGTGGCAGCAAATTCTGTTGCTCAGGTTGCAAGACAGCTGGCAACGGTGGTTGCCTTTGGTGTATCCAATGCGACGGCCATTTATCTTGGTAAGACCATCGGTGCAAAAGAGTTTCATCTGGCAAAAGAATATGGAAAAAGATTTTTGTGGCTGAGTATTATTACCGGTGCGGTAGGAGGCGGCATCATTCTGATAGCTGCTCCGATTGCAAATCATGTGATGACACTCTCACAGGAAGCGCAGGGGTATCTTTATTTTATGTTTTTTGTTATGTCTTACTTTACACTCTGCCAGGCGATCAATACGACCCTTGTGGTGGGTGTATTCCGGGCAGGAGGAGATACCAGGTTTGGTCTGATCCTGGATGTGTCTACCATGTGGGGATGCTCTATTCTGCTGGGTATGATCGCTGCCTTTGTCTTTCATGCGCCGGTACAGGTTGTTTATATCCTTCTGATGAGTGATGAGGTGATCAAAGTACCGATCACAGTCATGCGCTACCGGAGCTATAAATGGATTCAGAATGTGACGAGAGAAAAAGCAGAGCTGGCATAACATTGTATGCGAAAATAAATTTGGAATTTTGAGGCAGATGTGATATGCTAGAGAAAGAATATATTTGAAAAGGAGATTTATAACATGAAATTAGTATCAACAGAAAAAGCACCAAAAGCACTTGGACCATATTCCCAGGGATATGTACACGGGGGAATCCTTTATTCAGCAGGACAGATTGCGATCAATCCGGCTACTGACACCGTAGAAGCAGATACCATCGAGGGACAGGCTGATCAGGTATGCAAGAATATCGGAGCGATCCTTGAAGAAGCAGGAACTTCTTTTGATAAAGTATTAAAGACGACTTGTTTCCTTGCTGATATGGGAGACTTCGCTGCATTTAACGAAGTTTATGCAAAATATTTCACATCAAAACCAGCCAGAAGCTGTGTTGCTGTGAAGACACTTCCAAAGAATCTTCTTTGCGAAATTGAAGTGATCGCAGTAGTAGAAGAATAGGATTTATAAATCCTAAAAATTAGGAGGTTTGGCGTTATGGCAGAAGAGCAAAACAGCGGATGTTCGCCGGAATCATGTTCTTCCTGTGCACATGCGGGTTCATGCAGCAGTGCGAAGAAAGATCTGAAAGCACCGGCAAATCCGTATTCACAGGTAAAAAAAGTAATTGGAGTAGTCAGTGGTAAAGGTGGAGTCGGCAAATCAATGGTGACAGCATCTCTTGCACGTATGATGGTACAGCAGGGATATTCGGTTGGTATTCTGGATGCGGATATCACAGGACCATCTATCCCGAAGATGTATGGAGTGCATGGAAGTGCAGTCGGAAGCGAGGCGGGAATGTTCCCGTGCGTTGCAGAAGACGGCACGAAGATCATGTCGGTCAATCTACTTCTGGAACACGAATCAGATCCTGTCATCTGGAGAGGACCGGTGATCGCAGGAGTAGTAACCCAGTTCTGGACTGATGTAATGTGGGGAGATCTGGATTTCTTATTTGTTGATATGCCACCGGGAACAGGGGATGTTCCTCTTACGGTATTCCAGTCACTTCCGGTAGACGGCGTTGTGATCGTGACTTCTCCACAGGATCTGGTACAGATGATCGTAGAGAAAGCTTACAATATGGCAAAGAAGATGAACATACCGGTTCTCGGACTGGTGGAAAACTACAGTTATCTGGAATGTCCGGACTGTGGAAAGAAAATATCTGTATTTGGGGAAAGCCACATTGACGAGATTGCAGAAAAACTTGGGGTAGAAGTACTCGGAAAGATGCCGATCGATCCGAAACTTGCCGAGATTGTAGAACAGGAGAAGTTCTATGAGGCAGACAACCAGTATCTTAAAAACATCATTGACAAGTTCAATTAAGAAGAAAGCTCCGGCGAGGTGATGATCGCCGGGGCTTTTTAGCTATAGAGGCACGGAAAATGTGAAAAGCCATATCATGACAGGACGGATACAATTGGCAAGGAACATGTGTTTATGGTATGATAACAGGTAGCAAAAAGCGGAGGCAGAAAGAACATGGACGAGAATCTCCCGGTGATCCGGATTTCGGTGCGAAACCTTGTGGAGTTTATTTTAAGAGAAGGGGATATTGACAATCGAACAGGAGGCGGACAAGATCCGGAGAATATGCAGATGGGAAGTCGGATTCACCGGAAGATCCAGAGACAGATGGGATCGGATTATCAGGCGGAGGTACCTCTTAAGACAGAGATTGTCTGTGATGGGTTTACTTTGAAAATAGAAGGACGTGCCGATGGACTGATTCATACAAAAGAGCAGGTCATGGTAGATGAGATCAAGGGTGTTCTGCGGGAACTTGACCGGGTGCAGGAGCCGGCAGGCATTCATCTGGCACAGGCAAAATGTTATGCCAGCATGGTAGCAGAACAGGAAGGGGCGGATGAGATCGGGGTACAGATGACCTATTGCCAGATGGAGACGGAAGAGGTGAAAAGGTTTCAGTATTCTTATCAGAGTAACGAACTGAAAGTCTGGTTCGATGAAGTTATTCGACAGTATAAAAAATGGGCAAAGTTCCAGATTGAATGGAGAAAGGCAAGAAATGCATCTATTAAAGGGATTGAATTTCCGTTTCCATATCGTAAAGGGCAGAGAGAGCTTGCGGTATCTGTTTACCGGACGATTCTTCGGAAGAAAAAGTTGTTCATCCAGGCACCAACCGGAGTGGGGAAGACGATTTCAACGGTATTTCCGGCAGTGAAAGCGGTTGGAGAAGAACTGGGTGAGAAGATTTTTTATCTGACGGCAAAGACAATCACCCGGACGGTGGCGGAGCAGGCATTCAAAACCTTACGGGAACAGAATCTGAAGTTCAAGGTGATCACTTTAACGGCAAAAGAAAAAATCTGTTTCTGTGAGGAGACAAGCTGCAATCCGGATGACTGCCCATATGCCAAAGGGCATTTTGACCGGGTAAATGACGCGGTCTATGAGCTTTTGATGCAGGAAGATGTGATGAGCCGGGAAGTGTTGGAAGCGCAGGCAAGAAAGCATAAGGTCTGTCCATTTGAAATGGCACTGGATGTGTCGACCTGGGTGGATGGTGTGATCTGCGATTATAATTATGTGTTTGACCCGGATGCCCGGCTCAGGCGTTTCTTTGCAGAAGGTGGCGCTGGAGGATATTTGTTTCTGATCGATGAGGCACACAATCTGGTAGAACGTGGACGGCAGATGTACAGTGCAGAGTTATGCAAGGAGGACTTTCTTGCGGTGAAGAAACTGGTAAAGGGAGAAGCACCGCGGTTTGCAAAAAGACTGGAGGCATGCAATAAGATTCTTCTGGCAATGAAAAAAGAGTGTGAAAACTATAAGGTGCTGGACAATATTTCGCATTTTGGAATCCAGCTTATGAATGTACTATCTGAGACAGACCGGTATCTCGAGGAATGTGTGGATAAAGAAGTCCGGGAAACCGTATTGGATTTTTATTTTCAAGTGAGGTCTTTCCTGAATATATATGATGGGTTGGATGAGAACTATGTCATCTATACGGAGTATCAGGAGAATGGAAGATTTGTTCTGAAGTTGTTTTGTGTTAACCCGGCGGCAAATCTGCAGAAATGTCTGGATAAGGGGAACAGTGCTGTATTCTTTTCGGCAACACTTCTGCCAATCCAGTATTACAAAAGACTTCTGAGTACGGAAAAAGACAACTATGCGGTCTACATTGATTCTTCGTTTGATACAAAGAAGAGACTGCTTATGAATGGTGTGGATGTGAGTACCCGTTACACCATGCGTTCCAGGGAAATGTATCAACGATATGCGACATACATTTTCCGGGTAGTGAAAGCAAAAATGGGGAATTATCTGATTTTTTTCCCGTCTTACCGGTTTATGGAAGATGTGTATCAGGAATTTACACAGCTTCTTGCATCAGATGAAGAAGAGATGGAACTGGTTATTCAGCAGAAGCACATGGATGAAGAAGAACGGGAAAATTTCCTGCGTGCATTTGAAATGGGAAGAGAGAAAAGTCTGATCGGTTTTGGAGTTCTTGGCGGGATTTTCTCAGAAGGAATCGATCTGACAAATGAGAAGCTGATCGGGACACTGATCATCGGAACAGGGCTGCCGCAGGTGTGCAATGAGCGGGAAATCCTGAAAAGCTATTTTGACCAGAAGGGACTTTACGGATTTGACTATGCTTACCGGTATCCGGGGATGAACAAGGTTTTGCAGGCGGCAGGAAGGGTGATCCGCACAGAGGATGACCGCGGAGTGATACTTCTTCTGGATGAGCGTTTTCAGAGGGAGAAGGGGAAAGAGATTTTCCCGAAAGAATGGGCGGACTGTGAAAGATGCCGGTTAGACATTGTGGAAGAAAAAATCCGTCTGTTCTGGGAAAAACAGACGGATAATTAAGAAACTTTTTATGCATTAAAGTAATCCAGAAATGCCTGTGTCGCGCGGGAAACCGGAACATGTCCGTTCCATGCGGCAACCAGCTGACGCTTTGGAAGTTGTTCTTCGGTCTGGACGACAAAGAGTTGGTCGGAATTCTTTGGTACACAGTAGTCCGGAATAAAAGCGATGCCAAGTCCGATCCGTGCGAGATCGATCAGAAGATCGTTGCTGCTCAGCTCGATTTCAGGAACCAGATCCAACTGATGCTGCTGGAAGAGAGAATGCAGAAATTCACTGGTTGTACTTTTTCTGTCCAGCATGATGATCGGATAACGCTGCAGTTCTTTGAGGGAAAGCTTTTTCCCCTGCAGTTCCGCAAAGGACTGGTTTGCGATAAAGACATCGTGAAAATCACGGATCTTTCGGAAGGAGGCAAGACTGCCAAGGTAAACGTTCGGATAGTTAGCGACAATGAGATCTACCTGACCGTTCTCCAGAAGTTCCGTACACTTGATCGAAGTGGCATTGGTCACTTTTATATGTGCGTTAGGGAAAGCTTTGTGGAAACGCTCCAGATAAGGAACCAGAAAATACCGGCAGATGGTGTCGCTGGCACCGATGCGGATCTGGCCGCCGGTAGAGGCTGTTTCCATGATCTGGGATTCCCCGCGCTTGATCAGATTGATCGCCGGTTCGATATGACGCAGAAGGATCTCGCCTTCCGGGGTGAGCTGAACTTTTTTTGTGCTTCGGATGAAAAGAACCTGATCCAGTTTCTTTTCCAGTGCTTTAATGGACTGGCTGACAGCGGACTGTGAAATAAAGAGCTGCTTGGAAGCCTCAGAAAAGCTGAGCGTGTCTGCAACATAATAAAATACTTTATATAATTCATAGTTGATATCCATTATTAGTCCTCCTTATAAAACCTATTAGTATTATAAGTGATAAAAAATGAAATTTCAAGAGAAAACCATTTTTGACAAATGAAGACAGGGTTGCTAAACTATAGACAAAAAAGAGAAGGAGAAAAAGGATGGCAAAAAAGAAATGGCTGCATAAAATCCTGGCGATTTTGCCGAGTATTTCACTGATCGTGATCCTGCTGATCAGCAGTTTTGAGATCGGTGCATACGGAGACTGGAATTTTTATGAAAAAGAATATGAAAAATATAAGGTAGCGGATGAACTTTATATGGAGATGCCGGATATCATGAAGGTGACAAAATTCATGATGTCTTATTTGCGGGGCAACGAGAAGAAACTGAGTATTGAGACGGAAGTGGAAGGAAATATACAGGATTTTTTCAATGAGAAGGACCGGCTTCATATGGCAGATGTGCAGGGACTTTTTCTTGGCGGACTTGCAATCCGGAGGGGAGCGATCATCGTACTGCTTTTTTCAATGGCGGCACTTGTGCTTATGAAAGCAGACTGGAAGAGACTGATCCCGCAGATGTATCAGCGGGTGCTGGCGGTATTTCTGGCACTTACCGCGGTGGCAGGATTTCTGTTCTCAAGAGACTTTAACAAATATTTCGTGATCTTTCATCATATTTTCTTTAACAATAACTTATGGATCCTTGATCCGGCAGAAGACTATATGATCCGGATGCTTCCGGAGGGCTTTTTCTATGATATGGTGATGAGGATCGGAAGTATTTTTGCTGTGTTTTTAATCGTATCTTTTGTCTGCAGTATTGTCCAGAAAAAGATAAATAAGAGATGCGATTCACGGTAATTGTAATAAATAAGATATACTTATAAAAAGATTTAGTTATATTTATTGTACTTATAAAAGGTGATGTGGTAAAATAAAAATCGAGGAAACTGCCGTTATGCCGGATCAAGGCATGCGGTTTCAATATTACTATCAAAGCTAATGGAGGAAATTATGGGCGTAAAACGTGTATATGTGGAGAAAAAACCAGAATTTGCAGTACAGGCTAAAGAACTTCGCCATGAGGTGAAGAGTTATCTTGGAATTAAGACGGTGAAGAATGTACGTGTACTGATCCGCTATGATGTGGAAAATCTTTCTGATGCAACATTTGAAAGAGCATGCAACGGTGTGTTTGCAGAACCACCGGTAGATGTGCTTTACAGAGAGGACTTCCCGCGCGAAGAAAGTGACCACATTTTTTCTGTAGAATTTCTTCCTGGACAGTTTGACCAGAGAGCAGATTCTGCTGTTCAGTGCGTACAGTTTATCAAAGAGGATGAGCTGCCGGTTATCAAGACAGCGACCACTTATGTGATCGAAGGTGAGATCAGCGAAGAAGAGATGGAAGCTATCAAGGCACACTGCATCAACCCGGTGGATTCCAGAGAGACAGGACTTGAAAAACCGGAGACACTGGTTACGAAATTCGAGGAACCTGCAGATGTAAAGATTTTTGACGGATTCAAAGATATGCCGGAAGCGGAACTGAAAGAGTTATACAGTTCTCTTGGACTTGCTATGACATTCAAGGATTTCCAGCACATCCAGAATTATTTCAAAGTGGAGGAACACAGAGATCCATCTATGACAGAGATCCGTGTTCTGGATACTTACTGGTCTGACCACTGCCGTCATACTACATTCTCAACAGAACTTACAGAAGTATCCTTCGGTGATGGCGATTACAGAAAGCCGATGGAAGATACTTATAAAGAATACCTTCAGACACACAGTGAGATCTTTAAAGGACGCGAAGACAAATTTGTATGCCTGATGGATCTTGCACTGATGGCAATGCGGAAGCTGAAAAAAGAAGGCAAACTTCAGGATCAGGAAGAATCCGATGAGATCAATGCCTGCAGTATCGTTGTCCCGGTTGAAGTAGATGGTGTGGAAGAAGAGTGGCTTGTCAACTTCAAGAACGAGACGCACAACCATCCGACCGAGATCGAACCATTTGGTGGTGCAGCTACCTGCCTTGGTGGAGCAATCCGTGACCCGCTGTCAGGACGTACTTATGTATACCAGGCAATGCGTGTAACCGGTGCAGCAGATCCGACCGTATCTGTAAAAGAGACGATGAAAGGAAAACTGCCGCAGAAGAAACTGGTGCGTAGTGCAGCACACGGATACAGCTCATATGGTAATCAGATCGGACTTGCAACCGGACTGGTAAAAGAGATCTATCATCCGGATTATGTGGCAAAGAGAATGGAGATCGGTGCGGTTATGGGTGCTGCTCCGAGACGTGCAGTTATCCGTGAAAATTCGGATCCGGGAGATATCATCATTCTTCTTGGCGGACGTACCGGACGTGATGGCTGTGGTGGAGCAACCGGTTCTTCCAAAGTTCATACCGAAGAATCCATCGAGACATGTGGAGCTGAGGTTCAGAAGGGTAATGCGCCGACCGAACGTAAAATCCAGAGAATGTTCCGCAGAGAAGAAGTCAGCAAGCTGATCAAGAAGTGTAATGACTTCGGAGCAGGCGGAGTATCTGTTGCAATCGGAGAACTTGCAGATGGTCTTCAGATCAATCTGGACAAAGTACCGAAAAAATATGCAGGTCTTGACGGAACAGAGATTGCAATTTCTGAATCCCAGGAGCGTATGGCTGTTGTGGTAGATCCGAAGGATGTAGATGAATTCCTTGGCTATGCAAAAGAAGAGAATCTGGAGGCGGTAAAGGTTGCAGTTGTTACCGAAGATCCGAGACTTGTTCTTTCATGGAGAGGAAAAGAGATTGTAAATATTTCCCGTGCCTTCCTGAACACCAACGGTGCACACCAGGAGACAACGGTTAAAGTTGATATTCCTTCAAGAGAAGATACCATCCTTAAGAAACAGGTTGAGGTTGGCGATGTAAAAGAAAAATGGCTGGATACTCTGAAAGATCTGAATGTATGCTCGCAGAAAGGTCTGGTTGAGATGTTCGACGGATCCATCGGAGCAGGCTCAGTTTTCATGCCTCACGGTGGAAAATACCAGATGACAGAGACGCAGAGTATGGTTGCAAAGCTTCCGGTTATGCATGGTAAATGCGATACCGTTACGATGATGAGTTATGGATTTGATCCGTATCTGTCAAGCTGGAGTCCGTATCACGGAGCTGTCTATGCTGTCACAGAGTCTATGGCTAAGATCGTGGCTTGTGGTGGAGATTACAGCAAGATCCGTTTTACATTCCAGGAATATTTCCGCAGAATGACAGAGGATCCGGAAAGATGGAGTCAGCCATTTGCAGCACTGCTTGGTGCATATAAGGCACAGATTGCTTACGGACTTCCGTCAATCGGAGGAAAGGACAGCATGTCCGGAACATTTGAACATATCGATGTACCGCCGACACTGGTATCCTTTGCAGTTGACATTGCCAAAGAAGGAGATATCATTACTCCGGAACTGAAAAAAGCAGGTAATAAACTTGTATGGATGAAGATTGAAAAAGATGAATATGAGCTTCCGGTATATGAACAGGTAATGGATCAGTACGGTAAGTTCGCTGATGATATCCACAACGGAAAGATCGTATCGGCTTACGCACTTGACCGCCATGGAGTGATCGCGGCTGTCAGTAAGATGGCATTCGGTAACGGAATGGGTGTGAAGATCGAACACAGCATGGATGCAAGAGAACTTTTTGCACCTGCATTCGGTGACATCGTAGCAGAAGTTCCGGCAGACAAGGTTGGAGAACTCTCCATTTCTTACACTGTGATCGGTGAAGTGACAGATGATGCGAAATTCGCATTTGGAGATACAGAAATCACACTGAAAGAAGCAGAAGATGCATGGACAGGAACTCTGGAACAGGTATTCCGTACGGTATCTGACGAAGCTTCTGACGAAAAGGTAGAATCTCCGCTGTATGATACAAAAGACATTGTGATCTGCGGACACAAGATTGCACAGCCGACTGTATTTATTCCGGTATTCCCGGGAACAAACTGTGAGTATGACAGTGCAAAAGCATTTGAAAGAGCAGGTGCAAAGGTCATCACAAAAGTATTCCGTAACATGGATGCAGCAGATATCGTAGATTCTGTGAATACATTTGAAAAAGAAATTGCAAAATCCCAGATCATCATGTTCCCGGGCGGATTCTCAGCTGGTGACGAACCAGATGGTTCAGCAAAATTCTTTGCAACTGCATTCCAGAATGCAAAACTCAAAGAAGCAGTAGAAAAACTTCTGAACGAAAGAGATGGTCTTGTACTTGGTATTTGTAACGGATTCCAGACACTGGTTAAACTTGGTCTGGTTCCTTACGGAGAAGTTGTGGGACAGACACCGGATTCTCCGACACTGACCTACAATACCATCGGACGCCATATTTCCAAGATGGTTTACACGAAAGTTGTTACCAACAAGTCACCATGGCTGCAGGGGGCAGAGCTTGGCGGAGTTTATACCAATCCGGCATCCCACGGAGAGGGACGTTTTGTTGCAAGTGAAGAATGGCTTGACAAGCTCTTTGCAAACGGACAGGTTGCAACACAGTACTGTGACCTTGACGGAAATGTATCTATGGACGAAGAATGGAACGTCAATGGCTCTTATCGCGCAATTGAAGGTATTACAAGTCCGGATGGCCGTGTGCTTGGTAAGATGGCACATTCAGAACGTCGTGCAGATTCCGTGGCAATCAATATTTATGGTGAACAGGATATGAAGATCTTTGAATCTGGTGTGAAATATTTCAAATAAGACGGGAAATCTGGAATAAAATGCTTCGAATGAGACGAAAATGCAAGATTGTCGACACGAACTTGCAAAAAAGAGAAGAAGTATCAAGAAAAAAAATGAAAATCAGCTGTATTTGAAACAAAAATGTAGTGGAAATTCATAAAAATTGAAAAATATGCAAAAAAATCTTGACACAGGCGCCTGAATGCTTTACTCTGTTAAAGAACAAAGGTGTTCCGGAGGGACAGACATTTGTTTGTCCCTCTTTTTTTAGCAAAGAAGTGTGCAAAGTCACATTTTTGTAAAAGAACATTCAGGAGGTATTGAGTAGTATGTCTTATGTTGATGAAGTAATTGAACTTGTAGTAAAGAAAAACCCAGATGAACCAGAATTTCATCAGGCAGTAAAAGAGGTTCTGGAATCTCTTCGTGCAGTTGTAGAAGCTCATGAAGAAGAATACAGAAGAGACGCTCTTCTTGAAAGACTTGTTGAGCCGGAAAGACAGATCAAATTCCGCGTACCGTGGGTAGATGATAAAGGTCAGGTTCAGGTTAATACAGGATACCGTGTACAGTTTAACAGTGCAATTGGACCATATAAAGGAGGATTGCGTCTTCATCCTTCAGTAAATATCGGAATTATCAAATTCCTTGGATTCGAACAGATCTTCAAAAACTCTCTGACAGGTCTTCCGATCGGTGGAGGTAAAGGTGGATCAGATTTCGATCCGAAAGGAAAATCAGATCGTGAAGTTATGGCATTCTGCCAGAGCTTTATGACAGAGCTTTGCAAATATATCGGAGCAGACACAGATGTACCGGCCGGAGATATCGGAACAGGTGCAAGAGAGATCGGATATATGTATGGACAGTACAAGAGAATCCGTGGATTATCAGAAGGTGTTCTTACAGGTAAAGGACTCAGCTACGGTGGATCCCTTGCACGTACAGAAGCTACAGGATACGGACTTCTGTATTTTACACGCGAAATGCTCAAACTTGCAGGAAAAGACATCGCTGGCAAGACAGTTGCTGTTTCCGGAGCCGGTAACGTTGCTATTTACGCAATTGAAAAAGCACAGCAGATGGGTGCAAAAGTTGTAACATGCAGCGACTCTACAGGATGGGTTTATGATCCGGAAGGAATCGATGTTGCAGCACTGAAAGAAATCAAAGAAGTGAAGAGAGCAAGACTTACAGAATACAAGAACTACCGTCCAAATTCAGAATATCATGAAGGACGCGGTGTATGGTCAGTAAAAGTTGATATCGCTCTTCCTTGTGCAACACAGAACGAACTTCATCTGGAAGATGCAAAACAGCTTGTTGCAAACGGATGCTTCGCAGTAGCAGAAGGAGCTAACATGCCTACCACACTGGAAGCTACACAGTATCTGCAGGAGAACGGTGTATTATTTGCACCTGGTAAAGCTTCTAATGCAGGTGGTGTTGCCACATCAGCACTTGAGATGTCACAGAACAGCGAACGTCTCAGCTGGACATTCGAAGAAGTTGATGCAAAACTTCAGAACATCATGGTAAATATCTGCCACAACGCAGCAGACGCAGCAAAACGTTACGGAGCAGAAGGAAACTATGTAGTAGGTGCTAACATTGCCGGATTTGAAAAAGTTGTAGACGCAATGCAGGCTCAGGGAATTGTATAAGACATATCCTCTATGTAAAATATAATCAGAAAGATCTTCGGAGCAATCCGGAGATTTTTCTGATTTATGCGAAAATGTTGAATGATATAGGTTGTGTGGGCGGTCGCTGGAAAAAGAATCTAAACGATTCTTTTTCCGGCGCTTGTCTGTTCAATGGTATCGAATGAAAAATGGTAAAAATAAAACAAAAAAATGAAAAAAATAGTTGACATTTAGAAGTAGATAATTGTATAATAACGAAGTCGGTTGTAAAACGGACGAACATATGGGATCATAGCTCAGCTGGGAGAGCATCTGCCTTACAAGCAGAGGGTCATAGGTTCGAGCCCTATTGGTCCCATTTCGCGAGAAAGTTTTTTAAAGTCGAAAACATTGAACGCGAAATGTGACGAGCACTTCGTGCGATGCACACAGCTCTGAAGAGCTGGTACAAAAACATATCATATGGCGGGATAGCTCAGTTGGCTAGAGCACGCGGTTCATACCCGCGGTGTCGCTGGTTCAAATCCAGTTCCCGCTACTACAAGAAGGAGCCCTTGTGTGGGGCTTCTTTTTGCGTTATATCTATATTATCATTCATGAAACGCTGAATATCATTTGCCATATTCCAACTTTTATACTCAAACTATAAAATTCACAAATATTAAACTACAAGCGATCCATTGCCTTAAAATTTCCCAACAAAGTACCCCTCCAATACAAAAGCCATTGATAAATCCCCAATTGCATAGGTGCTTAAACTCAACATTTCCCAGGCAGCCGCTCCCAAGCGCTGCCGTCTTTTCAGAGAAAGTCAGCAGGAGGAGAAAAAATATCCCACCAGATTCCATGTTTGGACAAAGGAATCCGGTGGGATATTTTTTCTCCTCCTGCGTCCCCTCTGAACACCCGCACCATTTCACCTGCCTCCCAACAAAACCTATGCAATCCCCCAAAGATGTGATAAAATATCCCTAGATTACGACAAAACGGAGGAATTTTCATATGACATCTAAGACAAAGCAGATCATCATGGCTGCAATCGGCGCATATCTGGTATATACCGGCATATCACTTGTGAAGGACACAATTGTCGGAGAACCGAAAAACCAGATCCTTTTTATTCTGGTCGGAGTATTTTTTGCACTGTTTGGACTGGCTACGATTATCTGGAATATAAGAACAATCGTAAAAGAGACAAAAGCAGAAATTCAGGGTACAATTGCAGGGGCAGAAGAAAACGAAGATGGCGAAGAAGCGGCAAAAAAGGTTTCTTCAGGGAAAGGAGTTGCAGACGTTCATGTAGGAGCTGATACAAAAGAAGAGAAGTCTGCGGATAAAGAGGAAAGGAAAGAAACAGCTGCTGAAGAAAAAGCGGAAGACGGTGAAAAAGAGAAAAAGAAAGCAGAAGATGATACAGAAGCGGTAAAAGACGAAGAAAAGAAAACTGTGGAGGACAAAGAAGATAAGAAAGCAGAAGAGGTGCCGGAAGAAAAGAGCGACAAAAAAGCAGATGACAGACAGGAAGGAGAAGTGTAGAAGATGCGTGTTGGAATGGGATATGATGTTCATAAACTGACAGAAGGAAGAAAGCTGATTCTTGGTGGGGTGGAGATCCCATATGAAAAGGGGCTTCTTGGACATTCGGATGCAGACGTACTTCTGCATGCAATCATGGATGCCCTGCTTGGGGCGGCATCACTTGGAGATATCGGAAAGCATTTTCCGGATACAGATCCTGCATACAAAGGAATTTCCAGTATTAAGCTTCTGGAGCATGTAGGAAAGCTGCTGGATGATCATATGTATGTAATTGAGAATATTGATGCGACGATCATTGCGCAGAGACCGAAGATGCGCCCACATATCGAGCAGATGGAAAAGAATATTGCAGAAGCACTGCATATTGAAACGAATCAGGTAAATGTCAAGGCAACGACGGAAGAAGGTCTTGGATTTACCGGAAGTGGGGAAGGAATTTCTTCACAGGCAATCTGTGCAATCGAAAAACTGACTAATTTCAGCAGTGTAGACGTAGCAGCACCTGCAGGTGGCTGCGCAGGCTGTGGAGGTTGTGCAGCAAGACAGATGTAGATCAAGTCTGAATAGAAAGGCACGGCGAAAAAGTAAAATGAAGATACTGAAAAAACTGAAGTCGAAAGAACGTGGGCTTACAAGAACACTGTGGGAACAGGTATTTACAGAAGATACGAAAGAATTTCTGGACTACTATTACACAGAAAAGACGAAGAATAACGAAATCTATGTGATCGAGACAGATCACGATATCCGGGCGATGATGCAGCTGAATCCTTATGTAATACAGATGGGGAAAAAGGCAGTAGAGAGCAGATACATTGTTGCAGTTGCAACAGAGCCTCTTTATCGGCACAGAGGTTATATGGCAGAATTATTAAGCAAGACAGCAAGAGATCTGTATCAGCAAAAAATGCCATTCTTTTTCCTGATGCCCGCAAGTGAGAAAATTTACTATCCACATAATTACCGGTTTATCTATGCAGCCGATGTGTGGAGTGCAAAAGGAACAGACGGGAAAGAACTGACAATACAGAAGATCGTGGAATTGCAGAACGATTCCGGCGTGAGACTCAGAAAGGCAGAGGAAAAAGACTGTAAAAAGCTGGGAGATTTTGCGGAAGAAGTTCTGGAAAAACAGAAAATACAGGTATATACCAAACGGGATGCAGCTTATTATATGCGCCTTTTGAAGGAACAGGAAAGTGAAAAAGGCGGAATCCTGATCGCAGAGCAGGATGGAGAGATGCGAGGAATCCTTGTTTTTGATGAAGAAGATGGGCTTGCAGTAAGAGAGCCATTGCTCCGAAAGGGATATGAAGATGTTTTTGATAAGGCAGGAGTCATCCTCAAAAAAGAAGAAAAGAAAAAACCGTTGATCATGGCACGGCTTTTGAATGTAGAAAGTCTTCTGTCTTCAATGGTGTGCAAAGAAGAGATGGATCTGGAGTTTGTTCTGTATGATCCGATTATCCGGGAAAATAACTGTCTGTTTATGCTAAAAGGCAATGAAGAACATCTTGTAGTCCGGACAAGGACAGCACACACCGGCAAAGATGATGCTGTGCAGAAGATCAGTATTGATGCGCTTACATCGATTGTATTTGGCTATAAAGAGCTGGAAAAGATTGAAGAGGAAGAAAAAGAGATCTTTTCAGCAGAATTCAAAGAAGAAATCAGTAAATTGATGCCGTTTTCTCCTGTTTTTATCAACGAGATTGTCTGATAAGCGGGTTGACAAAATAGAAAAAATCGCATACTATATGTACTAGACATGAATGAAACTGAAAAGACGGAGAACGAAAAGAGTAGTTATCCTCAGAGTTCCATCAGAGAGGATCTGTCATCGGCTGAAAGCAGATCTGGGAGCAGGGATGATGAAGTGCATTCGGGAGTTGACCGGGCGAACGTGAAAGTGAAGATTTTACAAGTAGCCGGGTACGTGTGGCAGACGTTACAGGCCGTGAGAGAAAAGCAGGAGAGCTGCTTTTAATTTAGAGTGGAACCGCGGAAACTTCGTCTCTTTTTGAGACGGAGTTTTTTTATTTCACAGGAAATTCCAAATCAGAGGTGAATGAAATGGGAGTTATTTCCTATATCAAAGAAGAAATCAAAGTAGTAAAAGAACGAGATCCGGCTATCAAATCGGATATAGAAGTACTTCTGTATCCAAGCTTTAAGGTAATGCTTCATTACAGGATCGCACATAAGCTGTATCTGAAAAAACACTATTTTCTGGCACGGTGGGTGTCACAGCGTGGTGTCAGAAAGACAGGAATTGAGATCCATCCGGGAGCAACCATTGGAAAGGGGCTTTTTATCGACCATGGAAGTGGCGTTATCATCGGCGAGACTGCAATCCTGGGTGATAATATTACACTGTATCAGGGAGTAACCCTGGGTGGTACAGGAAAAGAGCAGGGTAAGCGCCATCCAACGCTGGAAGACAATGTTATGGTCAGTGCCGGTGCGAAGGTCATCGGTTCCTTTACAATTGGAAAGAATTCCAAGATCGGAGCAGGATCTGTTGTTATCGAGGAAGTACCTCCGAACTGTACCGTTGTCGGTGTCCCGGGAAGAATTGTACGCATGGGTGACCAGAAAGTTCCGAGTGCTGACCTGGATCAGATCCATCTGCCAGATCCGGTATTGAATGATATCCGTCAGCTTCAGACTGACAATATCCGTCTGAAGAAAGAGCTGAAAGCATTGAAAGAAAAACTCGCGAAAGAAAAAATAATCGAGGAAGCATAGAAAAAAGAAGGAGTAGCTTTATGAAAGTATTTAACACACTTACGAAAAAGAAAGAAGAATTCGTTCCTCTGGAAGAAGGAAAGGTAAGAATGTATGTCTGCGGACCGACCGTATACAATTACATCCATATCGGTAATGCAAGACCGATGATCGTATTTGATACCGTCCGCCGTTATTTTGAATACAAAGGATACGATGTCAATTATGTATCGAACTTCACAGATGTGGATGACAAGATCATCAAAAAGGCAATTGAAGAACAGGTATCCGCGCAGGAAATTTCACAGCGCTATATTGCAGAGTGCAAAAAAGATATGGCAGGAATGAATGTAAAGCCTGCAACCAAGCATCCGCTTGCTACAGAGGAGATCTGCGGTATGGTAGAGATGATCTCTGAACTGATCGACAAGGGTTATGCTTATGAAAAGAACGGAACCGTTTATTTCAGCACAAGAAAATTTAAAGACTATGGAAAATTATCCCACAAGAATCTGGATGATCTCCGTTCCGGTGGACGTTCTCTTCTGGTAAGCGGTGAGGATGAAAAAGAAGATCCGCTGGATTTCGTACTCTGGAAGCCGAAAAAAGAAGGAGAACCTTTCTGGAAGTCACCATGGTCAGACGGACGTCCGGGATGGCATATTGAGTGTTCTGTGATGTCGAGGAAATATCTTGGCGAACAGATTGATATCCATGCAGGTGGAGAAGATCTGATATTCCCACATCATGAAAATGAAATCGCACAGAGTGAAGCCGCTAACGGTAAAGAATTTGCAAGATACTGGATGCACAATGCATTCCTGAACATTGACAACCGCAAGATGTCAAAATCACTCGGAAACTTCCGTACGGTAAGAGAGATCAGCGAGCAGTATGACCTCCAGGTGCTTCGTTTCTTCATGCTGAGTGCACATTACAGAAGCCCGCTGAACTTCAGTGCAGAGCTGATGGAAGCATCCAAGAACGGTCTGGAGAGAATTCTCAATGCAACCGATAATCTGAAACATCTTATCGCTTCAGTGGCAGCAGAAGAGATGAGTGCCGAAGAAAAAGAAGCATTTTCAAAAACTGATGCATATGTAGAAGAATTTGAAAAAGCAATGGATGATGATTTCAATACAGCAGACGCAATCGCAGCAATCTTTGAACTTGTAAAATATGCAAATACCACTGCGACAGCAGAAAGCTCAAAGGAATATCTCCGGGGATTACTGGACAGAATCGTAAAACTCGGTGATGTCCTGGGACTGATCCTGGATAAGAAGGAAGAACTTCTGGATGCAGATATTGAGAAACTGATCGAAGAGCGTCAGGCAGCAAGAAAAGCAAAAGATTTTGCAAGAGCCGATGCAATCCGTGACGAGCTTCTGGAAAAGGGAATTATCCTGAAGGATACCAGAGAAGGAGTACAATGGAAAAAAGCGTAGAATTTGAAATTGCTGACTATATAAAAGAAGTGCTTGAGATGAAAGAGGTGGAGCCGGAAGGCTATTCACCTCTTACCCTGGCTTATATAGGGGACAGCATTTATGATCTGATCATCAAGACAAAGGTGATCAGCGAAGGAAATAAACAGGTAAAAAAATTACATCAGGAGACAAGCAGTATGGTGCAGGCGTCTGCCCAGTCAGAGATGATGCGTGCCCTTCAGCCATTGCTTACTGAAGAAGAGCATGCTGTTTACAGAAGAGGCCGAAATGCTAAATCAGTATCGCCGGCAAAGAACCAGTCACTGACCGATTACCGACGTGCAACCGGATTTGAAGCGTTGATGGGATGGCTTTACCTGAAAAGAGAATGGAAAAGAATGGCAGATCTGATCAAGATCGGTCTGGATCACTTAAGCGAATGCGAAGAAGAAAAGAAGCAGGAGAAATAGAATGGAAGAAAAAAAGATGAACAGTCAGCAGATCGAGGGAAGAAATGCAGTAATGGAAGCATTTCGCTCCGGGAAACCGATTGACAAAGTATATATTCTTGACGGATGTCAGGACGGACCGATCAGAAGTATCGTAAGAGAAGCAAAAAAGCATGATACGATCCTGAATTTTGTAACCAAAGAACGTCTGAACCAGATTTCAGAGACCGGAAGACATCAGGGGGTCATTGCACAGGCAGCGGCTTACGAGTATGCACAGGTGGAAGATATGCTGGAGCTTGCAAAACAGAAAGGGGAAGATCCTTTCCTGATCCTTCTGGACAATATTGAGGATCCACATAATCTCGGCGCGATCATCCGTACTGCCAATCTTGCAGGTGCGCATGGTGTGATCATTCCGAAGCACCGCGCAGCAGGTCTTACTGCAACCGTTGCAAAGACATCAGCAGGTGCGCTGAATTACACACCGGTAGCAAAAGTCACCAATCTGGTGAAAACCATGGAAGAACTGAAAGAAAAGGGACTCTGGTTCGTCTGTGCAGATATGGATGGGGATGTGATGTACCGCGTGAATCTGAAAGGACCGATTGGTCTGGTGATCGGAAACGAAGGCGAAGGTGTTGGACGTCTGGTAAAAGAAACCTGTGATATGACTGCAGCCATTCCGATGAAGGGAGATATTGACTCCCTGAATGCGTCTGTGGCAGCAGGTGTCCTTGCCTATGAGATCGTGCGTCAGCGCATGAGTTAGGAAAATCGGAGAATGAAAATGGATCTGGGGAAAATGACGGATGAGCAGCTGATTGAACTGCTTCGGGAAGGTAAGACCGAGATCACGGATTATCTGATGGAAAAATACAAAGACATGGTACGCAAACAAGCGCGTGCCATGTATCTGTGGGGCGGAGAAAATGATGATCTGATCCAGGAGGGGATGATCGGTCTTTTTAAAGCGGTGCAGGATTATGATCCGAAAGAAGGTGCAAGCTTTTCAAGTTTTGCCGGACTTTGTGTGTCACGCCAGATGTATACGGCGATTAAGGCTTCACAGCGGAAAAAACATCTGCCGCTCAATTCCTATGTGTCGATTTACGCGTCTGCCAGTGACAATCCGGAGGAGAACGGGCTTTCCATAGTAGATACGATCGAAGCAGGGAAAGAGAGTAATCCGGAGCTGATGATTCTTGGAGAAGAGTATACGAATGCATTTGAAGAGGAACTGAAAGAAAAATTAAGTAAGCTGGAGCGAAAGGTGCTGTATCTTCATCTACAGGGAATGGAGTATCTGAAGATTGCAGAATTTATGGACAAAAGTCCGAAGACGATCGACAATGCCCTGCAGCGGATCAAAGCGAAAGCACGCCAGCTTCTGGAAGAAAAGCGCCGGTCTGAAAAAAAGTAAAAATATAGTTTTAAAATTGTTGACAAGCAAAGCAGTGATATGCTATATTAAATGAGTCGCGAAAATGCGCAGGCTGCCTTGGCTCAGTCGGTAGAGCGTCGCCTTGGTAAGGCGGAGGTCGGCGGTTCGATTCCGCTAGGCAGCTTATATATTTAAGAAGCAGAGTTGTATTTCCGGTTGGAAGGTACAATGTCTGCTTTTTTTTCACTTGTCCGTGTGTAGAAAGTGTGATAAACTAAAGGACATGAATCAAAACTGTCCACAGGACAATGATTGAGATGCATGACAAGAAAAAGACTGCCATATAATGGCAGATTATGAAGTAATAGAGAGATGCGAGGAGGAACTTCAATGGCAGAAGAAGCTGTATCAAAGAATTTTATAGAACAGGAAATTGAAAAAGATCTTGCAGAAGGCGTATACGATCATGTATGTACCCGTTTCCCACCGGAACCGAACGGATACCTTCACATCGGACATGCAAAGTCTATCCTTTTAAACTACGGACTTGCACAGAAATATAACGGAACATTCCATATGCGTTTTGATGATACCAACCCGACAAAGGAAAAGACTGAGTTCGTTGAGTCTATCAAAGCGGATATCAAGTGGCTGGGTGCTGACTGGGGAGATCACCTTTACTTTGCATCTGATTATTTTGATCAGATGTATGAGTATGCGATCAAACTGATCAAGAAAGGAAAAGCTTATGTCTGTGACCTGACAGCGGATCAGATCCGTGAGTACAGAGGAACTTTGACAGAGCCGGGAAAAGACAGCCCGTACCGTGACAGAAGTGTGGAAGAGAACCTGGAGCTTTTTGAAAATATGCGTGCAGGCAAGTATGCAGACGGAGAGAAGGTTCTCCGTGCGAAGATAGATATGGCATCACCGAATATCAATATGAGAGATCCGATCCTCTACCGTGTAGCCCGTATGACACATCATAATACCGGTGATAAGTGGTGCATCTACCCGATGTATGACTTTGCACATCCGATCGAGGATGCAATCGAAGGAATCACTCATTCTATCTGTACACTGGAATTTGAAGATCACAGACCGCTTTATGACTGGGTAGTAAGAGAATGTGAATTTGCAAATCCACCGCGTCAGATCGAATTTGCAAAATTATACCTGACGAACGTAGTTACAGGAAAGCGTTACATCAAGAAACTTGTAGAAGATAAGATCGTAGACGGATGGGATGATCCGAGACTGGTTTCTATCGCAGCACTTCGTCGCCGTGGATTCACACCGGAATCTATCAAGATGTTCGTTGACCTGTGCGGAGTTTCCAAAGCACAGAGCTCTGTAGATTATGCAATGCTCGAGTACTGCATCCGTGAGGATCTGAAGCTTAAGAGAGCACGTATGATGGCAGTCCTTGATCCGATCAAGCTTGTGATCGATAACTATCCGGAAGGACAGATTGAATATCTGGATGCACCGAATAATCTTGAGAATGAAGAACTTGGAAGCCGTCAGCTTCCATTTGGAAGAGAGCTTTATATTGAGAGAGAAGACTTTATGGAAGAGCCTCCGAAGAAATATTTCCGTCTGTTCCCAGGCAACGAAGTACGTCTGATGAATGCTTACTTTGTAACTTGTACAGGATTTGAAAAGGATGAAGATGGTAATGTAACTGTTGTACATTGTACTTATGATCCGGAGACAAAGAGCGGTTCCGGATTCACAGGAAGAAAAGTAAAAGGAACGATCCACTGGGTAGAGGCAAGTACAGCACTTCCGGCAACCGTAAGACTGTATGAGAATCTGATCGACGAAGAAAAGGGTGTCTACAATAAAGAAGACGGTTCCCTGAACCTGAATCCGAATTCTCTTACAGAGAAAGAAATCTTTGTAGAATCAAACTTTGCAGATGCAAAAGCATATGAAAGCTTCCAGTTTGTACGTCAGGGATATTTCTGCGTGGATTCTCATGATTCGTCTAAAGAACATCTGGTATTTAACAGAATCGTTTCGCTGAAGAGTTCATTCAAGCTGCCAAAATAAAGAAAGCAGTCTTGCTCAGAATTTAATTGCAAATAATGTGTTAGTCGACAGTTTTTGAAAAGAAATGGCAATGAAAAACCCGGTAAGAATGAAAAATTCTTCCGGGTTTTGGTTTTATGCAGAAAATGATAAGCTGTAAGAAAAGTTCTTTCTTAAACTTCTTCTGAAGCCGGATCGGATTCTTCGGAATCAGTTTCCGGTGTCTGGGAAGCGGCTTCTGGTCCGGCTTCTGCATCGTCAGTTTTTTCTTCAGACTCTTCAGAGGTTTCTTCCTTTGCAGAAGATGGAGTAAGAGTTGTGTAACCACGCTCAGGCACTTCGCCAAGATCATCATCCAGTTCAAAATCATCCTCTTCAAAAGAGTCATCGAACTCGTCTTCCGGTTCTTCATTATGTCGGTTCTTTAACCAGTAATATGCACCGGCACCAGCTGCGCCTGCGGCAGTCAGTCCGAGCAGGATTTTACCAAAATTTTTAGCCATGTTGCTGCTCCTTTCTTGATCTCGTCCTGTCAGATATGGCAGATGAGATAGTTCGTCATGAAATATAGTATACATGAATAATTTTATTGTAATACTTTTATTTGAAAAGGGAAAGTAAAATATTTATAAAAGAACCAGAAAAACAACAAAAATAAGGAAGTGTTGTACGATTATAAGCAGCTGGAATGTTGTGAAAGAATAAAAATTGTGTTACGATATAGAATAGTATCTAAAGAGAGGAAGACCGCGCATGAGAGAATTTACAAAATACCATGATACCAGCAAGTCAGTCAAAGAACGTGCCAAGACAAAAGTATTTGGTGCAGTGTACAGCCATACCGCGATTATTCTTCTGCTGATTCTTCTTCAGATTGGTATTATGGTTCTCACTTTTACATATCTGGGAAATTACAGTACCTATATGAACGGAGTGATGTCCCTTCTCTCCTTTATTACAGCGATTTATATTTTTAATGAAAAAGGGAATCCGGCGTTTAAGATGACGTGGATCCTGTTTGTGTTCCTTGTCCCGGTGGTCGGAGTTGGATTTTATCTGTTTACAAAAGCAGGGATCGGAACTAAATATCTGGGTGCCAGACTGGAGAAGCTTCGAGTGGAGACTGAACCTTATATGCAGCAGAATGAATATGTCGTCCATGCGATGAAAGGTGGAAGGGTTGCGAATGCCAATCTGTCACATTTTCTTTATAACCAGGTGGGATTTCCGACTTATGGGAACTCACAGGCACAGTATTTTCCACTGGGAGATGACAAATTTCCGGTTCTGATCGAGGAATTGAATAAGGCAGAAAAATTTATTTTCATGGAATATTTTATTATCGGAGAAGGATATGTGTGGGACACTGTCCTGGAGGTCCTGCGTAAAAAGGTGAAAGAGGGCGTGGAAGTACGCCTGATGTATGACGGAACCTGCAGTATCAGCCTTTTGCCGTATGAGTATCCGAAGCAGCTCAGGGAATATGGAATCCAGTGCAAGGAATTTGGACCGATTGTACCCATCCTTTCTACCAGCCAGAATAACCGGGATCACCGGAAAATCTGTGTGGTTGACGGAAAGGTTGCATTTACCGGAGGTGTCAATCTGGCAGATGAATATATCAACAAGAAAGTCCGGTTCGGACACTGGAAAGATACAGCGATCAAAATCGAAGGCGATGCCGTGCAGAGTTTTACCATGATGTTCCTGCAGATGTGGAATATTACGGAGAGACAGCCGGAGGATTATGCAAAGTATCTGACAGAAAAGCAGCCGGGGTTCAGCCGCAAAGACGGTTACATCATCCCATATGGAGACAGTCCGTTTGACCATGAGAATGTAGGAGAAGAAGTGTATTTCCACATCCTGAATCATGCCAAGAAGTATGTGCATATTATGACACCGTATCTGATCCTGGACAATGAGATGATTGATGCGCTGACAAGAGCTGCAAAAGGTGGAATAGAAGTGCAGATTATTATGCCACATATTCCGGATAAGCCGTATGCATTTTATCTTGCGAAGACTTATTATGAGGAACTGATCGCAGGTGGGGTAGAGATCTATGAATATACGCCTGGATTTGTCCATGCGAAAGTATTTACTTCAGACGATGATACGGCGACAGTAGGCAGTATCAATCTGGATTACCGTAGTCTTTATCTGCATTTTGAATGCGGTGTTTTCATTTACCGCAATCCGGTGGTGCGTGATATTGAAAAAGATTTCCAGGAGACCCTTGCAAAATGCCAGAAGGTGACGATGACGGAGGTCAGAAACCGGAGCACTTTTGTGAAAATATATGGTCAGGTTTTAAGAATTGTGGCACCGCTGATGTAGGAAAACACTCAGAGAGCAGTAAAATCAAGAAAAATGCGGAATTTTCGGGAAGTAGCTGAAAATAAGAGTGTACTTTTTATTTGAAATGTAGTATAATTCAATCGGTGTCTTTATAAGGGACATTGATTATATTTATAAGTAGGAGTTATCCCGATGAAAAGAGGGATGACACTGTGGAGATATTTCACAGATAGCCAAGAACACGCAGGAGGATTTATTATGGTTAAAGCAGTAGTAGGTGCGAACTGGGGAGACGAAGGAAAAGGTAAGATCACAGATATGCTTGCCGAAAAAGCAGATATTATCATTCGTTTCCAGGGTGGAGCAAATGCCGGACATACAATTATCAATGATTACGGCAAATTCGCTCTTCATACATTACCGTCAGGAGTTTTCTACGGACATACAACCAGTATCATCGGCAATGGTGTCGCTGTAGATATCCCGGTTCTTTTCAAGGAAATCCAGTCAATCATTGACAGAGATGTTCCGATGCCGAAGATTCTGGTGTCAGACCGTGCACAGATGGTGATGTCTTATCACAAGAATTTTGATGCATATGAGGAAGAGAGACTGGGCGGAAAGTCGTTCGGATCTACAAAGTCTGGTATTGCACCGTTCTATTCAGACAAGTATGCAAAGATCGGTTTCCAGATCAGCGAGCTTTTTGAAGACGAAGCTGAACTTAGAGAAAAGGTAAACCGTGTAGCAGAGCAGAAGAATGTTATGCTGGAACACCTTTATCACAAACCGTTAATCAATCCTGATGATTTATATAACGAACTGATGGAATACAAAGAAATGGTAGCACCGTATGTATGTAACGTTTCTCTGTATCTTGACGAAGCCCTCAAGGAAGGAAAAGAAATCCTTCTTGAAGGACAGCTTGGAACATTAAAGGATCCGGATCATGGAATTTACCCAATGGTAACTTCTTCTTCTACACTGGCAGCTTATGGTGCGATCGGTGCTGGAATCCCGCCGTATGAGATCAAACAGATCGTTACAGTATGTAAAGCATACTCAAGTGCAGTAGGAGCAGGTGCCTTTGTAAGTGAGATTTTTGGCGAAGAAGCAGATGAACTTAGAAGACGCGGTGGAGACGGCGGAGAATTCGGCGCAACAACCGGTCGCCCGAGACGTATGGGATGGTTTGACTGTGTAGCATCCAAATATGGATGCCGTATGCAGGGAGCTACAGATGTAGCATTTACTGTTGTTGATGTACTTGGATACCTGGATGAAATTCCGGTATGTGTAGGATACGAGATTGACGGAGAAGTTACAACAGAATTCCCGACAACACATCTTCTTGAGAAAGCAAAACCAGTATTCAAGACACTTCCGGGATGGAAATGCGACATCAGAGGAATCAAGAAATACGAAGATCTTCCGGAGAACTGCAGAAACTACATTGAGTTTATCGAAAAAGAAATCGGATATCCGATCACAATGGTTTCTAATGGACCGGGAAGACATGATATCATCTTCAGAAATAAATAGGAATATAAAAAAGGGGCAGGGCTTTTTTAAGTCCTGCCTCATTTTTATGGTAAATTATCAAATTGTGATAATGGTTGGTTATGTATTACAGTAAGTACACTCCGCGGGATGCGGCTTCTTCGAGGACGTCGTCCGGCCAGATGGAGGACTGGACTTCTCCGATGTGGGCTTTGCGGAGATAGAACATACAGATTCGGGATTGTCCGATTCCGCCTCCGACTGTGTACGGAAGTTTTCCGTTCAGTAATGCTTTCTGGAAATCCATCTCGGCGCGTTCTTCGCAGCCGGCTTCCTTTAACTGACGGCGGAGTGCATCTTCATCGACACGGATACCCATGGAAGAAAGCTCCAGTGCGATATCGAGTACCGGATAGTAGACGATGATATCACCGTTCAGTTCCCAGTCATCGTAGTCCGGTGCACGTCCGTCATGACGCTGTCCGGAGGCAAGGGTCTTACCGATCTGTTTGATGAATACGGCACCTTTGGCTTTGGCAAAGTGGTATTCACGTTCCTTTGGTGTCTTGTCCGGATACATGGTTTCCAGTTCCTGGGATGTGATGAAGCTGATTTCATCCGGAAGGAATTCTTCAATATAATTGTAACGGCGTGCCATGTAGGCTTCGGTTTCTTTGAGTGCACTGTATACTTTTCCTACAGTGTATTCCAGTGTCTCCATGTTGCGTTCTTCTTTGGAAATTACTTTTTCCCAGTCCCACTGGTCAACATAGATGGAATGGATGTTGTCAGTATCTTCATCTCGGCGGATAGCGCTCATATCAGTATAAAGTCCTTCTCCTGAATGAAAGCCGTAGCGCTTTAAGGCGTAACGTTTCCATTTTGCAAGAGAGTGGACGATCTCAACTTCGCGGTCTTCCTGTTCTTTGATGCCAAATGCAACCGGGCGTTCTACTCCGTTCAGGTTATCGTTCAGTCCGGATTCCGGGCGGACGAAAAGAGGAGCGGATACACGCGTCAGATGCAGAGATTTGGCAAGTGCGCGTTCAAAGTGGTCTTTTACTTCTTTGATAGCCACTTCAGTCTCGCGGATCGTAAGTGGAGAATGGTAATTCTCCGGTATCTGCAAATTGTTCATGATGTTCTTCCTTTCTTACTACTCACTATGTCTAGTTTAGTGAATTGACGTGGTGTTGTCAATCATATTTTCTTAAGAAACAACTTATGATTTTTTTAGAGAATCTCCATAGTAAGGTCACAGAACACGGCTATACTCTTAAAATAAAAAGATGATGAATGTTTTTGAGGATTGCGAGAGTGTAAAGCACGTAGCAATCTGGTATCATCATAAAAAAGAAAAAGTCATAAATCAGAAAATAAGAACATATATTAAAGATGTCGGGGAAATGCCGGATGAGGCTTATACCAGAAGGCAGACAGACGAAAAAACTGTAGACAGGAGGTAACAAGATATGCAGAAAGAGAAGAATATCAGCACACAGGAAGTCATTTCCATGGAAGAATATCTAAATAAGAGACAGAAGATTAGAGAACAGGAGAAAAAACGATTCGGTGGCAGATTCGGCGAAGAGAAAAGCCCTGCCTGGATGATGGCAGAGCTTTATGTATGAGATGTTAATATTCACTGTGAAAGTCGTCATCATTCCTGTGAATCAGACGATAAACCAGGATGTAGGCGTAACTCATAACCGGCACAAGAATCGTGCAGGCAACAGATGCTTTCAGAAGTCCTAATGATCTGGATTTGTCGATAAATGCAAATACCAGAGTGCTGACGTACATCAGGAACAGAAGAATTGCACAGATAAGAGCCGCAAAACGCTTGAATTTTTTCATAACAACCACCTTCGTACTGTACTTTATCTCTATTATATAGATAAAAAACAATTTCTACAAGAAAATGTTTTGCAAACAGTCGAAAAATGCTGTATGATATATGAAGTGATAAAGAACAAAAAGGAGAATTTACAGTATGAGTACATTATTAGAACAGTGGAGAGATACCGCTTACTCGAAAGAGATGGATAAAGCTTCTCTGCAGAAATTCTGGGGAACCTATTTCCAGACTGAAAAAGAGATCTATGAAAAGCTGCTTGAGAATCCGGACGAAGAAGTAAAAGGAACTGTAAAGGAACTTGCTGAAAAATATGGCATTAATGTATTTACAATGACAGGATTCCTTGATGGAATCAATGACAGCCTGAAAGTGGCTAATCCAATTGAAACAATGGATGAGGACACTGAGGTAAGTCTTGCTTTTGATAAAGAACTGCTTTACAAGAACATGGTAGATGCAAAAGCTGACTGGCTGTATGAACTGCCACAGTGGGATAAGATTTTTACAGAAGAAAAGAAAAAAGTCCTTTACAAAGAACAGAAAAACGCACGTACAATCCACGTAGAAAAGAAAGTTTATCCAAACGATCCATGTCCGTGCGGAAGCGGTAAAAAATATAAAAAATGCTGTGGTAAGAACAAATAAGTTCTGATAGAAATTTTCAATACATTTTTTTGAACGTGTTGACAAATGAAAATCCCATGGTATAATGTTAGCAAATGCGATGAAGAGAAGAGTAGAACGCAGAAAAATCCCAGAGAGAGAGGTCTTAGGCTGAGAGCCTCTTATTACAGAAGCGTTTGAAGACCACCTCCGAGCGGCTGTAAAACAGTCCGGCTGGATACCGTTATCATCCACAAAGAGGTCCTGGAAATCAGGACAAGCGGGGTGGAACCGCGGGTATACAAAGTAACTCGTCCTCTGCAGCAGATAATCTGTTGCAGAGGTTTTTTATTTTAAAAGTTAAGTTGTCTGGAAAAGATGTACTAGAAAATTTGAAGGAGCATATTGCACAAAAGAAATTCAGCCAATTCACTTTTTGCGCAATGGAATTGGATGAATTTCTTTTGTGCAATATGCGGTCTTGAATTACAGACAGTAGCTTTTACAGAAAGGATGATCTAATGGAAAGTATTTACGATTGTTTCAAGCTGAACAATGATATGAAAATCCCATGCGTTGGTTTTGGAACTTACAAAGCAGCAGAAGGGAATAACGTAGAGGTTTTAAAGACTGCCATAGAAGCGGGATATCGCTATTTTGATACTGCATCCTTTTATCAGACCGAAGATTTTTTAGGGCAGGCGATCCGTGAAAGCAATCTTCCAAGAGAGGATTTTTTCCTTGTATCCAAGATGTGGAAAGATGAAATGGGATATCAGCAGACAAAGGATGCATTAGAAAAGAGTCTGAAAAGACTTGGTACCGATTATCTGGACATCTATCTGATCCACTGGCCAAGACCGTCGGCTGACTGTGAGAACTGGAAAGAACTGGATCTTGAGACCTGGAGGGCGATGGAAGAACTTCAGAAAGAAGGAAAAATCCGGGGACTTGGACTCAGCAATTTTCTTCCGCACCATATTAAGAACATTCTGGAGAATGGAACAGTAAAACCAGTTGTCAACCAGCTGGAACTGCATCCGGGTTATATGCAGCAGGCTGCTGTGCAGTATTGTAAAGAGCATGGTATTCAGATGCAGGCATGGAGCCCGATCGGAAGACGGCGGATTCTGGAAGATGGACTGATCCTTGAACTTGCCGGAAAGTATCAGGTTTCACCGGCGCAGCTGTGTCTGAGATTCCTGCTTCAGAATGATATCATTCCGCTTCCGAAATCATCTTCGATGGAGCGGATGAAACAGAATATGGATCTGTTCCATTTTGAGATCAGCGAAGAGGATGTATCGAGACTGGCAACTATGCCACAGGCAGGATGGTCAGGAGAACATCCGGATCCGGAGCTTGCACAGAAAAATGTTGTATAATCAGAAATTATAAAATAAAGAGAGGAACAAAAAGACTATGAAAATCACATTAAAAGATGGATCAAGCAAAGAATATGCACAGAGCATGTCTGTAATTGATATTGCAAAAGATATCAGTGAAGGACTTGCAAGGGTTGCAACAGCAGGAGAAGTTGACGGAGAAGTTGTTGATTTAAGAACTGTGATCGACAAAGACTGTGAGCTGAACATTCTTACATTCAATGATGAAAAAGGAAAAGGTGCATTCCGTCACACAACATCTCACATTATGGCACAGGCAATCAAGAGACTGTATCCGGATACAAAACTTGCGATCGGACCTTCAATTGAAGACGGATTCTATTATGATATTGACCGTGAGACTCCGCTTGTAGCAGAAGACCTGGAAAAGATCGAAGCTGAGATGAAGAAAATCGTTAAAGAAGATCTTCCAATTAAACAGTATACAATGCCAAGAGCGGAAGCAATCGCATATTTTAAAGAAAAAGATGAACCATATAAAGTGGAACTGATCGAAGACCTTCCGGAAGATTCCGTAATCAGCTTCTATTCACAGGGAGAATTTACAGATCTTTGTGCAGGACCTCACCTGATGAGCACAAAACCGGTAAAAGCATTCAAACTTACAAGCCTTGCAGGAGCTTACTGGCGCGGAAGTGAAAAGAATAAGATGCTTCAGAGAGTTTATGGTACTTCCTATCCGAAGAAAGCAGAGCTTGAAGAATATCTGCATATGATGGAAGAAGCAAAGAAGCGTGACCATAGAAAACTTGGAAAAGAACTTGGACTTTTCATGATGAGAGAAGAAGGACCGGGATTTCCATTCTTCCTTCCAAAAGGAATGGAACTGAAGAACCAGCTGCTTGATTACTGGAGAGAGATTCACAAAAAAGCCGGCTATGTTGAAATTTCAACACCGATTATGTTGAGCCGCCATCTCTGGGAAACATCAGGACATTGGGATCACTACAAAGACAATATGTATACAACTGTGATCGATGATGAAGATTTCGCTATCAAACCAATGAACTGCCCGGGAGGAATTCTTGTATATGAATCTGAACCACGTTCATACCGTGACCTTCCGCTTCGTATGGGAGAACTCGGACTGGTTCACCGTCATGAAAAATCAGGACAGCTTCATGGACTGATGCGTGTAAGATGCTTTACACAGGATGATGCACATATCTTCATGACACCAGAGCAGGTACGTGATGAGATCAAAGGCGTTGTAAAACTGATCAATGAAGTTTACAGCCTGTTTGGATTTAAATACCATGTGGAGCTTTCTACAAGACCGGAGGACAGCATGGGAAGTGATGAAGATTGGGATATGGCTACTGAAGCTCTTCGTGGCGCATTGGACGATCTGGGACTTCCATATGTAGTAAATGAAGGAGATGGAGCGTTCTACGGACCGAAGATCGACTTCCATCTGGAAGATTCTATCGGAAGAACATGGCAGTGTGGAACCATCCAGCTTGATTTCCAGCTTCCGCTCAGATTTAACCTTGAATACACAGGAGCAGATGGTGAGAAACATCGTCCGATCATGATCCATCGTGTAATCTTCGGATCGATCGAAAGATTTATCGGTATCCTGATCGAGCATTTTGCAGGGGCATTCCCGACATGGCTTGCACCGGTACAGGTTAAGGTGCTTCCGATTTCAGACAAATATATGGATTATGCACAGAAGGTTCTGGATGAACTGAATAATTCAGGTGTTCGTGCAGAAATTGATACACGTGCAGAGAAGATCGGATACAAGATACGTGAAGCACAGATGAAGAAGATCCCGTATATGCTGGTTGTCGGAGCAAAAGAAGAAGAGGACGGACTGGTATCTATAAGAAGCCGTTTTGAAGGGGATGAAGGACAGAAGTCACTGACGGACTTTCTTGCAGCAATCAAGATGGAGATCCAGGCCAAAACAGCAAGGGAAGTAAAAAAAGAAGACGATAAATAGAGTTTTAAATAAAATCTGAATAAGAAATAAAACTTTCGGGCATAATGATACTGATTTTCAAAAAGGAGGTAACATTATGCCTGAATTAAAATGTACAGTACAGACATGTATGCACAACAAAGATTTTTATTGTGATCTGAACGCAATTACGGTGGGAGGAAAATCTGCACGGAAAGCTGCAGAGACAAGCTGTGACAGCTTTGAAGAAAGAAAAAGCGGCACCTACAGTAATGTGACTGGTGAGGCGGGTCCGACAAGCAAGATCGACTGCAAGGCCACGGAGTGCCAGTATAATAAGGAATGCCAGTGCCATGCAGGAAAGATCAGTGTGGAGGGCAGCAAGGCATGCAGCTGTGATGAGACGGAATGTGCAACTTTCAGTTGTGGATGTGCGTAGATGAAAGTGATGGGTGTGGGAGAGTTTCTCCTGCACCTGTTTGTTTGTGTGCAAGGAATGAGAGAAAAGGTGCGAAAAGGATGGTTGGGGAGGTTGACGGGGGTGTTAGAAAGAAGGTATAATAAAAATCGGACTTTTGAAGAAAGACAGGGAAATTAAATGGAAAAAAAAGACAATGTAGAGAAAGGGGTTTCGGGGAAGCCGGAAGAGAAGAAATCGGCAGCGTATTATGAAAAGCGTCCGGAATTTGGTAACAGAGGGCCGTCAAAGATTTTGCTGCATTTCAGGAAGGGGATTACCTTTTTCCTTGTTATTGCGGCTTGTGTGATCTTTTATTTTCTGTTACTCCGAATAGAGGATATATCAGTAGGTGTCAGTAAAGTAATTGATGTGTTAAAGCCGATCCTATACGGAATGGTGATCGCATATTTGCTGAATCCGATCGTAAAGCAGATTGACCGGTGGCTGATTCCACAATTAAAAAAGAAAATGTCTCAGGAAAAGGCAAAGAAGGTTTCGCGTAGTGTCGGTGTTTTTGCAGCGCTGGTTATGCTGCTTGCTTTGATCCTGGCACTGTGCAATATGCTGATTCCGGAACTTTATAAAAGTATCCGTGACATGGTTCAGACTCTGCCGGGACAGATCAGTGATATGGTTACGAAGATCATAAGTATCCAGAAAGATACCAGTCCTGCCGGAGTCATGGCACGTAACCTGTTAGAAAAGGGATCGGATGCATTACAGAACTGGATCAAACAGGATCTTTTAACCAAGGTTAATGAAGTGATGTCAAACCTGACGGTTGGGATCATCAATTTTGTCAGTGAGATCCTGAATTTTCTGATTGGTCTTATTGTATCAGTCTATATTCTGTTCAGTAAGGAAACATTTTCCGCACAGAGTAAAAAGATCGTCTATGCAGTGTTCCGTACAGATCATGCCAATATGATCCTGCATCTGACAAAGAAAAGCAATGAGATTTTCGGTGGATTTATTATTGGAAAGATCATTGATTCTATGATTATCGGAGTGCTTTGCTTCTTTGGACTTACGCTCCTGAAGATGCCGTACATACTTTTGATCAGTGTAATCGTTGGTGTGACCAATGTCATTCCTTTCTTCGGACCGTATATCGGTGCTATTCCGAGTGCCGTTCTGATTTTGCTGAATGATCCGATCAAGGGCTTGTCTTTCCTGATCTTCATTCTTGTGCTGCAGCAGCTTGATGGAAATGTGATCGGACCGAAGATTTTGGGCAATTCGACCGGATTATCTGCATTCTGGGTTGTATTTTCAATCCTGCTCGGAGGCGGTCTGTTTGGATTTGTAGGAATGATCATGGGCGTACCTACATTTGCAGTAGTTTATTATATTATTACAATGCTGATCAATCATTTGCTGGAGAAGAAAAAGCTTCCGCTTCAGACTTCGGAATATGGGGAAAAGAGTTATGTGGATGATAGCGGAAGATTTGTCGGAGAAAATCCGGAAGAAAATGATACAGCGGTAAAAAACGGGGAAAATAAAAAAGAGAGGAAGTAAGCAGAAATGCCAATTCGTGTACAGAATGACCTTCCGGTAAAAGAAATACTGGAAAAAGAAAATATATTTGTAATGGATGAGAACCGTGCGGTTCATCAGGACATCCGTCCGATCAAGATCGGACTTCTGAATCTTATGCCACTGAAAGAGGATACAGAACTTCAGCTTCTGCGCTCCCTTTCCAATACACCGCTGCAGGTTGACATTGTGTTTTTGGCAGTGAAAAATCATGTTTCAAAGAATACTTCAGCGAATCACCTGAACCGGTTTTATGAGAATTTTGAAAATGTAAAAGATCAGAAATTTGACGGATTTATCATAACCGGAGCACCGGTAGAGCAGATGCCTTTTGAAGAGGTGGATTACTGGGAAGAGCTTGTAGAGATCATGGAGTGGACAAAGACGCATGTTACTTCAACGATCCATCTCTGCTGGGGAGCACAGGCAGCACTTTATTATCATTATGGGATTAATAAAGTACAGCTGGACAAAAAGCTTTTCGGTATCTTTGAACATAAGGTTATGAACCGTAAGATTCCTCTGGTACGTGGATTTGATGATGTATTTTATGCACCGCATTCGAGACATACAGATGTGCCAATTGAGAAGATCCGTGCAGATGAGAGACTGATGATTCTGGCAGAGTCGGAAAAGGCAGGAGCATACCTTATCATGGCACAGAATGGAAGACAGATTTTTGTGATGGGACATCCGGAGTACGACCGGGTGACACTGGATCAGGAGTATAAGCGGGATCTGAGCAAAGGACTTCCGATTGAAATGCCGGAGAATTATTATCCAGACAATGACAGCACACAGAAGCCACTTCTTACATGGAGAGCACATGGTAACTGTATGTATGCAAACTGGCTGAATTACTATGTTTACCAGGCAACCCCGTATGATATGGTGGGGACACCGGATTTTCATTAGGATTCAGATAGAATTTCATATACCGATATCCTGAAAGGCATATCAGAAAGTACTATGTTTCAGAAGAGAAATCCTTTGCTATAATAGGAAAGCAAAAATAAGCGGGAGGAAAAATATGTTATTGGAGCAGAAAACAACTGATTTTTTGGAACAGCTCTCATCGTCAGCACCGATTCCGGGAGGTGGCGGTGCATCGGCAGCAGTCGGAGCGTTCGCATCAGCTTTGGGACTTATGGTTACAAATCTGACTGTCGGAAAAAAGAAATATGCGGATGTTGAAGAAGAAATTCTAGAGATAAGAGAAAAACTTGAGCAGAAGAAGCAGGATCTGGTCCGGATGGTAGATGAAGATGCCGAGGCTTTTGAACCACTGGCAAAGGCTTACAGAATGCCAAAAGAGACAGAGGAAGAACAGGCAGAGAAGGAAAAAGTTATGGAGGCCGCACTTAAAAATGCGGCAGAAGCACCACTGTGTATCATGAAAACAA
Organism: Coprococcus comes ATCC 27758; assembly: GCF_025149785.1. Classification (GTDB taxonomy): domain Bacteria; phylum Bacillota; class Clostridia; order Lachnospirales; family Lachnospiraceae; genus Allocoprococcus; species Allocoprococcus comes. The sequence goes on along the minus strand of NZ_CP102277.1, from coordinate 2,089,717 downwards.
TTGTAGATACTATGGAGATGATCCGGGTACTGGGGGAAAAAGGAAGCAGGCTTGCTGTCAGCGATGCAGGAGTTGCAATCCTCTTTGCACAGGCAGCCCTTGAAGGAGCTTCTCTTAATATTTTTATCAATACAAAGATGATGAAGGATCAGGAAGAAGCTGAAAGACTGAATTATCGGGCTGATCAACTGATTGCGACAGGCAAAGAACTGAAAGAGACAACTTATGATGCTGTACTTAAGGGTATCAGACCATAACAGATAAGACAGACAGGAGGAAGACATGAGCATACAGATGCGAGGGGCTGAAGTGGCAAAAGCCATGAAAGAAAAGCTGATCAGAGAAAGAGAAGAGTTGAATGCGGCGGGAGTAAATCCATGCCTTACGATCATTCGGGTAGGAGCGAAAGAAAATGATCTTGCCTACGAACGTGGAGCAAAAAAGAGAATGGAAATGATCGGAATCGAGTGCCGCATTGCAGAACTGCCAGAAGATATTTCACAGGAAGAATTTGAGGATGCTTTCTGTAAGATCAATAAAGATCCGGAGGTTCACGGGATCCTTTTGTTCCAGCCGCTTCCGGAGCAGCTCGATGTAGAGAAGATCAGACAGATGATCGACCCGGCAAAGGATATGGATGGAATGAGTCCTGTAAATCTTGCAAAAATATTCGAAGGTGACAGAACTGCTTATGCGCCTTGTACTTCTGAGGCAGTGATGCACATTATGAATCACTATGGAATTGAACTCCAGGGGAAAAGAGTGACCGTCATCGGAAGAAGCATGGTTGTTGGAAAACCGCTTTCCATGCTGATGCTTGGACAGAATGCAACTGTAACTATCTGCCATTCACGCACAAAAGATCTGGCGGACAGATGTCGCGAAGCAGAGATAATAGTAGCTGCGATCGGACGGGCAAACCATATCACCGCCGATATGATTGCCGAAGGAGCGGTGGTAGCGGATGTCGGAATCAACGTACTGGAAGACGGAACCCTCTGTGGAGATGTGGACTACGAAAATGTCCGGGAAAAAGTATCCCATATCACACCGGTTCCGGGAGGAGTAGGAAACGTCACAACCTCTGTACTCGCCTCTCACGTGCTGCGTGCCGCCCGTATAGGTCAGAACGAACCCGGACAACGCAGAGGGTAACACCGCCTCTCTGTCGAACACAATACAAATGGGTGAAGAACAGTTACAGCCGGTAACCCAGAGTGCCCCGGAAGAGAAAAAATCCTATAGATTCAACTTGAATCTATAGGATTTTTTCTCCTCCGGGGTGGCATAGACTACATTTATTTTTCGCCCATCTCTGGTGGAATCTTTTCTAACAACTGTCGGATATTATCACGGATCAATCGTTTATAATTATCAGGAAGCGGTGTGATCATATCCAGGATCTCGGCATTGATCGGATCCTTTGAATGAATTGAATCATCCAGGTAGTCACAGATCAGATAATCAAATTTGACATCTAATGCTTCTGAAAAATTAAGCATGGTTGCAAAGGATGTTGCCTGGCTGCCATTTTCAATCCGGCTTATCGTTGTCTCATCAAGATTTAGTTTTTCTGCTAGTGCTGCCTGTGTAAGACCGGCTTTGTGACGTGCCTGCCGAACGCGTGTACCGAAATTCTTTTCCATGCTGTATCTCTCCTTCATAAAAGTAGTGTAGCATTTCAATTTGAAAAAAGAATGATATTATATGCAAGTTAACTTTACAAAAACGCCATGATAGGATATGATTAAAAAAAGGGGGGAGAGAGATGGATTGGGAATCGTACAGAACAGATATTGAGGCGATAAAGCTTGCGGTGAATGAATGTGAAAGACTTGGAGTGGATAAAGAAGAACTCCTCATAATCAGTATTTACCGTTTGTATGAATTTTATAAAACAGAAGACGACAGAGTCTATCTTCTGGGGGCATTATTGCATCTTAAGGCTTATCTTGAGCTGGGGATGGAATATGAAAAGAACCGTAAGATTTTTTCGCTGATTTTAGATAATTACGGGGTATGTTATCAGGATATTTTTCAGGGAGCTGAGAAAATGGAGTGAAAAAATCTGAAAAATTCCAAAAACCAGGTTGACAAACAGAGAATAAAGAGGTAATATATTAACCATAAATTGTAAAACCGTTGAGAAAGAGGAGTAGGTTATCGAACGATATCACAGAGAGCAGCAGGCGGTGGGATTGCTGTATGGAGTTGATAATTGAATGGACTTTCGAGGGCAGCCTGAAATCAGATAATTGAGAGTATGGTTTGTCGGGAACCAAACCCGTTATCAATAAGGGATGTATGTTAGTACATAAAAGAGGACAGGAAACTGTTAAAGTTGAGTGGTACCGCGTTAGTAGAAGATATTAGTCGCCTCAATCCGTAGAAGGATTGAGGCGTTTTTTATTTCATAGGAAATTCCGAAGGAACTTCCTATGAAATAAAAAGTCTCCGGCAGGATGTTACATATGTATTCCTGTTGTAGTACGGCGCGGAATCAAGAAACACCTTCTCTTGAAAGCTAACAAAGAAAATTATTTATCAAGAAGAGGAGAACAAAATTATGAAAAAGAGAACAATCGCAGTATTATTAACAATGGCAATGGCAGTAACAATGATGGCAGGATGTGGAAGCAAGTCAGATTCCAAGACAGCAGATGGAGAAAAGAGCTATACAATCGGTATTTCCCAGTTTGCAGAGCACGGATCTTTAGATAACTGCCGTGAAGGATTTTTAGAGGGACTGAAAGAAGAAGGTATCGAGGAAGGAAAGAATCTGAATGTTGAATACAAGAACTCGGCAGCAGATATGGGAACTGCATCACAGATCGCAAGCAGCTTTGTATCCGATAAAGTAGATCTGATCTGCGGAATCGCAACACCAAGTGCACAGACAGCATACAATGCTGCGATGGATACGGATATTTCGGTTATCTATACTGCAGTTACAGATCCGAAAGCAGCAGAGCTTGCAGATGATAAAGGAAACCCGGTTGGAGAAGTCACAGGAACCAGTGATAAACTTCCGATTGAAGCACAGCTGAAAATGATCCGTGAACTTCTTCCGGATGCAAAGAAGATTGGTATCCTCTATACAACAAGTGAGGCAAACAGCGTATCTGCAATTGCTGAATACAAAGAAAAAGTCGGTGACTATGGATTTGAACTTGTAGAAAAGGGAATTACAAATACATCAGAAATCGCACTTGCAACAGACGATCTTCTGTCACAGGTAGACTGCATCAGCAACCTGACAGATAACACGGTAGTAAGCTCACTTGCAACCATTCTGGATAAGGCAAATGCAGCAAATATTCCGGTATTCGGAAGTGAGATCGAACAGGTGAAGCTTGGATGCCTGGCAGCAGAAGGCCTTGATTATGTAGCACTTGGCAAACAGACAGGTAAGATGGCAGCAAAGGTTCTCAAAGGAGAAAAGAAAGCATCTGAAATGCCATTTGAGACGATCACAGAAGCAGGACTTTACCTGAATACAAAAGTAGCAGAAAATCTTGGAATCACAGTGGAAGACGATCTGAAAAACAGCGCAGTAGAGACATACGATTCTATCAGCGAAAACTAAATTTGAATTAGAAAAGTGAGGAGCAATGCAATGAGCTTTGCAGTATCGATTTTGGAGCAGGGACTGATTTACGGAATCCTTGCATTGGGAATTTATATAACATACAAAATTCTGGATTTTCCAGATCTGACCGTAGATGGCAGCTTTCCATTAGGAGCTGCCGTAACGGCGCTTATGATCACAAAAGGAGCGAACCCGTATCTGACCCTTCCGGCTGCATTTGCAGCAGGTGTGGCAGCCGGTATCTGTACCGGACTGATCCATGTCAAATGCAAGGTAAGAGATCTGCTTTCAGGTATCATTATGATGACAGCGCTCTGGACGATCAACCTTCGTGTGGCAGGAACAGCCAATGTACCATTGTTTTCCCAGAAGACAATCTTTAAAAATGATACACTGGATAAGCTGCTTCCGTCAGGATTTTCCGCTTACTCTACATTGCTCATCATTCTGATCATTGCGTTAATTGTGAAAATCATTCTCGACCTTTACCTGAATACCAAGTCCGGATACCTGCTCCGCGCAGTCGGAGATAACGATAAACTGGTAACTGCAATGGCAAAGGATGAAGGAAATGTGAAAATCCTGGGACTTGCGATCGCAAACGGGCTGTGTTCGCTTGCGGGATGTATTTTCTGCCAGGAAGAACGTGTATTTGAAATTTCCAGTGGTACAGGGGCGATGGTAATCGGTCTTGCAAGTGTTATCATCGGAACCAGTATTTTCAAAAAAATCAGTTTTGTAAAAACAACGACAGCTGTATTGATCGGTTCTATCATTTACAAGGCCTGTGTGGCAATCGCACTGAAGAACTTCGAACCGCAGGATATGAAGCTGATCACAGCCGTTTTATTCCTGATAATTCTGGTGCTTAGTATGGAGAGAAAGAAGAAGGTGAAGAAGAATGCTGGAGCTTAGAAATATCCACAAATATTATAATCCGGGTACAGTCAATGAGATGTGTCTTTTTGAGGACTTCAATCTGACGATCAATCAGGGCGAATTTGTATCTGTAGTAGGAAGTAACGGTTCTGGTAAAACTTCGATGCTGAATATCATCTGCGGAAGTATTCCGGTAGAATCCGGACAGATCCTGATCGATGGAAAAGATATCACAAGGGTAAAAGAATACAAGAGAAACCAGAAGATCGGACGCGTGTACCAAAATCCATCTATGGGAACCTGTCCGTCCATGACGATCTTGGAAAATATGTCTCTTGCGGACAATAAAGGAAGGTTTTACGGACTTGGACGGGGAACTAATAAGGCACGTATTGATTATTACAGAGAACAGCTCGCCCAGCTTGGTCTTGGACTGGAAGATAAGCTTCATGTCAAAGTCGGATCACTTTCCGGAGGACAGCGCCAGGCGATGGCACTGCTGATGTCTACGATGACACCAATCGAGTTTTTGATCCTGGATGAGCATACTGCTGCGCTGGATCCAAAGACAGCAGAACTGATCATGGAGCTGACCGATAAGATTGTAAAAGAAAAAAATCTGACAACGGTTATGGTCACACACAATCTCCGCTATGCAGTAGAATACGGTAATCGTCTGATCATGATGCATCAGGGACATTGTGTGATGGATAAGGCAGGAAAAGATAAAGAGGATACCTCGATCGATGAAATCCTGACGATGTTCAATGAGATCAGTATTGAGTGTGGAAACTAAAAAATACAAGATTATGAATTAAAGAGATAGGCAGAAAAGGAAACAGTTTCGGCTTATCTCTTTTTTGTATCGCCAAAGGTTTTGGAAAAATTGTTCGAGGATTTTCAAAATGAAAGGCTATTGTCTGAATACAGAAGGAGAAGCCTGTCCGGTATAAAATGTCAATGGATTTTCAGGAATATGCCTGTAGAAGATTTGGCTGTCTGGCTGCCGGAAAATTGGTTATTTTCACAGATTGACGCTCTCTCTGTGATAGTGCTAAAATAGAGGGAAACGGTCAAGATATAGTATGCCTTTTAAATAGAATACAATATATTGTAGTTATCAGAAAGGAGAAGAAGATGAGCTTAAACAATGTGAAAGTTGTAAAAAAAGATGGGACAAAAGAAGAATTTAACGTGCAAAAAGTCGTTGTGGCAGTCAATAAGTCTGCATATCGTGCACTGATCAAATTTTCACAGAAAGATATTGATTTTATCTGTCATTTTGTAGAAGAAAAGGTAGAAGAACTCGGAGTGCATGAGATCCAGATTCCGGAAATGCACAATATTGTAGAGGGAGCGCTTGAGAAAGTGAATCCGATCGTGGCAAAAAGTTACCGGGACTATCGGAATTACAAGCAGGATTTTGTGCAGATGCTTGACGAGGTTTATAAGAAAAGCCAGTCGATCATGTATATCGGGGACAAAGAGAACAGTAATACAGACAGTGCACTGGTATCGACCAAGCGAAGCCTGATCTTCAATGAGCTGAACAAAGAATTATATAAGAAATTTTTCCTGACGGTGGAAGAATTACAGGCAATCCGGGAAGGATATATTTATATCCATGATATGTCAGCCCGAAGAGATACGATGAATTGTTGTCTCTTTGATGTGAAAAGCGTACTGACCGGTGGATTTGAGATGGGAAATCTGTGGTACAATGAGCCAAAGACGCTGGATACGGCATTTGATGTGATCGGAGATATCGTACTGAGTGCGGCAAGCCAGCAGTACGGAGGATTTACCGTGCCGAGCGTAGATGAGATCCTGGAGCCTTATGCGAAGCGTTCCCATGAAAATCATCTGAACAAATACAGAAGCCTTGGACTTTCGGAAGAAGTAGCACAGGAGATTGCCTGGAAGGATCTGGAAAAAGAGATGGAGCAGGGATTCCAGGGATGGGAGTATAAGTTCAACTCCGTATCCTCAAGCCGTGGAGACTATCCATTTATTACCATGACCAGCGGAACCAATATCAGCGAATACGGAAAGCTTGTTACAAAGACGATGCTGGAAGTAAGAGCAGGAGGACAGGGAAAGCCGGGACATAAAAAACCGGTACTTTTCCCGAAAATCGTGTTCCTTTATGATGAAAATTTACATGGACCTGGAAAGCCGGGAGAAGATCTTTTTGAAGCCGGAATCGAGTGCTCCAGAAAGACTATGTATCCGGACTGGCTCAGCCTTACCGGAAAAGGCTATGTGCCGAGTATTTACAAGCGCTACGGAAAGGTCATCAGTCCGATGGGATGCCGTGCATTCTTATCTCCATGGTATGAAAGAGGCGGTATGAATCCGGTGGACGAAAAGGATGAGCCGGTATTTGTCGGAAGATTCAACATCGGTGCGGTCAGTCTCCATCTTCCGATGATCCTTGCCAAATCCAGACAGGAGAACCGGGATTTCTTTGAGGTACTGGATTATTACCTGGAACTGATCCGGAAGCTTCATATCCGTACTTACGAATACCTCGGAGAGCTGCGTGCTTCTACGAATCCGCTTGCCTACTGTGAGGGTGGTTTCTATGGCGGACATCTGAAGATCCATGACAAGATTAAGCCGGTGCTGAAATCGGCAACCGCTTCCTTTGGAATTACGGCGCTCAATGAATTCCAGCAGCTTTATAATAAAAAGTCCCTGGTAGAGGATGGAGCATTTGCCATCAAGACCATGGAATATATCAACATGAAGGTCAATGAATTTAAAAAAGAAGACGGCTATCTGTATGCGATTTACGGAACACCGGCTGAGAATCTGTGTGGTGTGCAGGTACAGCAGTTCCGTAAGAAATATGGAATCGTGGAAAATGTATCGGACAGGGCGTATGTGAGCAACAGTTTTCACTGCCATGTAACCGAGGATATTACACCGATCGAAAAGCAGGATCTGGAAAACCGTTTCTGGGATCTGTGTAACGGTGGAAAGATCCAGTATGTAAAATACCCGATCAATTATAACAAAGAGGCTATCAAATCACTGGTACGCCGTGCAATGGATATGGGATTTTATGAGGGTGTTAATCTGTCGCTTGCCTACTGTGATGACTGTGGTCATGAAGAGCTGTCTATGGATGTGTGTCCGGTATGTGGAAGTAAGAATCTGACGAAGATTGATCGTATGAACGGATATCTGTCTTATTCGAGAGTCAAGGGAGATACCAGACTCAATGATGCCAAGATGGCAGAAATTGCGGAAAGGAAAAGTATGTAAATGCGTTACCATAATATAACAAAAGATGATATGCTCAACGGGGATGGCCTGCGGGTTGTCCTCTGGGTTGCAGGATGTGACCATTGCTGTAAGGAATGCCACAATCCGGTGACCTGGGATCCGAATGGTGGGCTTTTCTTCGATGAAAAGGCGAAGGCAGAGATTTTTGAAGAACTGGAGAAGGATTATATCAGTGGGATCACATTCAGTGGAGGCGACCCGCTGCATTCGGCAAATGCCTATGAGGTCATGATGCTGGCAAAAGAGATTAAAGAAAAATTTCCGTCAAAGACGATCTGGCTTTACACCGGTTATGAATGGAAAGATATCAAGAATATGGATATTGTAAATTATCTGGACGTTCTGGTGGACGGAGAATTCGAGGTTGAGAAGAAAGAACTGGATCTGCACTGGAAAGGCAGCGCGAACCAGATGGTCATTAACGTACCGGAGACATTAGGAAAAGGAGAAATAGTATTACATGAAGAGAATTGCTAAATTTCACAAAGTAAGTCTGGAACAGTTTATGGAAGGATGGAAGGATACCTTTGGTGAGCAGTATACAGAGGATCAGATCAAGGCTTTATATGAAGAAATCAAATTGCCGAAGCGTGCAACGGCAGGAAGTGCAGGATATGATTTCTATGCACCGGATGATTTTGTGATCGAGCCGGGAAAGACGATCAAGATCCCGACAGGGATCCGTGTGGAAATGGAAGAAAACTGGGTGCTCAAATGCTATCCGAGAAGCGGACTTGGATTCAAGTTCCGTCTGCAGCTGAATAATACGGTAGGAATTATTGACAGCGATTATTTCTATTCTGATAATGAAGGTCATATCTTTGCGAAATTGACGAATGATACCAATGAGAATAAAACGGTAGAGCTTGGAAAAGGGACAGGCTTTATGCAGGGGATTTTTGTTGAGTATGGAATTACTGTGGATGACGATGCGACAGCAGTCAGAAACGGGGGATTTGGAAGTACGACGAAGTAGGGTTGTAAAAAAGAGGCGTTAAAATATAGGTTGTGTTGGCGACCGGGATCAAAAAAATAGTGTTCAATTCCATTGTGCAAGGGCATTACGATGAACCTCTGAGAGCGAAAATTGTGTCAGCAAAGGCTTCCACAATTTTTGAGTTTCATCTCCATTGCACAATAAGTGAATTGAACACTATTTTTTTGATCCCGGTCGCCGACGTTACTGTATCGATAGGACACTTTTTTACAAGGCTGGACTGATAACCGGTTGAGGAGATTTAGGTAGTGGTGGGAAGGGGGAGTTGTGGAAAGGTGAAGGTTATGTAGGTGTAGCCTGCAATTTTGTTGCAGGCTACAGGGGATTAGTTTAATTTTACGTTCAGGTAACTATGGCCGGATAGGGTTTTGTTGAAGGTGATGCAGAGGACGACGATGAGGCAGCCAGTGAGGAATCCGGGGAGGTTGAAGATGGCGGTGAGGATAAGGAGCAGGAGACGCATGAATTTTAATGCGTAGCCGAGTTCGAAGTTGGGCTGGGTGTAGTTGGCGATGGAGACGAATGCCATGTAGAGCATGATCTCGCTGTTGAACCAGCCGGATTCGACAGAAAATTCACCCATGACGATACCGGCGATGACGCTGAGTGGTGTGCTGAGCATGCTTGGGGTGTTGAGGGCGGCGAGGCGGAGTCCGTCGATGGCAAGCTCCAGGATCAGGATCTGGAAGATCAGGGGGATGTTGACCGTATCTTCAATCAGAACGAAGCGGAAGATCTCCGGTATCCATGCCGGGTTCTGCATAAAGAGCAGAAAGAGTGGAACCATGAAGACAGTCAGCAGTGAGATCAGTACACGGGATATTTTCAGGTAGATTCCGGTGATTGGCGGAAAGTAGTAATCATTTGCCTCTTCGATCATATCAAAGATGGAGGTTGGCAGGATCAGTGCAGATGGGGAGGTATCAGTAAGGATGATCACTTTTCCTTCCATCAGGCAGGCACATGCGGTGTCCGGACGTTCGGTAAATTTATATTTTGGAAAGGGATTGTACCATTTGCGCTGAAAGAGAGCTTCCGCAAGAGATTGCTGGCTCATTTTCAGATCCTGGGATTTGCTTTCTTCCAGTTTATTCTGGATCGTGGTCAGAAGTTCGCGGTCTACACGGTCGGACATATAGCAGAGAGCTACGTCGGTGCGTGTGGAAGTGCCGGCTTCATACATTTCCATGATCAGATGCGGATCGCGGATCCGGCGGCGCATCAAGGCAGTATTGAATACGATTGTTTCCACAAAGCCATCACGGGAACCGCGCAGGGATTTGTCTTTATCGGGTTCCTCGATGCTGCGGGACGGGTAAGTACGGCAGTCGATGGCAATAGCGGCTTCATAGCCGTCAATAAAAAGACAGGTGACACCGGACAGAAGATTTTTGAAAATGCTGTCAAAGTCACCGAGAATATCAACTTCCACATAGGGGATGCAGCTTGTAGAAAAGGAAGTTGCATCCTCTGGCATATCATCGGCGGAAATATTGAGGAAGGAGTCCATAAGTTTCAGCATGGTTTCATCCTTGGTGAAACCATCAATAAAATAAAAGGCACTATTTTGACCGCCGATGATCAGATTTCGTTCGATAATATCAAAGCTCTTTTTTACGGGAAGAGCCCGGTTCATATATTTTGTATTGTCGGTGAGAGAAGCACTGACAGTATGTTTTTCCATATTGAATCCTCCATTCAGAGATAATTTAAAGTTAAGAAAATCTGGAATCCCGGAAATATTTTACTGCCTGGATTCTGCATAGATTTAGCATTTCACAAAAAAAGGAAAATATACCGGATTATGACAAAAGTTATTAAGAAACTTAAGATTTTTTTAGCATGGGAAAAAGATTTTGCTATCTTGCGGAAAAGAGGGTATACTGTACATAATTATAAGTAATATATAAATCCCTAAAGGGATGAAGGAGGGCACACTTATGAGTGAATATATAATCATGACAGACAGTACAGTGGATTTACCGAAGGAATACCTGACCGAGGAGCTTGGGGTTCCGTATATTCCTCTTACTTATCTGATCGATGGACAGTCTTATGAGGATATGATTGGACTTACCGGGGAAGAATTTTTTGCAAAAGTCAGGGCAGGGTCGATGCCGACTACTTCTCAGATCAATCCGGAGCAGGCAAGAGAAGCACTGGAACCGTATCTGAAAGAGGGAAAGGATATTTTATATATTGCTTTTTCGTCAGGACTTAGCGGAACTTATAACAGTATCCGGATGGCAGCAGAAGAATTGCAGGAAGAGTATCCGGAGCGGAAGCTGATCGTAATTGATTCGCTCTGCGCATGCATGGGAGAGGGGCTTCTTGTGTACAAAGCTGTTCAGATGAAGCGTGCAGGAAAGAGTCTGGAAGAAGTAGCTGCCTGGGTGGAGGAGAACAAGCTTCATATCATGCACAACGTTACGATTGATGATTTATTCCATTTACATAGAGGTGGAAGAGTATCAAAGGCTTCTGCAATTGTTGGAACGATGATCCAGATCAAGCCGATCATCCACATGGACGATCATGGCGAACTGAAGGTTATTGGAAAAGAACGTGGCAGAAAGAAAGCATTGACACACATCGTGGATATGGCAGTGAAGCAGTCCGAAGGTTGGGATAATGATATTGTGATGATCACACACGGTGACTGCAAAGAAGATGCGGAATTTGTGGCAAGACAGGTGGAGAAGAAGATGGGAGTCCACAATATTCTGATTAACTGCATTGGAACGGTGATTGGGTCACATACAGGTCCGGGGGTTGTGGCTGTGTTCTGTATGGGGAATAAGAGATAAGACTTTGTGAAGACGAGGCATACAAATGAAAGAATTACGGAGACAATTGAAAGAGCTACTGCAACAGGCAGGAGCAGCTGTATTTGAAGGCCAGGTTTTTATGACAGAAGAGGAGCTAAGACCATTTTTGGTTGCTGAAAAAGATGTCCTTAATGTCGTTAAGAAGAAAGGAAGATAAGAAAAAACCAGAGCAGACCTGGCAATCCTATTGTTGAATAGGGGAAGCCAGGAATATCTCTGGTTTTATGTTTGTCAGAACAGAAATTTGTTTTCTCCATCTACTGCATGCTTAATGATATCCTGCTCTTTAGAGGTAAGATTAAATAATTTAAAAATCAATTGGTCAAGTTGCTCGTAGGCAATTTGTGCTCCCTCAGGAGGCAGTCCGTTAATTAGTGGTTCGACAGCTTGGATGATACTGTTTTGCATGCCGGCATTAACATCCGGAATCGGAATATTTTCAATATGAGAGCGCAATACCTTCACGGAGTGAAACTCCATTTTGTAAATAAACTGTGCAACCCTGGAATTAAGAATGGCAAGAATATATTTTATATGCAGTCCTTCAAGCTTGGGAATGACTAAGTTGCAGCTATTCAAAGAAAGCGTTTGTTTATCATCATAAGCAAAGACAAGCTGGCTGCTGATAAAACGATACAAAAGCTTTTCTGGCGCACGGTACATTTCTATAGGTGCTACCTGCTGAAAATTCTGTGGGTTAAACACGATATAGTTTGAGTTCGGATTAGTATGGTACTTACAGATATCGGAGCCTTTTAAAATAACTTCGTTATCTTTGTTTTTCACGGAAGAAATATATTTTTTATTATTTCCGGTTACAATTCCTAAAGCAAAATCCGCATTTCCGGCAAGGAATTTTGTTTTAGGAATATGCCGAATTTTTTCAAGCAGCTGATATTCAGCATCCGTTGTATGAAAGCTGAAATATTCGGCTGAAATTTTACGATTTGTCAGAATGGTTGTACAGTGACTACAGTCGGATACTTCCATTCCGACTGTCGAAAGTGGCTTTCCGGTGTGAATGAGCTGCAATATAATGCAGGGACACTGAACTTTATCAAAGGCATTTCCCAAAAAATTAAGATATCGGATGGAATTACTTTCCATAATGGCAGTACGGACCGGTGTATGTGCCTTTACATTAAGTATTGCCTCTGGAAGAATAAAAGAGAGTTGTCCGTTTATGGACAAATTACGTAGTGCTTTTTCAATAAACAAATCATAAGACTCTATATTTTTCCCGGAAGCAGTCCGATAGTTTTTGCGAAGCTTTTCCTTTTCCGACTCGGAAAATTCATATCCCCATGGCGGATTGCCGATGATATACTGATAAGAGGTTTTTGAATCGGATGCAAGATAATCGGCTTTGGTTATATGCTCGTACAGAGTTTTGACAGAAAGAATGTCATATTTTAAAACCATGTTCAACCGGGTGATTTTTACACTGATTGTATCGGTGTCATTGCCATAAATCTGGTCAAAACGAACATGTGCTGGAAGCTGCAATAAAAAATTTCCAGTTCCACAGCAGGGATCCAGAATTCTGGCATCTGATGCAATATCCAGCTTCTCAATCAGCTTTTTGACGATTTTGGTAGGCGTATAGTAGGAGCCGGTTGCCTTGCGGCTGTCGATATTTTTACAGGAAATGTAAATGAGACCAAGAATATCTTCAGCAGGTTCGTATACATAATCAAAATCAAAAAGCGGAGAATATTTTTCACAGAAAAGCAGAGCCTGCTCGGAATCTGCAATCAAAGCATAGATCAGTTCGTCGTATAGAGACAGGGTGATTTCTTTTTTTAAAAATCTGCTCAGCAACGCTTTTTCATGCTTGAAAGAAAGATCATATTTTTGGGCGAGCAAATGCAGGGCACAGTCAGCAATGAAATATTGAATCACATCCGATGAAAGAGCAATGGATTCATCGGTTACAATTCGGAGAATCTGCTGCAGTGGTTCGATATTCTGACAATTTTCAGAAATATAGGCGCTGTAAAGAGAATTTCCACAGACAAATTTCTTGTTACGTCTGCTTTTCAGCGATTGATTTTTGCCTGATTGCAGTTCGGCTTTCAACTTTTCGGTATATTGTTTTGTAAAATAAGGCTTTCTTTTATCCGTATATTCAGGAATAAGTTTGCCAAGCTTGATCCAGTTGCGCCCGGTTGCGGTCGAAATGGAAAGTATATCACATAATTCTTTTAAAGAGAGATAATCGGAATCTTTCGGGAAATTCGTCATTCGCTCATCGGAAGGTTTAGTGGCCGAGGCAGGGATCAACCAGATGCCGCTGACCATTTTGCAACCCTCAATCCGGTTGGTTTCGCAGAGTTTTTGTATGCGGCGTTCAGATAAATGGAATTTCTTCGAAGTTTCTTTTACAGAAATATAATCCATAGTCGTGCAGACTCCTTTTTTTGTATAATAATGATGTGAGTGTCAAAAGTAAATTTTGCCGCTCACTGGTGTAATCAGATTGCTCCATTGCGAAGCGATTCCCGCAATCCTTGAACACCTCAAACTCCCATAAAATGGCGTATTCATATCATTTTATTTCGTTTTCAGTGTTCGGCGTGTCAATAAGTATCAATTGCTTATTTGCGCGAGCACAAACGCAATTGATACTTTTGACACTTACATCATATAATAAAGATTATATACGGCAATACGAATGAAAACAATATTAATTTAAAGGATTCAAATTTGGACTGGACGATTGTTTGACTCATGCTGATTATTGGAAGGTGAATTGAGCGTTACTATCAATTTATATAGTTGAAAAAGGGAAATTCCTTTTCTGATAAGAAATTTTCCTAAGTAAATGTCATTTACTGTGAACAGTAACTAGTTTTGCTCTCATAACTTGAAATTCATTTGACAGTATGATTTATCCTGCTTATAATTATATACAGGCAATTTATAAATTCAAGTACCAACAAAAAAGACAGGTACTATCTAAGGAGAAAGCGTTATGATAAAGAACTATATCGAAAATGCAAATTTTGAAGATACAGGCTTTGCCTACACATTGTCCTTGATTTCCGGCAAACATAAGATGGTTATTCTATACTGTCTGATGGAGTTTGAAACGGTACGGTTCAATGAATTAAAACGGTATCTGAAAACTATTTCCGACAAAACACTCAGTACCAATCTCAAAGAGCTGGAGAAAGACCGACTGATTATCAGGACGGAATATCCGCAGATCCCGCCGAAGGTGGAGTACAGCCTTTCAGAAAGAGGGAAGTCATTGATGACTGTACTGGATCAACTTTGCATTTGGGGAGAAGAGAACAGATTGGTGAAATGATCAGTTCTTATTTTTTTATGTGAAAAGAAGGTGTTATTATGTGGATGATATTTGCTGTCTTATCAGCGGTATTTGCTGCGTTAACCTCAATTCTTGCCAAGATAGGTATAGAAGGAGTGAATTCCAACCTGGCAACTGCAATCCGAACCATTGTTGTAGTAATCATGGCATGGGGCATGGTCTTTCTTACTCATGCGCAGAATGGACTGGCAGAAATCAGTAAGAAAAGCTGGATTTTTTTAATCTTATCTGGATTAGCAACAGGAGCTTCGTGGCTGTGCTATTATAAAGCTTTACAAATGGGGGATGCATCAAAGGTTGTACCAATAGATAAAATGAGTGTGGTAATCACACTTATATTGGCATTTGTGTTTTTACATGAACAGTTTACTGCAAAATCACTCATTGGCTGTATTTTGATAGGAGCAGGTACATTGATAATGGTGTTATAAATTTTTAATTAAATCGGAAAGATTTGGTGAAATAAAAAGAGTATATAATTCGATGGTTGGAGGGGATATATGAACATTGTAATTATTAACGGAAGTGCCAGAAAAGGAAACACGCTGATCACAATTGATGCATTTATAAAAGGGGCATCAGAAAAGAATGAAATTGAAATCATTAAACCGGAAAATCATTGTACATCGTATGAGAGCGGTAGAAAATGCAGATGGAGTCAGCGGACTGGAAGCTGAATGCGAAATAGATTTACATTTTTATAATTCTTGCACCACCGGAGAAAAAAGGCTATACTCATATTATAGGCATAGAGGGAGGGCGCATAAAATGGGACAGTTTTTGAATAATAAAGAACCATATGATAAATACAGAACCGTCAAGAATGGGCCCTATTTTGTTGATAAGTCGGAGATACTTGAAGAATTGATTCCGGCATTGCAGCAGGAACAGCGCTTTTTCTGTATTACCCGTCCAAGGCGTTTTGGGAAGACGATTATGGCAAATATGATCGCGGCTTTTTTTGAAAATACAGAGGAAGAATCCTTATTTGATGATCTTTATATTTCAAGGTATAAGCACTATAAAGAACAGGCTGGCAGGCATGATGTGATCTATATTGATTTCAGTGAAATGCCGAGGGGATGCAGAAATTATCAGGAATATATCCTCAGAATCCAGGATGGTCTGATCCGGGATATTGAAGAAGCGTATCCAGAGCTTGAGATAAAATCTGATGCAGCAGTATGGGATATTTTATCGCATGTTTTTGACAAGACAGGAGATAAGTTTGTTTTTGTAATGGATGAATGGGATGCTGTTTTTCATATGTCTTTTATTACAGAGCAGGACAGAGAAAATTTTCTTCTTTTTCTGAAGCTTTTACTGAAAGGAAAAAGCTATGTAGAACTGGCATATATGACTGGTGTTCTTCCGATTGCAAAGTATTCGGATGGATCAGAATTGAATATGTTTCTGGAATATAATATGGCAACAAGAGTAAGGTTCAGTGAGTATTTTGGATTTTCAGATGAAGAAGTTGACGTGTTGTATGACCGTTATCTGAAAAATACGAAAAAACCACAGATTACCAGAGAAAGCCTGAGAGAGTGGTATGATGGATATCATACAGCCTCCGGAGAACGACTGTATAATCCACGTTCTGTAGTATGTGCGCTTACCGACAATCAATTATCGAATTACTGGGTAAGCTCTGGCAAATATGATTCGGTGTTTACTTATATCCGATATAATGTGGATCAGATTCAAAATGATCTGACACTGATGTTTGCGGGAGAAAAAATACCTTCCGGGATACAGGAGTATGCTGCGACAGCACAGGAATTAAAGACAAAAGAAGAGATTTATTCAGCAATGGTTGTGTATGGACTTCTGACATATGATAACGGGATGGTGTTTATCCCGAATAAGGAGCTTATGGGCAGTTATGCAGCAATGATGAAAAAAGAAGAATCTTTGGGATATGTGTATCGTTTGGCAAATGCGTCCTCGCAAATGTTGCAGGCGACTCTTGCGGGCGATACGGAAACAATGGCAAAGATTATTCAGTATGCACATAATACGGAAGTACCGATTTTATCGTACAATAATGAGACAGAATTATCAGCAATTATCAATCTTGTATATCTGGCTGCGAGAGACCAGTACGGAGTGGAGCGGGAAGATAAAGCGGGGAAAGGATACGTTGATTTTATTTTTTATCCAATCAGACATGATCAGGATTGTATGATACTGGAACTGAAAGTAGATCATAAGCCGGAAGAGGCAATTGCACAGATAAAAGAAAAAGAATATGCTTTGCGGTTTAAAGGAAAAACAGCAGAAAGAAAGGAATATACAGGACGCATTCTTGCTGTTGGAATCAGTTATAACAGCAAGACAAAGGAACATGAATGTAAGATTGAACAACTCTAAAAAAAGTGCAGTTTTATTACAGGATTCTAAAATCATTCATTCATCAGATTGCTATAATATTTCGTTTTGCTCGCTTATTTTATGGTATAGTGGCGGATATATGTACGGAATGAAGGAAATGGTTCATATGTCCAGAGTAGATATGTGTGGGAATGTTGCTGGAGGTTTGTGATATACTGAGGTTGGCTTCTTTAACTATAATTAGGAAAAGGATCAGGAGATAAATAAATATGAAAAAAGTTCTGATACTTGGGTGCCCCGGTGCGGGGAAAAGTACATTTGCAAGAAAACTCAGAGACAAAACAGGACTTCCATTGTATTATCTTGATATGATCTGGCATAAGCCGGACAGGACAACGATAACAAAGCAGGAATTTGATGCAAAATTATCTGAGATTATAAAGCAGGAAGAATGGATTATCGATGGTAATTATGGAAGAACACTTGAAATGCGTTTTAAAGAATGTGATACGGTATTCTTTTTAGATCTGCCAACAAATGTGTGTCTTGCGGGCGTAGAGGGGCGTATTGGAAGTGAAAGAGAAGATATGCCATGGCAGGAAGAAGAACTGTCAGCAGAATTCAGAAATTTTATTATCAATTTTTCAAGGGATGAAATCCCTGAGATTAATGAGATGCTAAGAAAATATAAGAATAAAAATATTATTATATTCAAATCGCGGGAAGAGATAGATGCATGGAAATGAGGAAGAGATAAATGGTCCTACACACAGGAATGCGAACGGACATTCCGGCGTTCTATTCAGAATGGTTTCTTAATCGAATAAAGTAAGGTTACGCGCTGACCCGCAACCCATATAATCCAAGTCAGGTAACAAGATACAGTCTGTCACCGGAAGTTGTGGATCTGCTTGCATTCTGCACAAAAATTGAAAAGATTTTCGTCTATAATTGAAGATATGAAAATAAATGATCTGCAATCAGGGACATGAGGAGGAAATGAAGATGAATTTAGAAGAACAGAGGCAGTTTATCTTAAATGGAAATATGTATAATGATTTGTCAGATGAGCTGGTGGAAGCACGTGAAAAGACGGTATTTTTAACCAATGAATATAATGCAAGCTTTGGAAAACCGGCGGAAGAGCGGGAAGCTATCCTGAAGAAACTGTTAAGATCCATCGGGAAAGGTGTTCATTTTGAACCGAATTTCCGATGTGAATTTGGATATAACATTTCAATAGGAAATAATTTTTATGCAAATTTTGACTGTATTATGCTGAATGGCGGTGGTATTGAAATCGGTGATAACGTTCTCTTTGGACCGAGAGTTGGAATCTATACCTCTAATCATGCAATGGATGCATGGGAGCGGACACATGGAGCCTGCTATGCGAAGCCGGTCAGAATCGGGAATAATGTCTGGGTTGGAGCCGGTGTGCATATTAACCAGGGTGTAACCATAGGTGATAATACGATCATAGGTTCCGGAAGTGTGATTACGAAGGATATTCCGGCAAATGTGGTTGCAGCTGGGGTTCCTTGTAAAGTGATCCGCGAAATAACGGAAGCGGATAAGACCGGATATCGTCCGTAGGGAATAGAAGAGGGCACGTTTGATAATGTAGCTGCATGCAGATATGCGATCGCGTCTTATGATATAGAAAGTCGGAACTCCTTTACAATGGAAGAATATTCCGTGGTAAATCTTTTTGCCTTGTAAATAATAAGAAATTGACGAAAATTACCGGCTGGTGGGTATAATAAGATTGTTAGTGTGGCAGAAGAAGCAAAGTATAAAGATAAAGGAATTGAAGATATATCTGAGGGAATCAAGGATGGAACAATTTCTTTTAAAAAAAGTGCGAAGGAACAAGACGAGACAAGCTATGAGTGATATGTTGAAAATAATCCGCAGGAAGGAGATCTGGTAGGAGCCATTTATGAAGGAATCGCAGAATTCTTGAATGGACTGGATGATGCGGAGCGTGCAGAAGTTTTGTATGATGTTTATGTAGCAAATGTTTATCAGAATGGAAACGGAGAAGATGAACAGGGCAGAGTACTTCATACGATGTTTGATCAGGTGATTATTGAGAATGTTTCTTTTAAATAAACAGTAAGAAGGAATAAGAGAATCTGTGGGTTGAAAAACCTGCAGGTTCTTTTTGTGTGTAAAAAAGTTTCTGCTAAATAAAAGATACAATGAGCCAAAGACACGTGCCCGGTACAAGAATGTGTCATTGTGCAACCATCATTCATTGCTGTATATAAAAATTTTAAAATCGAGAAAATTTCCCTTGCAATATACCCATATGGGGTATATAATAGCCATCGTAGAGAGAAAAAATAAGAGGTGAGACGCATGGAAGAAAAGAAAGAATGTTGTCACTGTCATAAGACGAAAGAGCGTTCTGAAAAAGAATACAAGGACATGATCAACCGTCTGAGCCGGATCGAAGGGCAGGTCAGAGGTGTGAAGCGCATGGTAGAAGAAGATGCGTACTGTCCGGATATTCTGATTCAGGTGTCGGCAATCAATGCGGCGCTCAACAGTTTCAATAAAGTCCTTCTGGCGAATCATATCCGTACCTGTGTGGCAGAGGATATCCGCGAGGGAAAAGATGAGACGATCGATGAGTTGGTTGTAACGCTTCAGAAACTGATGAAATAACAGGATTGTTATAGATTTTCAGGTGAAAAGCGCAGGAAAATTTTTACAATATAAAAATGGAAGATAAAGCCAAAAAGTGAGGTGGATTTTTGTGGAACAATATACAGTAACAGGAATGAGCTGTGCGGCATGCAGCAGCAGAGTGGAAAAGGCAGTATCGAAGGTATCGGGAGTTACCAGCTGTTCGGTCAGTCTTCTGACGAATTCCATGGGAGTAGAAGGAACCGCATCCCAGTCGGAGATCATTGCGGCTGTTGAGGCAGCAGGATACGGTGCTTCGGTAAAAGGAGCAGATGCAGGAGCCAAAAAAGGCGCAGCAATGGATGAGGATGCCCTGAAAGACAGGGAGACACCGATTATGAAGCGTCGTCTGATCGCATCACTGTGTTTTCTGATTCCACTGATGTACATTTCCATGGGTCATATGATGTGGAACTGGCCACTGCCAAGATTTCTGGCTGACAATCATGTAGCAATGGGACTGATCCAGCTGTTATTTACCGGAATTATCATGGTGATCAACCAGAAGTTCTTCATCAATGGATTTAAGGGACTCCTTCATGGTGCGCCGAACATGGATACCCTGGTTGCACTGGGATCAGGGGCATCCTTTGTATACAGCACCTATGCATTGTTTGCAATGACAGATGCACAGGTGAAGATGGATATGGAAGGCGTCATGTCTTATATGCATGAGTTCTATTTTGAATCAGCAGCCATGATCCTGACGCTTATCACAGTCGGAAAGATGCTGGAAGCGCATTCCAAAGGAAAGACAACAGATGCATTAAAGAGTCTGATGAAGCTGGCTCCGAAGACAGCTGTTGTCCTGAAAAATGGTGTGGAGACAGAGGTTCCCATCGACCAGGTGAAAAAAGGCGATATCTTTGTAGTAAGACCGGGTGAAAATATACCGGTAGACGGTATCGTGCTGGAAGGAACCAGTGCAGTCAATGAAGCAGCACTTACCGGAGAGAGTATTCCGGTTGACAAAGCAGAAGGTGACAAGGTATCGGCAGCAACCATGAATCAGTCCGGTTTCCTCAAATGCGAGGCAACCAGAGTTGGGGAAGATACCACACTTTCACAGATCATTCAGATGGTCAGTGATGCGGCGGCAACCAAAGCACCGATCGCAAAGATTGCAGACCGTGTATCCGGGATATTTGTGCCGGCGGTTATTACGATTGCAGTGATTACAATTATCGTATGGTTGATCGCAGGTCAGAGTGTTGGATTCGCACTGGCAAGAGGTATTTCCGTACTCGTTATCAGCTGCCCTTGTGCACTGGGACTTGCGACACCGGTTGCCATTATGGTAGGTAACGGAATGGGTGCAAAGAACGGAATCATGTTCAAGACGGCGGTATCTCTGGAAGAGACCGGTAAAATGCAGATCGTAGCTTTGGATAAGACCGGAACCATCACAAGCGGGGAACCGAAAGTAACGGATATGATACCGGCAGAGGGTATCTCGGAGGAAGAACTTTTGGGATTTGCTTATGCACTGGAAAGAAAGAGCGAGCACCCACTGGCACATGCAATTTTACAGGAAGCCCAAGAGCGCAGACTGGATGCAGAGGAAGTAGAAGACTTCCAGGCAGTACCTGGAAACGGACTTTCCGCAGTTCTTGCAGGAAAGACGATTTATGGTGGAAATAAGAAATTTATCCAGACAAAGACTTCTGTGGATGCAGGAATGCTGAAAAAGGCAGAAGATCTGGCGGCAGAAGGAAAGACACCTTTGTTCTTTGCGAAAGAAGATCAGCTGATCGGAATCATTGCGGTAGCAGACGTCATCAAAGAGGACAGTCCAAAGGCAGTCAAAGAACTGCAGAATATGGGAATCCATGTGGTAATGCTGACCGGCGACAATGAGAGAACCGCAAAAGCGATCGGACGTCAGGCGGGTGTAGATGAAGTCATCGCAGACGTTCTTCCGGACGGAAAAGAAGCCGTTATCCGGAAATTAAAGAAAAAAGGAAAAGTTGCCATGGTTGGTGACGGAATCAATGACGCGCCGGCACTTACCAGAGCCGATATGGGAATTGCGATTGGTGCAGGAACCGATATCGCGATCGATGCAGCAGACGTTGTTCTGATGAAAAGCCGTTTAAGTGATGTACCGGCAGCCATTCGTATGAGTAAAGCAACTTTAAGAAATATCCATGAGAACCTGTTCTGGGCATTCTTCTACAATGTGATCGGAATCCCGCTTGCAGCAGGTATCTGGTATCCAATCTTCGGATGGAAATTAAATCCGATGTTTGGCGCAGCAGCTATGAGTCTTTCAAGCTTCTGTGTCGTAACCAATGCACTTCGTCTGAACTGGTTTAAAATGTATGATGCCAGCACAGATAAGAAGATAAAGTCAAAAGTCAAAGAAATAGAGGAGGAAAAGACAATGACAAAAACAATGAAAATCGAAGGTATGATGTGTGGACACTGTGAGGCAACCGTAAAGAAAACTCTGGAAGCAATCGAAGGAGTAGAGGCGGCAGAAGTAAGCCATGAAAATGGAACAGCGGTAGTAACACTTGCGGCAGAAGTAGCCGATGAGGTACTGAAAAAAGCTGTTGAAGACAAAGATTACAAAGTGACAGGGATTGAGTAGGTTTAAGTCCGAAAAATAAAGATTGTTAGAAATTAAGTGAAGATTGGCTGGTTCATAAAAAAATAAAAAAAGTGTTGACACCATATAAAATCTGTGGTAAATTATAACTTGCGTAAAGCGAACAACAAAGAAGAGTATCCACTCTCACCTTAGCGCAATCAGGCGACTAACGGTTTGATATTGAATTTATAATACCGGATATAAGTATTGTATGCAATAGATAGTGGATAGTCTGCAGCTATTCACTATTTTTTTATTTATTGGAGGTGCACAACAATTAGCGATTTAATGATTAACGAACAAATCCGCGACAGAGAGGTACGCGTGGTTAGCGAGAGTGGGGAACAGTTAGGAATAATGTCAGCAAGAGAGGCTATGAAGCTGGCACAGGAAGCGGAACTGGATCTGGTTAAAATCGCTCCGACAGCGAAACCGCCGGTTTGTAAGATTATCGATTATGGTAAGTACAGATACGAACAGGCAAGAAAAGAAAAAGAAGCAAAGAAAAAACAGAGAACTGTCGAGGTTAAGGAAGTGCGTCTTTCACCAAATATTGACACCAACGACCTGAACACGAAGATGAATAATGCTAGAAAATTTATCTCAAAAGGAAATAAAGTAAAGGTTACACTTCGTTTCCGCGGTAGAGAGATGGCTCATATGCAGCAGAGTAAACATATTCTTGACGATTTTGCTGAGAAGATGAAAGATGTTGCTGTCATTGAAAAGCCGGCAAAACTTGAAGGCAGAAGCCTGAGCATGGTTTTAACTGAAAAACGTTAAAAATAAATTATCTATATTAAGGAGGAAAACATCATGCCAAAAATTAAAACAAATAGAGCTGCTGCAAAGCGCTTCAAAACAACAGCTACAGGTAAACTTAAAAGAAACAAAGCTTACAAGAGCCATATCTTAACAAAGAAGTCTACTAAGAGAAAAAGAAATCTTAGACAGTCAACTATCACAGATTCTACAAATGTAAAGAACATGAAGAAAGTTTTACCATATCTCTAAGATTTGGCAGGAAAGATAGAAGGAGGATTAAGTAATGGCAAGAATTAAAGGCGGAATGAACGCTAAGAAGAAACACAATAGAACTTTAAAACTGGCTAAAGGATACAGAGGAGCTCGCTCTAAACAGTACAGAATTGCAAAACAGTCTGTAATGAGAGCCCTTACATCAGCATACGCAGGAAGAAAGCAGAAAAAACGTCAGATGCGTCAGCTTTGGATCGCTCGTATCAACGCAGCTGCAAGAATGAATGGTCTTTCTTACAGCAAGCTTATGCACGGACTTAAAGTTGCCGGTGTAGATATGAACAGAAAGATGCTCGCTGAAATGGCAGTTAATGATGCAGCTGGCTTCGCAGCTGTAGCTGAAGTTGCTAAAAAGGCACTTGCATAATTAAATCAGACGATTTCGTATAGAGTTTGAGAGAAGAGGGAAAACCTTGTGGAGAGAATCCGCAAGGTTTTTTTACGTGGATTGTTGTTATAACAACAGAATAGAATGCGGTTGTAAGCTAAAATAAGCTGGTAAAGTTAAAGGAATACAAATTTTTTGAATAGGAGGATATAAAGGAATATGATTCGTAGAATTATTCAGATAGATGAGGAAAAGTGTAACGGGTGTGGAGCTTGTGCAAAGGCCTGCCATGAGGGGGCTATTTCTATGGTAAATGGGAAAGCAAAGCTGATGAGAGATGATTATTGCGACGGGCTGGGAGACTGTCTGCCGAATTGTCCGGTGGATGCCATTCATTTTGTAGAGCGTGAGGCGGCGGCTTATGATGCGGAGGCTGTGAAGCAGAATATGCTTAAAAAGCAGCAGGAAGAGGCTGCAAAGCAGAATGCGGGAGAAGGACCTAAAGCACCGGTAAAACTATTTGCAGGGGGATGTCCTGGAACCCGCATGCGTATGATGAACAGAGAGGAGAGTATGCAGAATGCAGAGAGCGAAGAGGAAGGAAGGGAGACGGCGAAAAGCGTGAATAAGAGTATGCTTTCCCAGTGGCCGGTACAGATTAAGCTTGCACCGGTGAATGCACCATATTTTGACGGGGCGAAGCTTCTGATCGCTGCAGATTGCAGTGCCTATGCTTATGGAGATTTTCACAATCGTTTTATCAAAGGGCATGTGACTTTGATTGGATGTCCAAAACTGGATAATGTGGATTATTCGGAGAAGCTGACGGAGATTATTAAGAACAATAATATTAAGAGTGTGACGATTGTGCGGATGGAAGTACCTTGTTGTGGCGGACTTGAGCTGGCGGCTAAGAAAGCGCTTCAGGAAAGCGGTAAATTTATTCCGTGGCAGGTCGTGACCTTATCGCTTGACGGACAGATCCTTGATGAATAATATCAGTAAAGCAATTTCATTACGGAAAACAGCATATGAAATATGTTGCGGTAAATCTGTAGAGTCTGCAAAAGGGCAAAGAAAAAGGCTGAAAAGTTATAAACTTTTCGGCCTTTTCTGACGCATTTACTAATGTGTTCGTACATATTCTTTGATTGCGTTAAAGCTTTCTCTGCTGATCACGTGCTCCATCTGGCAGGCATCATCTGTAGCAATTTCTTCTGGGACACCGAGTTCGATCAGCCATTTTGAAATAAATTCATGCCGTTCATAGATCATGTTCGCGATCTCTTTTCCTGAATCGGTAAGATAGATAAAACCTGCATCTGTTACGGTAATATGATTCTCCTGACGAAGTTTCTTCATGGCGATGCTGACGCTTGATTTTTTGAAACCAAGTTCGTTGGCAATATCTACGGAACGTACGACAGGTAATTTTTTACTTAACATCAATATTGCTTCAAGATAATTTTCGGAAGATTCATTTTTAGCCATTTATTCCGGTCACCTCACTATTTATTCTTATATCTAATAGGATACCATGGATTGTATTTTTTTTCAAATAATATTGTTCTGTAAATGCTCTTTTGTGCAAAAAGTAGAAGCTATAACTATTATAAGTAAGTGATAAATGGCAAAAATGAGTAACAGAAAACAATGGTTTAACAAAACTTAAAAAAATGCTTGACAACACACAAATGTTAGCATATACTAACTAATGAACAAAAGTTGGTAATGAAAAAAATTATCATTCAAAATTCCAAATACGCAAAAGAACAGGAGGTAGGGATTATGCCTTTAACGATGGCGAATATTGGTGAAGTAAATGAGATCAAGAGAATTGGTGGAAATGAAGAAACAAGGCGATTCCTTGCGAATCTCGGATTTGTAGCAGGTGCAGAGATTACAGTTGTTTCTGCAATCGGTGGTAATGTGATCGTGAACATCAAGGATTCACGTGTTGCGGTTAATTCTGATATGGCGCGGCATATCATGATCTAGCCTCTGGCTGGTCGATGGGTCCGCTGCATATATATTCTGTATTACGAAGCTTAAAGGAAAGGAGATACGACAATGACTTTAGGTGATGCAAAGGTTGGAAGCACTGTTGTTGTGACCAGGATTGAAGGAGACGGAGCTTACAAACGCCGTATTATGGACATGGGCATAACAAAAGGAAGCGAGCTGTACATCAGAAAAGTTGCGCCTCTCGGTGATCCTGTTGAGATTACTGTAAGAGGATATGAACTTACAGTAAGAAAAGATGATGCACAGTGTGTGCAGGTAAAATAGCATATACATAATTATGCATGAGAGTAGTACAACAAGGAGGTAAAAAGGAATGGCAATTAAAATTGCACTTGCCGGAAACCCGAACTGCGGTAAAACTACCATGTTTAACGCGCTCACAGGAGCCAACCAGTATGTTGGTAACTGGCCAGGGGTTACTGTAGAGAAAAAAGAGGGTAAACTAAAAAGTAAGAAGACAAAGGAAGAAGTTATCGTAACTGACCTTCCGGGTATCTATTCAATGTCTCCATATACACTGGAAGAGGTCGTCAGCCGTGACTATGTGCTGAAAGAAAATCCGGATGTGATCATTGATTTGGTGGATGCAACCAATATTGAACGTAACCTGTATCTGACAACTCAGCTGATCGAGACAGGCGTTCCGGTTGTTATTGCACTGAACATGGCAGATCTTCTTGCGAAGAGAGGAATCAAGATTGATGTGAAGAGACTTTCAATGCTACTTGACTGTCCGATTATCGAGACATCTGCGCTGAAAGGTGAAGGACTTGACAAACTGATCGATGAAGCAGTAAAAGTTGCTAAGAAGTCAGAAATCGATCTTCCGAAAGATATCTTCTCAGAAGAGCTGGAAGGTGCTGTAGCAGAAGTTAAGAGCGTTCTTCCGAGTTCTGTTTCAGAAGAGAAGAAGAGATGGTACGCTGTTAAATTCCTTGAGAACGACAGCAAGGTAGTAGAGAGCATGAAACTTTCCGGTGCGGCAGCCCAGACGGTGGAAGCACAGAGAAGAGCTCTTGAAAAGAAACATGACGATGATATGGAAAGCATTGTAACAGACGAACGTTACAAATTCATCCAGAAGATTGTTTCAACAACTGTTCAGAAGGGAAAAGAAAAACTTACAACTTCTGATAAGATCGACCGTATCGTTACGAACCGGTTCCTCGGAATCCCGATCTTTATGCTGGTAATGTGGATCGTATATTATGTTTCTGTAACGACAGTCGGTACCTTTGTAACAGATTGGACAAATGATGTATTTGTAGTAGCAATTCAGGATGCAGCAACAAGCGCACTTTCAGCGATCGGTGCCGGTGACATGGTTATGGGACTTGTTGTTGATGGTATCATCGGTGGTCTTGGAGCCGTTCTTGGTTTCGTTCCACAGATGGCGATTCTGTTCCTTTTCTTGTCTATCCTTGAAGACTGTGGATACATGGTTCGTATCGCATTCGTCATGGACCGTGTGTTCAGACATTTCGGACTTTCGGGAAAGAGCTTTATCCCGCTTCTGATTTCATCAGGCTGCGGTATTCCTGGAATCATGGCTTCTAAGACTATTGAACAGGATAATGACAGACGTCTTACAATTATGACAGCAACTTTTATCCCGTGTGGAGCTAAGCTTCCGGTTATCGCTCTGATGGGTGGTGTTATTTCCGGTGAAGTAGCAGGATATCAGGAAAGTTCATTTATCGCACCGCTTATGTATTTCATTGGAATCGTTGCAGTACTTGTGGCTGCGATCATCCTGAAGAAGACAAAACCGTTCTCAGGAAAACCGGCACCGTTCGTAATGGAACTTCCACAGTACCATATTCCACAGGCTAAGACAGTTCTCCTTCATGTATGGGAAAGACTGAAAGGCTTCATCATCAAAGCCGGAACAATCCTGTTCCTTGCCTGCGTCGTAATGTGGTTCCTTGGCGGATTCGGATTTGTAGACGGAAGCTTTGGCATGGTAGAAGACAGCGCAGACAGTCTTATGGCAATGATTGGTGGCGTGATCGCACCGCTCTTTGCACCACTTGGATTTGGCGAGTGGCAGCCGGTAGCAGCTTCTATCTCTGGATTTACAGCAAAAGAAGCAATTGTTTCAACAATGGGTGTACTTGCAAATGTATCTGGTGATACAGAAGATGCAGTCAACGTAGCAGCTGGTGTTGCATCTTGGTTCCCAAGCTCAATTGCAGCATTTACATTCCTGATGTTCAACCTTCTTGATTCTCCTTGCCTTGCAGCAATTGCTACAATGGCACAGCAGATGCAGTCAAGAAAATGGTTCTGGTTCGCAATTCTCTTCCAGAACATCTTCGCTTACATTGTATGCCTCTGTGTATATCAGATCGGTTCATTCGTAACAGGCGGAGCATTCGGAGTTGGTACAGCAGTTGGATTCCTTTTCCTTATCGCAATCCTTTTCATGCTGTTCAGACCAGATCCGTATAAAAATCAGAAAGTTTATTCAAAACGTTCTGTAAACGCATAAGATTTATAAGAACTTTAAGGCGGAAGCCGGATGCAGAAGCCTGTGTCCGGCTTCCAGTATAAAAGAAAGACAAGGTGAAGGTTATGATCGCAAATATTGTGATAGTGGCACTGATCGCAGCATATTGTATTTATCTGATTTACAAAGGTTATAAAAACCATAAAGAAGGAAAACCGGTCGGTTGTGCTGGATGCAGCGGTAACTGCAGTTCGTGTAGCGGATGTAGTGGAAAAACCGCACCAAAGAAGAAAGACTGAAAGGCGGAAGGCATATGGGAAGTTCAACAGGCTCTATGTTCTATGCATTCGGAGCATTCTTGATCATTTATCTTGTAGGAGTCAGTATATATCAGTTGGTTTTATGGATAAAGAAATGGCGTGAACGCCGGAAGGATGAGGAATAAGATGGTTGATGCAATTATTGTTCTGATCGTGATCGTACTTCTTATTTTTGCATTAAAGGGTACGCTTAAACATTTTAAAGGGGAAAGCCCTTGCTGTGGTGGTGGATCTGGACTGATCAAGACAGAGATTGAAGAAAAGGTGCTGGATCATCCGGCAATCGATAAAAAGACGGTGAAGATTTCCGGTATGCATTGTGAGCATTGTGTAAAAAGTGTAACGGAAGCAATCGATAAAATCGAAGGTGCATCTGCAAAGGTGAATCTCAAAAAAGAAGAAGCAGTTGTAAGCTATGACAGAGAAATTGATGATGATGATCTGAAAAAAGCTGTCGAGGAAGCAGGATTTAAGGTAGTTGATATCAGAGCCTAACAGGAGACAGGATGGAAAGGGGCTATCATGGACGCGAAAGAAAGAATAATCGAGCAGCTGAAAAGAAGTGGCTGTAGGGTTACGAAGCAGCGGCTCATGCTGATCGATGTTATTTTGGAAGGGAAATGTAATTGCTGCAAGGAAATTTATTATCAGGCGTCTCTGAAGGATCCGAGTATCGGACCGGCGACGGTATACCGTATGGTCAATACGCTGGAACAGATCGGAGCGATCAGCCGCAAGAATATGTATCGTATTTCGGATGAGGGCAATAAGATGGAATGCATGGTCGAACTGGAGGATGGAACGGTTCTTGATCTTCCGGAAGATAAATGGACAGCAGTAATTAAAACTGGTCTGGATGCCTGTGGATTTTCGGGTGGACAGAATGTGAGAAACATCACACTCAAAGAAGCATAACATTGTAAAAAAACGTTCTGAAACGGAACGGTTCGGATATGGAGGCAGGTACCGTGGTTGTATCTGTCTCTTTAAGATACCGGGAAATGAGTTTCTTCTATATAAATATGGATATAGATAACTGTGAAAAGTTGTGTAAAAATTAAGGTGAAAATAGCGAATTCGTGTCAGATATAATGAAAAAAAGTTTGACAAAACTGATTTTACGCAAAAGTGAGAAAATTTATCAGAAGCAAAAAAAGACTGGAAATTTTCAGATTCGTGTCATATAATAGGCGTTAATGAAAAAACAGGAGGTACATAGATATGTTTGATATTACTAAAGTAAATTGGAAAAAGGTTGGAATTTTTGCATCAGGAGTTCTTTTTGGAACAGCTGGAATCAAAGCGCTTTCAAGCAAGGATGCTAAGAACGTGTACACAAATTGTACAGCAGCAGTTCTTCGCGCAAAAGACTGTGTTATGAAAACAGCTACAAATATCCAGGAAAATGCAGAGGATATTTACGCTGAAGCTAAGAATATCAACGAAGAAAGAGCTGCTGAAATGGAAGAATTTTCTGATGCAGATACAGCAGCAGAGGCTGAAGAAGCTGAAAATACAGAGTTCAACGAAGTGACAGAGTAAGAGGCGCCTGAACGTGAAGTTTATAATTAAACATGAGATGAAAGGCCGGATGAGAGTCCGGCTTTTTCAAAAAAGAATGACATATGAACAGGCTGATATATTACAGTATTATCTGCTCTGCAATGAATCAGTCAAATTAGCAAAGGTATATGACAGAACCTGTGATGCAGTCATTAATTATACCGGCGACAGAGAAGATGTAATCCGTCTTCTGCAGGAATTTCACTATCAGACAGTGGAAGTTCCGGCAGACGTACTTGCAACTTCCGGTCGTGAAGTGAATGCGCAGTATCAGGAAAAGCTGTTCAATAAAGTAGTATTTCATTATGCAAGAAAATGGTTCCTTCCGTATCCACTGAATGCATGCTATACATCGGTCATGTCACTGAAGTATATCTGGAAGGGAATCAAGTGTCTGTGGGCACGCAAAATTGAGGTTCCGGTGCTGGATGCGACTGCAATCGGTGTATCCGTTGCACGTGGGGATTTCAGTACAGCCGGATCCGTCATGTTCCTGCTTGGAATCGGTGAGATTCTGGAAGAGTGGACACATAAGAAATCCGTAGATGACCTGGCAAGGACCATGTCTCTGAACGTAAGTAAGGTATGGCTGAAGACAGAAGATCAGGAAGTTCTGGTTCCTGCATCCAAGATAAAAGCAGGAGACCGGATTGTGATTCGTATGGGAACTGTGATTCCGTTTGACGGCGATATCGTGGATGGTGAAGCGATGATCAATCAGGCATCTCTTACCGGAGAGTCAGTGTCTGTCCGCAAGACGGTTGGAAGCTATGCATATGCAGGAACGGTGGTCGAAGAAGGTGAGATCACAGTCGGAGTCAAACAGGTAAGCGGAAACAGCCGCTTTGATAAGATCGTTACGATGATTGAAGAATCTGAGAAGTTAAAATCAGGAGTAGAAAGCAAGGCAGAACATCTTGCAGACAGGCTTGTACCGTATTCACTTGGTGGAACAGCTCTTACCTATCTGCTGACGAGAAATGTCACAAAGGCCCTTTCAATCCTGATGGTAGATTTTTCGTGTGCTCTTAAGCTTTCAATGCCGATTTCGGTGCTGTCTGCAATCCGTGAAGCAAACCTTTACAATATTACCGTAAAGGGCGGAAAGTATCTGGAAGCCGTGGCAGAGGCAGATACGATCGTATTTGACAAGACTGGTACACTTACAAAAGCAACACCTACCGTGGTGGATGTGGTTCCCTTTGATGGAAGAACACCGGATGAACTGCTCCGTATTGCAGCGTGTCTGGAAGAACATTTTCCACATTCTATGGCAAAAGCAGTAGTAAATGCAGCAAAAGAGAAAAATCTGGATCATGAGGAAATGCATTCCAAGGTAGAGTATGTGGTTGCACATGGCATTTCTACAACGATTGATGATAGAAATGTAATTATCGGAAGCTCTCATTTTGTATTTGAAGATGAAAAATGTACAATTCCGGAAGGAAAACAGGAGTTATTTGACAGTCTTCCGGAAGAATATTCACATCTGTATCTTGCAATCGAGAATCAGCTTGCAGGAGTGATCTGTATTGAAGATCCATTGAGAGAAGAGGCGAAGACAGTAGTTGCCGAGCTCAAGAAAACAGGATTTGGAAAGATTGTTATGATGACAGGTGACAGCGACCGTACAGCTTCGGCGATCGCAAAGCGTGTCGGTGTGGATGAATATTATTCAGAAGTACTGCCGGAAGATAAGGCTGCATTTGTAGAAAAAGAAAAAGCAGCCGGAAGAAAAGTTATTATGATCGGCGATGGTATCAATGATTCTCCGGCGCTTTCTGCGGCAGATGTGGGAATTGCGATCAGCAATGGCGCAGAGATTGCACGTGAGATTGCAGATATTACGGTAGGCGCAGATGATCTTGGACAGATCGTGACCTTAAGACGTCTCAGCAATAGGCTGATGAAGAGGATTCAAAGTAATTACCGTTTTATCGTTGGATTCAATTCCGGTCTGATCGTACTTGGAGTAACCGGTGTGATCCAGCCGACGACATCAGCACTTTTACACAATACTTCAACTCTGGCAATTGGGCTGAAGAGTATGAAGAATCTTCTGTAAGGCAGAACAATTTAATGATAGCTCTAAACGTGGGGGGTGATTCTCTGAATCATGCCCCATTGCTGGATTAAGAGGCAAAATAGCAGATAGTATCCAAAAGGATAAGATTGACAAATGAAGGGATAATCCATACAATGATAAATAGATTGATAAAAGGGAGGAAGAAAAAAGCGTGAAAATTGATCTGTTTTCAATAGGAAAGTTTACGATACATGGATATGGACTGATGATCGCAATCGGTATCCTTTGTTGTGTGGCAATGGCTTCTTATCGGGCAAAAAAGAATGGCCTGGATCAGGAAGCAATTGTGGATATTGGAATTTACGGTGTAATCGGCGGTTTTTTAGGTGCAAAAATTCTATATGTGATCGTGGAGTTTAAGACGTTTATCAAGGATCCGAAGACGGTACTCGGTTCAGAAGGGTTTGTCGTATATGGTGGAATTATTGCCGGTTTTCTGACAGCAATTGTATATTGCAGAATCAAGAAGCTTTATTTTCTGGAATATTTTGATCTCGCTGTGGCAAGTATTTCGATGGCACAGGGATTTGGAAGAATCGGATGTTTTCTTGCAGGATGCTGCTATGGAAGGGAGACAACCTCCAGATTTGGTGTGGTCTTCCCGGAAGGTGGGCTTGCTCCGGCAGGTGTAAAACTGATCCCGACACAGCTTATTTCGTCGGCGGGCGATTTCCTGATCATGATCGTGTTACTTCTATATTATAGAAAGAATAAAAAAGACGGTACACCGGGAAACGTAGGCTTTTTATATATGCTGCTGTATGGTGTGGGAAGATTTCTTGTTGAGTTTTTGAGAAATGATAACAGAGGGGGAGCTTGGATGTTCTCAACCTCTCAGTGGATCTCCATGGTGATCGTAGCAGGTGGAATTGTATTGTATCTTGTAAATAAAAAAAGGCATAAATGGTAAGGAAGCGGAAGATGGGGCCAGGTTCGTCCGGTGGACGGATGCTCTGCGCCGACCGTAGCGAAGCGAAGACCTGAACCATGGGTTCAGGTCACGCTTCGGTACTATAAAAAGGAACCTCTGATAAAATCAGAGGTCCCTTTTTATAATGCGGAAGATGGGACTTGAACCCACACAAGCGCAATGCTTACAAGATCCTTAGTCTTGCTCGTCTGCCAGTTCCGACACTTCCGCACAAAAATATTTAATTACCGGATTCGGATAAATCCGAATGCGGAAGATGGGACTTGAACCCACACAGGCGCAATGCCTACAAGATCCTTAGTCTTGCTCGTCTGCCAGTTCCGACACTTCCGCATATCACTCAGTGAGCTTTGTTTTTAACTGCTCGCCGCTGACAAAAGCTATAATACTATATTCCAAACGCAAAGTCAACAAAAAATTAAAAGAAATTTTAATTCGCAATATATTACAAAAAATATCGAAAAGATAAATAATTCAATGATTTTACAAATTTACTTTCTTATTATGAGAAAATATAGTAATATGATATATAATTGTATGCGTTAAATGCGCGTTTTATCAATGAATTTGGGGATAATAAGAGCAGAAACTGGTGAAATGGAGGCATTTTATGGAGAAAAATATAAAAATGAAGGATATAAAAGAACTGGGAGAGCAGCTTGGAGAACTGCAAAGAGTGTGCAGGGAGAAAAAAATCCCGGTGATGATCGCGTTTGAGGGTTATGGAGCAGCAGGAAAAGGGCTTCAGATTGGTAATCTGATCCAGGCACTCGATCCAAGAGGCTTTAAAGTATATGCGGTAAAAAATGAAACGGAAGAGGAATGGATGCATCCTTTTATGTGGCGTTTCTGGACGAAGATCCCGGAAAAGGGAAGAATTGCGATTTTTGATACCAGCTGGTACCGGAGAGTTATGATTGAACGTTTTGAAGGAAAAACACCGGAAAAAGAGCTGGAAAAGGATTTTGCATCGATCCGTGCGTTTGAAAAACAGCTGACAGATGATGGAATGGTGATCATCAAACTGTTTTTAAAGATTGACCGGAAAGAACAGAAAAAGCGCTTTGAGAAACTGCTTGCTTCCAAGGATACTGCATGGCGGGTAAGCAAAGGCGATCTGAAGCGGAACCATGATTTTAAAGAGTATAAAGCAATCAATGAAGAGATGCTGCGGAAAACGGATGCAGATTACGCACCGTGGACAGTGATCAATGCTGCAAAGAAGAAAGAAGCCAAAGTGGCTGTTTATCAGGCGGTGATCCAGGCAATGGAAGAAGCAGTCGCAAGAAAGGAACTGGAAGAAAAAGGCAGTCTGGAAAAGAAAACGGAAATGAAAAGGGAAACAGCAGAATCCATTCTGGCAGAGACGGATCTTTCCAAATCCATGCCAAAAGAGGTTTATGAGGAACGCTTAAAAGCGCTTCAGAAAAAGATGGAACATCTGCATGGAGAGCTTTATCGCAGGAGAATCCCGGTTGTCCTTGGCTTTGAGGGGTGGGATGCCGGAGGAAAAGGTGGTGCGATCAAACGTCTGACTTCACATATGGATCCGAGGGGATATGTGGTGAATCCGACAGCGTCACCGAGTGATACAGAGAAAGCACATCATTATCTGTGGCGTTTCTGGCGTGCAATGCCGAAAGCCGGTCATATTGCGATATTTGACAGAACCTGGTACGGAAGAGTGATGGTAGAGAGGATTGAAGGATTTTGCACCGAAAAAGAATGGAAGAGAGCTTATGGGGAAATCAATGCCATGGAGCAGGATCTGGTAAATGCAGGAGCAATCGTGCTGAAATTCTGGATGCAGATTGACAAGGATGAGCAGGCGAGAAGGTTTAAAGCCAGACAGGAAAATCCGAAAAAACAGTGGAAGATCACCGATGAAGACTGGAGAAACCGGGAAAAATGGGATCAGTATGAGGTGGCGGTAGAAGAAATGCTGGAAAAGACTTCTATGCCACATGCACCGTGGATCGTAGTGGAAGGAAATGATAAATACTATGCACGTATTAAAGTTCTTGAATGCGTGACAGAAGCAATCGAGAAACGACTGAAAGAAGAGAGAAAATAAAAAATGACAATCAGGGAACAGATGGAAGAAAGAGAAAAGGAATATCTAAGCCCCTGTGCCACATTAAGCATGGCTTCCCGGGGGAGAAAGAGAAATGAGCCACAGTGTGACATCCGACCGGTTTTTCAGAGGGACAGAGATCGGATCCTGCACAGTAAGGCATTCCGGCGCATGAAGCAGAAGACGCAGGTGTTTCTCCTACCAATCGGA
This sequence comes from Coprococcus comes ATCC 27758, assembly GCF_025149785.1. Taxonomy (GTDB): domain Bacteria; phylum Bacillota; class Clostridia; order Lachnospirales; family Lachnospiraceae; genus Allocoprococcus; species Allocoprococcus comes. Next base: position 2,054,154 of record NZ_CP102277.1, on the reverse strand, counting down.
GACCATTACAGGACACGGCTGACGCATACGCTGGAAGTATCGCAAAACGCCCGGACGATCGGAAAGGCGCTCAGGCTGAATGAAGATCTGGTGGAGGCAATTGCACTGGGGCATGATCTTGGGCATACTCCGTTTGGGCATGCAGGAGAGAGAGCTCTGAATAATGTGTGTCCGTGTGGATTTAAACACAATGAACAAAGTGTCCGTGTAGTAGAGGTGTTGGAGAAACAGGGGGAGGGACTGAACCTGACCTGGGAAGTGATCGATGGAATCCGAAACCACAAAAGTGCGGGAATGCCTGCGACACTGGAAGGGCAGATCGTCAGACTGTCTGATAAGATTGCTTATGTGAACCATGATATTGATGACGCAGTAAGGGCGGGGATCATGAATGAAGAGGAACTGCCCAAAGAGCTGCGAAAAGTTCTGGGCAACAGTAAAAGAGAGCGTTTGAACACACTTACCCATGATGTGATCGTAAACAGCATGGACAAACCGAAGATCTGCATGTCAGAGGAAGTCCGTGAAGCATTGATGGAGCTGCGGGCATATATGTTTACCCATGTTTATGAGAATCCACTTGCAAAGGGCGAAGAGGACAAAGCAATCCGAATGATCGAAGATCTGTATTCTTATTATGAAACGCACATGGAAAAGATGCCGGAGCAGTATCTGAAACAGCTGCAGAAGGGGGAAATGCCGGAGATCGCAGTGTGTGATTACATAGCAGGAATGACGGATAATTTTGCCGTGAAAAAGTTTGAAGAAATTTTTATTCCACAATCTTGGAAATTTTAAAGGAAATAAAAAAGTTTTGTCGAATATATATTATGTAGGGGTTGCGCAAGGTGCGCGAACCCTGCCAGGAAGGTGTAGGACATAATGTATTATTCAGATGAGATTATAGAAGAAGTAAGATCGAAAAATGATATCGTAGATGTGATTTCCGGATATGTGAAGCTGAAGAAGCAGGGGAGTTCGTATTTCGGACTTTGCCCGTTTCACAGTGAGAAATCTCCTTCTTTTTCTGTGAGCAGGGATAAGCAGATGTATTACTGCTTTGGCTGCGGAGCGGGAGGGAATGTATTTACCTTCATTATGGAGTATGAGAATTATTCTTTTGTAGAAGCACTCAAGTTTCTGGCACAGCGTGCCGGTGTGGAGCTTCCGCAAGAGGAATATTCAAAAGAAGCGAAAGAAAGAGCAGATACGAGAAGTGCGCTGCTTGAGATGAACAAGCTGGCGGCCAAGTATTATTATGCGCAGCTGAAGACGGAGGGCGGAAGGCAGGCAAGAGAATATCTGCAGAACCGTCAGTTGAGCCAGGAGACGATCACCGCATTTGGACTTGGATATTCCAGCAAATACAGTGATGATCTGTTTCGATACCTGAAGATGAAGGGTTATAGTGAAGAGATGATCATCAAAGCCGGTCTGGTAAATGTCGATGAAAAGCACGGAGTTTACGACAAATTCTGGAACCGTGTCATGTTTCCGATTATGGATGTGAATAACCGTGTGATCGGATTCGGCGGGCGTGTGATGGGCGACGGGAAGCCAAAGTACCTGAACTCACCGGAGACTCTGATCTTTGATAAGAGCCGGAATCTGTACGGACTTCACCGGGCGAGAACATCAAGAAAGCCGTATTTTATTGTATGTGAAGGCTATATGGATGTAATTTCGCTCCATCAGGCGGGATTTACCAATGCAGTTGCGTCACTTGGAACTGCACTTACAGCAGGACATGCAGCATTGATCAAACGGTATGTGAATGAAGTCTATCTGACCTATGACAGTGATGAAGCCGGAACTAAAGCGGCACTCCGGGCAGCTCCGATCCTTCGGGAGGCCGGTGTGACGACCCGCGTGATCCGGATGGAACCGTACAAGGATCCGGATGAATTCATCAAGAATCTTGGAGCTGAGGCATTTGAAGAGCGGATCAGGAAAGCAAGGAACAGCTTTATGTTCGGTCTTGAGATGCTGGAAAAAGGTTATGACCTGAATGCACCGGAAGGAAAGACGGAATTCCTCAGAGAGGCGGCGAGAAGGCTGGCACGTTTTGAAGAAGAAATTGAACGTGATAATTACATAGAAGCGGTGGCAAAGACTTATCACGTCGGCTACGAAGAACTTAAGAAGCTGGTTGTCAAGGTAGCAGTCCAGAGCGGAATGGCAGCTCCGGCCACAAAGCCGAGACAGACGATCCGCCAGGAAACGCCAAAAGAGGATGGTCATATCCGGTCACAGAAGATTCTGCTTACCTGGCTGATCGACAGGGAAGAGCTGTTTGATCAGGTAAGCCGTTATGTTACGCCAGAGGATTTTACGGTGGAGCTGTACCGGAAAGTTGCTGAACTTCTGTATGAACAGCATGCAAAAGGAGAACTGAATCCTGCGCAGATCATGAATTATTTTACAGAGGAAGAGGAACACCGCGCGGTGGCAGCACTTTTCAATACGAGAATCAAAGAGCTGACGACTGCGGGAGAGCAGGAAAAAGCGATCAAGGAGACGATTCTCCGGGTAAAGGAGTACAGTATCGAAACCGCAACCCGGAATCTGGATCCGACAGACATTCAGGGGCTGCAAAGGCTTATGAATGCGAAGAAGGCAGTGCAGGACCTTCATAAACTGCATATTTCCATTAATTAGGGATAGAATATAAACAAGCGATGAGAGGAAGGACACTACATGGAAGAGAACGTAGTAAAGTTTCAGGAAAAATTAAAAAATCTGGTTGCCCTTGCGAAGAAAAAGAAGAACATTCTTGAAATTCAGGAAATCAATGATGCATTCCGGGATATGGAGCTGGAACCGACACAGATGGACAAGGTATTTGAGTACCTGGAGGCCAATGGGATCGATGTGCTTCAGATGAATGACGACTCCAATGTGGATGATGATGATCTGGAGATCATGCTTTCGGATGAAGACGAAGTGGATATGGAGAAGATCGACCTGTCTGTTCCGGACGGAATCAGCATCGAAGATCCGGTCCGTATGTATCTGAAGGAGATCGGTAAGGTTCCGCTTCTTTCAGCAGAAGAAGAGATTGAGCTGGCAAAGAGAATGGCAGATGGTGATGAAGAAGCGAAAAAGCGTCTTGCAGAAGCCAACCTGCGACTGGTAGTCAGCATTGCAAAGCGTTACGTGGGACGTGGTATGCTGTTTCTGGATCTTATACAGGAAGGAAACCTTGGACTTATCAAAGCGGTAGAGAAGTTTGATTATCAGAAGGGATTTAAGTTCAGTACCTATGCAACATGGTGGATCCGTCAGGCAATCACACGTGCGATTGCTGACCAGGCGAGAACCATCCGTATACCGGTTCATATGGTAGAGACGATCAACAAACTGATCCGTGTATCCAGACAGTTACTGCAGGAGCTTGGACGTGAACCTACGCCGGAAGAGATCGCTGCAGAGTTGGACATGCCGGTAGACCGTGTGCGTGAAATCTTAAAGATTTCCCAGGAACCGGTTTCTCTTGAGACTCCGATCGGTGAGGAAGAGGACAGCCACCTGGGCGACTTTATCCAGGATGACAATGTACCTGTTCCGGCAGAAGCTGCAGCGCAGACACTTCTGAAAGAACAGCTGGATGAAGTTTTAAGTACACTGACAGAGAGAGAGCAGAAGGTTCTCCGCCTGCGTTTTGGTATGAGTGATGGAAGAGCACGTACACTGGAAGAGGTCGGAAAAGAGTTCGATGTCACCCGTGAGCGTATCCGTCAGATTGAAGCAAAAGCACTCCGCAAGCTTCGTCATCCAAGCCGCAGCAGAAAATTAAGAGATTATTTGGATTAAGAAGATGGCTGAATTATCAAAAAGATTACAGGCAGTGGCGGATCTTGTCACACCGGGAATGCGTCTTGCGGATGTGGGAACAGATCACGCTTACATCCCAATCTATCTGACACAGAACGGGCTGGTTCCATCCGCAATTGCCATGGATATTAACAAAGGACCATTAGAGAGAGCGGATACACATATCCTTGAACATGGACTGGATGGGAAGATCGTTACCCGTCTTTCTGATGGTCTGGTGAATTTGAAAATGGAAGAAGCTGACACAATGATCGCCGCCGGAATGGGCGGCGGTCTTGTCATACATATTTTGAATGAGGATCCGGCAAAAACCAGAAGCTTAAAGGAACTGATCCTGCAGCCGCAGTCAGAGCTTGCGAAAGTCCGCCGTTATCTGGAAGAACATAGATTTCGTATCGTTGCAGAGGACATGGTGGAAGAGGATGGCAAATACTATCCGATGATGAAGGTGATCCCGACAGAGCAGAAAGGTCTTTATGCGGAAGGTGTTCCGGCAGCAGAAGAAGAGCTTGAATATGGAAAATATTTATTAGAGAAGGGTCACCCGGTGATGGGAGAATATCTGAAAAAAGAACTGTCTGTGAATCAGGGCGTGTATGAAAAGCTTCGGGTGCAGGAGAGTGAACGCACGAAGGAGAGAAGTGCAGAGATTCTGCATATGATAAAGAGAGCAGAAGACCTGCTTGACCGGTATTTTTAGGAGGAAAATGATGATTTGCAGAGAAATTATAAAAGAAATAGAAGCACGTTTTCCAAAGCACTATGCTATGGAGTGGGATAATGTAGGACTGCAGGTCGGAAGAAGCGATAAAGAAGTAAAGCGGATCTATCTTGCACTGGATGCGACGGATGAAGTGATCGAAGAAGCAGCAGACTGGGGCGCGGATATGCTGATCACACATCATCCGATGATCTTTAAAGCAATGAAAAAGATTAATGACGAGGATTTTATTGGCAGAAGAGTACTGAAGTTGATCCGGGATGACATTTCTTACTATGCGATGCATACCAATTATGATGTGATGGGAATGGCAGAGCTTGCTGGGAAGGTACTTGAACTGAGTGAACCGGAGGTTCTGGAAGTGACGGGAAGCATGCATTCAGAATCCGGCGAAGTTCCGGTTGGGATCGGAAGAGTTGCTGATCTGGCACAGCCGATGGATTTAAAATCCTGTGCGGAAATGGTAAAAAAAGCATTTGATCTTCCGAATGTGAAAATTTTTGGAGAGCCGGATATGCAGGTACATCGCCTTGGTGTTTTTCCGGGCTCCGGGAAGAGCGCAATTTCCGTATCTTTGGAAAAAGGTGTGGATGTACTGGTGACAGGTGACATTGATCACCATGAGGGGATTGATGCGGTTGCGCAAAAAATGGCAGTAATTGATGCCGGACACTATGGCGTGGAACATATCTTTATTGCAGATATGGAACATTTTTGCCGGGAGAAATTTCCAGAGGCAGAGATCCGGACAGCAAAGATCCGGCAGCCATTCTGGGTTTTGACGTAAGGTGTTTGGGAGCGGGGAGAAAACAGACAGATTTGTCAAAGCGCCGTAAGGCAGAAAGAAGGCGGTAAATATGGAACAGCAGATGTACAAAGTACAGATTGACGGGGAAGAGAGAAGTTTTCCGGCAGGAACCACATATCTGCAGATTGCCGGGGAATATCAGGAAAGATACCCACATGATATTGTTCTTGTATATGTAAATGGAAAGCTTCAGGAGCTTGGAAAGAAGCTGAAAAAGGACTGTGCGCTCCATTTTGTGACGACAGGCGAGACAATTGGAAATCTTACCTATCGCCGTGGTGTAAGTTTTCTGCTGGTGAAGGCAGTATATGATACAATCGGACACGATAAGATAGAACAGGTGAGAATCCATTTTTCAGTAGATAAAGGGTATTATTGTACAATAAAAGGAGATCAGAAGCTGGATCAGAAACTGCTTGCAAGGATTGAAGAACGGATGCATGAAATGGCAGATATGGATCTTTCAATCCGGAAGAGATCGGTTCATACCGATGAAGCGGTTGAAATGTTCCGCAAGTACGGTATGAAGGATAAAGAGCGTTTGTTCCGGTATCGCAGAGTGTCTACAGTCAATATTTACAGTATCAATGAATTTGAGGACTACTATTACGGCTATATGGTTCCATCAACCGGCTATCTGAAATATTTTAAATTATATTTATATGATGAGGGATTTGTAGTGCAGATGCCGGAGGCAGCTGAACCGGAAAAGATACCTCCGTTTCAGCCTCAGAATAAGCTGTTCCATGTGCTGAAGGAATCTACGCGTGGCGGTGATATGCTTGGAATTGAAACGGTAGGGGCACTGAATGATTATGTGACAGGCGGCAGCGCCAATCCAAAGGAACTGCTTCTGGTACAGGAGGCAATGCAGGAGAAGAAGATTGCGCAGATCGCAGAGCAGATTGCAGGAAATCCGCAGAAAAAGTTTGTCTTGATCGCCGGTCCTTCTTCGTCAGGAAAGACTACATTTTCCAGACGGCTTTCCATCCAGCTCCGGGTAAGCGGTCTGGTCCCGCATCCGATTTCGGTGGATGATTACTTTAAGAACCGTGTGGATACACCGCTGGACGCAGAAGGAAAGCCGAATTATGAGTGTTTGGAAGCACTGGATGTGGAACTTTTTAATCACGATCTGAAAAAGCTGCTTGCAGGAGAACGGATTGAGCTTCCGACGTTCAATTTCAAGACCGGAAAACGGGAATATAACGGACATTATATGCAGCTTGGTGAGCAGGATATTCTGGTGATCGAAGGCATTCATTGTCTGAATGATGCGTTGACCCATGATCTGCCAAAAGAAAATAAATTCAAGATCTATATCAGTGCACTGACCCAGCTGAATATCGATGAGCATAACCGGATCGCATCAACAGATGGACGTCTGATCCGCCGGATGGTGCGTGATGCAAGAACCAGAGGTACTTCGGCAAAGCAGACGATCGCTATGTGGCAGTCGGTGCGAAGAGGGGAAGAGAACAATATTTTCCCGTATCAGGAAGACGCGGATGTGATGTTCAATTCAGCTCTTCTTTATGAGCTGGCAGTTCTGAAAGCCTATGCAGAACCGATCCTGTTCGGAATTGAGAAGGACTGCGCCGAATATCAGGAAGCGAAGAGACTGCTCAAATTCCTGGATTATTTTGTGGGGATCGGAAGTGAGTATGTTCCGCAGAATTCGATTTTGAGGGAATTTATTGGAGGCGGATGTTTCGATTTGTAGAATGTTGAAGCTGGTCACATGGTAAGAGAGCGATATAGATTATAGAGGCAGTTTGAATCCGTTCCGCTGTTTTTTTAGTGTGATCCGTCGTCAGAAATAAGAAATAAACAGAAGAAGAGCTTCTGGGAGAATGAATATCTTTGTTCTCTCAGGAGCTCTTCTTCTGTTTGACCGGAAAATACATATGGAAAATTCTTCCATAAAAAGAGTATTATGTGCCGGGGAAGGGGATCACTTAAATATATTTATCAGAGTAACATATCTTCAGGCACAGGCGCTGTGAAATGCATTTCTTCTCCTGTGATTGGATGCCGGAAACGCAGATGATGTGAGTGCAGTGCCTGACGGCTGATATGGCTGTAATCCGGATTATAGAGAAAATCTCCCGGAAGCGGATGACCGATGTAATTCATATGCACCCGGATCTGATGAGTGCGTCCGGTATCCAGCTTTAAGGCAACCAGAGAGTAGACCGGATCTGTATTTGTGATGGAAATCCTGCGATAATGGGTGCAGGCATATTCACCATGTTTAAAATCGACCATGCGCTCGATGGTAGAACCCTCTTTTCTGGCAATTGGAGCAGTGATGATTCCGTCTTCCGGGACGATTCCCGTGGCAAGTGCCAGATATTCCCGGTGGATTTCCCGGCGTGCCATCATGGCAGAGAGGAGAGAGGCACTGTAAAGATGCCGGGCAATGATCAGAAGACCGGTGGTGTCCCGGTCAAGCCGGTTAATGCAGCGGTAGACAAAAGGCTCGCCTTTCTCTTTGAAATACCAGGCACAGGCATTGGCAAGTGTGTTGTCATAATTTCCCTGGGAAGGGTGAATTGGCATTCCGGCAGGTTTATTGATGACCAGCAGGTCCGGATCTTCATATACGATCGAAAGAGGCAGATCTGACGGAACAATATTTTCGGAGAATTTTGTTTCGGTAATCCGGATGGCAAGCTGGTCGCCGGGAGTAAGAAGGGTGCGTGCCAGTACCGGTTCCCCGTTCAGACGGATTCCTTCCGTATCTTCTTTGATTGCCCGGATCAGAGAAGAAGAATATCCATGAGCTTTTAAAAACTCATGGATATTGGAAGTTTTCTGTTCGGTTATTGTATAATTCAGAATTCTTTCCCACATTACTTTGATTTCACTTCCCGCCATAATTCATTGTAGACAGCATCGTTTTTATCTCCAAGGAATTTGAAGGTCTCACATCCGGAGAGCTCGCTTGCATCCGGGAATGCAATCTTGCTGTTGCGGATGGACTCGTCTTCAATCAGTTCCCGTGCTGCTTCATTTGGAGTCGAGTAGGTGATGTACTCAAAGTTCTTCAGTGCGATGTCCGGACGGCAGAGGAAGTTGATGAACTTTTCTGCATTTTCCTTATGCTCTGCATTCTTCGGAATTACCCAGGAGTCGATCCAGATATTGGATCCTTCTTTCGGGATCACGTATTCCAGGTTTGGATTTTCTTTTTGTGTGTAAATGGCTTCACCGGAGTAAATAACACCGATGGCTGCTTCGTTTCCGATCATCTTGTCACGCACCTGGTCAACGACGTATGCCTGAACCAGTGGTTTCTGTTTGATCAGAAGATTCTTCGCTTCGTTCAGCTCGTCCAGGTCGGTTGAGTTCAGGGAATATCCAAGATATTTTAAGGTAACACCGAATGCATCGCGGACGCTGTCCTGCATCAGAATGCTGTCCTTGTACTTTGGATCCCAGAGAACAGACCAGGAATCAATTGGTTCGTCTACCATGGTTTTGTTGTAAAGGATCCCGACAGTTCCCCAGCAATAAGGAACAGAGTATTTATTTTCCGGATCAAATGCTTTGGACTGATCCATGTAAGTCTGTCCAATATTTTTGATATTCGGAATATTATCCCAGTTGATCTCGGCGAGGAGATCATTCTCAATCATACGCTGGATCATATAGTCAGAAGGGCAGACCACATCGTAGGAAATGGCGCCGGACTGCACCTTCGGGTACATGATCTCATTGGTTTCGTATTCTTCATAAACTACCTGGATACCGGTTTCTTCTTCAAAGATATCCAGGACATCCGGGTCCAGATATTCGCCCCAGTTGTAGACAATTACCTTTTCGGCGCCGGAAATCTTTGTCTTTGAATTGTAGAAAAATCCTCCGGCTGTAATGACGATCACGAGCAGTGCCGGTACGACACGTGTTACGATAAGACGCATCGTGTGGCGTGCACGGGATGGCTTGCGGATCGTGCCGCCTTTTTCGTGAACTTCTTTTTCCGGTTTTAAATTGACCAGGAAGAGAAGGAAGAGCACCGTTACAAACATGATCGTTGAGAGTGCGTAAATTTCCGGACGGATTCCTTTTCGTACTTCACTGTAAATTTTGGTGGACAGGGTATCGATTCCAGGTCCTTTGGTAAAGTGGGTGATCACAAAATCATCCAACGACATGGTAAATGCAAGCAGGAAACCGGAAAGAATTCCTGGAAGGATATCCGGAAATACGACTTTGAAAAAAGCGTAGATCGGGGAGGCACCCAGATCCAGTGCGGCTTCATAGGTCCGCCGGTTGGTCTGCTTTAGTTTTGGCATGACGCTTAAAATGACGTATGGGATATTAAAGGTAATATGTGCGATCAGGATTGTCGTAAATCCCATGGTCATACGGAATGCGATGAACAGCAGCATCATAGATACACCAGTCACAATATCTGCGTTCAGCATCGGAATGTTGGTGACACCCAGCATAAAGGTACGGAATTTGCGGTTCATACTCTGGATTCCAATGGAAGCCAAAGTTCCGATCACGGTTGCAATCAGCGCAGAAAGAAGTGCGATGATCAGGGTGTTGTATAAGGTGCTCATGATCGCTTCATCCTGGAAAAGGGATACATACCATTTTCCGGTAAATCCGCCCCATTTGGCACGGGTTCTGGAACTGTTAAAGGACAGAACCATCAGTGTCATGATCGGAGCATAGAGGAAGATCACGATTAGCAGTAAATATAAATTCTGTAATTTCTTTTTCATTAGAATGCTGTGCCCTCCCCGTCTTTATCGTATTTGGCGATCAGAGCCATACTTGCAATGATGAAGATCATCAGGACAAGTGAAAGTCCACTTCCTACATGCCAGTTGCTTCCCTGCTGGAATTCCTGTTCGATGACATTTCCGATCAGAAGGATCTTGCTTCCACCGAGGAGGTTGGAAATGACGAAGGTTGTAAGTGCAGGTACAAATACCATAGTGATTCCACTGATGATACCCGGAACACTAAGCGGAAGGATGATCTTGGTAAATGTCTGGATATTTCCGGCACCGAGATCTCTGGCTGCGGAAATAACATCTTTGTCAATCTTTACAAGTACATTGTAAATCGGCAGCACCATGAACGGCAGGAAGTTGTAGACCATACCGAGGATGATCGCTGTCGGTGTGTTGATAATGTTCCATGAAGGCAGCCCGAAGAAATGGAGAACGGAGTTGATGACACCGTTTTTCTCCAGGAGGTTCTGCCATGCAAGAGTTCTGAGCAGAAAGTTCATCCACATCGGAAGGATGAAAACAAGTACTACGAAGCTGGACTGGTTTACATTTCTTCCGACAAGGATCATTGCCAGAGGATAGGCAAGGATCAGGCAGATCACTGTGCTGACAAATGCAAGCAGAAGTGCAAGCCCCAGAGCCTTTAAATTCTCAGGTGTTGTGATTTTGGCAAGGTTCATCCAGGTGAATTTTCCGTCATTGTCAGTCAGACCATAATAGAAGATCATGATCAGAGGAATGATAATGAAAGAAACTGCCCAGAAAAGGTATGGCCCTGCCAGGAGACGTTTGCTATTCTTCAATTCCTGCAGCCTCCTCATCTTCAGATTCTGGTTTTTTCATGATCTGAATATCAAACGGGTCAACATGGATTCCAACCTCAGTGCCAACCGGGAACATATCGGTGCTGTGTACCAGCCATTCATAGTTGTTGGCAAGGACTTCCATTTCATAGTGGACTCCTTTGAAAATCAGATGGGTAACGACACCCTTTAATGTACCTTCTTCTGGTTTTACAAGATCGATGTCCTCCGGACGGATGACCGCATCGACCGGTTTGTTGGTTCCGAATCCGGTATCCACACACGGGAATTCGGCACCGACAATATTGACCAGCTTATCGCGTACCATGATGGCATTGAAAATGTTGCTATCGCCAATGAAGTCGGCTACGAAAGCATTTTCCGGCTCGTTGTAGATATCTTCCGGTGTACCGATCTGCTGGATGTATCCCTGATTCATGACAACAATCGTGTCAGACATGGTGAGAGCTTCTTCCTGATCGTGGGTAACGTAGATAAATGTAATTCCCAGCTCATTTTTTAAACGGATCAGTTCATACTGCATGTCCTGGCGGAGCTTTAAATCCAGGGCACCGAGAGGTTCATCCAGAAGAAGAACTTTTGGTTCATTTACAATGGCGCGGGCGATGGCAATACGCTGCTGCTGCCCCCCACTTAAAGAATCCGGATAACGGTTCTGGTAACCTTCCAGATTGACCAGTTTTAATGCATAATGAATCTTATCATCGATGTAAGATTTTGATTTCCCTTTGATCTTCAGACCAAAAGCAATATTTTCAGCAATGGTCATATGGGTGAAAAGCGCATATTTCTGGAAAACAGTGTTGAGTTGCCGTTTATTCGGTGCAAGGGATGTAATGTCCTTTCCATCGAAAATTACTTTTCCGGAGTCCGGATTTTCGAATCCGCCGAGGATACGCAGAAGCGTTGTCTTTCCGCAGCCGCTAGGTCCTAAAAGTGTGAGAAATTCATTTTCTCTGATATAAAGGTTCAGGTCGTCCAGAACCAGATTGTCTCCATATGATTTGGAAACACCAACAATGTCAATCAGTTTGTTTGGCATATGTATAATCCTCCTGTGTACTTAAAAACTTGGGGGAGTGCTGACCCAGATCAGGCGTGCCCCGGAAGAAGACGATGCTTCTATATAATGCTTTGCGTGGGGAGTAAAATAAAAGGATTCTCCCTTTTTAGCTTTGTAGACCTTATTGCCTACGTGGATTTTGACGGAACCCTGAAGCACGTATCCGAATTCCTCACCTTCGTGTGGAAGATCCGGGTAGGTTGCACCGCCCGGAGCCAGGGTAAGACGGATCGGTTCCATCATATTGCGCTGGGCATTCGGAATGATCCATTCAATCGTATTCTTCAGATCAGTATCCTTTTTTTCAAAATAATCCTCATCACCGAAGACAACCTGTTCTTCCTCGTCATCGCTGAAAAATTCATTCAGATTGGTGCCGAGACACTGCAGAATATCAACCAGTGTGGCGATAGAAGGAGAAGTAAGATCCCGTTCCAGCTGGGAAATGAATCCCTTCGAAAGCTCACTCCGGTCTGCAAGTTCTTCCTGGGTAAGATTTTTCGCAATACGGAGCTCCCTTACTTTCTGTCCGATGTTCATAAATAGCTCCTTTCTGTAAATTGTTTGTAAAAATAAAAATAAACCTAGAGTTTAGTATTTCTATACACACGACAAGGTTTATTATACTATAGTTTAGAGAAAAAGCAACCGTTTTATAAGGAAAATGGATGCTTTTTTGAAAAATAAAAAACGGGTAAGAATTGACTAATTTTAGTTAATCACCAAAAAAGTTTGATTTGTTTAGTAAAGGCTGTAGCTTTACAGATGATTCTGTTATGACAATAGCAGTTGGAGAAGCTCTTCTTGCAGTCGGAACGGAAGCTACAGTAAAGAAAATAGAAGAAACGGTAGTAACTATCATGCAGGATTGGGGAAAAAGATATCCATATGCAGGTTATGGTGGAAGATTCAGGTATTGGTTTAGAGAAAGAAATCCTAAGCCATACGGAAGTTATGGGAATGGTTCTGCTATGAGAGTGTCAGCGGCGGGATGTGGTGCTAGAATAGTGTTTGGTGAAAAGAGGGAATAGTGGTATAATTCTATTGTAGTAGATTTTAGATATAAAAAGAAATGGAGAGGCACTAGTGCAGATATTTGTAGATGCAGATGCATGTCCGGTAGTAGGTATTATCGAGACAATAGCAGAGAAATATAATATTCCAACTACATTGCTGTGTGATACAAATCATATTTTGTATTCTGATTATAGCGAAGTGATTGTAGTAGGGGCAGGAGCAGATGCAGTAGATTATAAACTGATTAGTATCTGCCATAAAGGAGATATTGTCGTATCACAGGACTATGGTGTTGCAGCAATGGCACTAGGAAAAGGTGCATATGCCATTCATCAATCGGGCAAATGGTACACGAATGACAATATTGATCAGATGCTCATGGAACGTCATTTGAATAAAAAAGCCAGAAGAAGTTCCCATAAGAATCATATCAAGGGACCGAAAAAACGAACAGAAGAAGATGATGTAAGGTTTGCACAGTCTTTTGAAAAAATGCTCATGATGGTACAGGAGAAATTTCAAAAGAATACTAAAACAATGGAGATAGGGGAGATGCACTTATGAGAACATTAGGAAATATTCTCTGGTTTATATTTGGAGGAGTGTTGGGTGGACTAGCATGGATTTTTGCGGGATGCATATGGTGTATTACAATCATTGGAATCCCAGTGGGACTGCAATGTTTTAAATTTGCATCTCTAGCATTCTGGCCTTTTGGAAAAGAAATTGTGTATGGAAATGGAATGTTCTCATTTTTGGTAAATTTAATCTGGATCCTGTTCTTTGGCTGGGAAATGGCATTGGGAAACCTGATAATTGGTTTTCTTTGGTGCATTACGATTGTTGGAATTCCATTTGGAAAGCAGTTTTTTAAAATGGCAAGACTTTCTTTCATGCCATTTGGTGCAAGTGTGATAGGGTAGAGCGAGAAAATAGATTAGATGGAAAGAGAAGAGGCATCTCTTCTTTTTAAAGAGTTGGTTCTTTCTCTCAGCCATTGCAGTTTCTCCTTTCTGTGAGAGGCAGTATAATCGTTACATTCAGCGCTTTTTCAATTTAGGGCAGGATAACAGAAGAATCAGGAGTTGAATAGATCGTGAACAAAGAAGAAATTTTTGAATATGTGCAGAAAAAGTATGGCACAATTCCGGAATATTTATGGAGTAAACTACCGGACAGTGCAGTACTCCGGCATAAAAATGGGAAATGGTATGCAGTGATCATGACGGTTGAAAAATCGAAACTGGGATTAGATGGAAAAGAGCCGGTTGATATTATGGACGTAAAGTGTGATCCGGACATGACAAATATGCTTATTCAGACTTATGGATTTTTACCCGGATACCATATGAACAAGCAGCACTGGATCACAGTTTTACTGGATGGTTCGGTCAGTGAAGCAAAGATACTGGACTTTTTGGATATGAGTTATAACCTGATTGATGGAGCAGGCAGAAAGGAAAACAAATGAGAAAAGCAATCGTATATGCATCTGTACATCATGGAAATACAGAAAAACTAGTAAAGGGCATAGCAGAAGAATGCCAGGTCGATTTGATTGATGCTGTAAAACAGCCAGATGTAGAGCTGAGCAGTTATGATATGATTGGATTTGCATCAGGAATCTATTTTTCAAAATTTCATCAGTCGATATTGGGATTTGCAGAGAAGAATCTACCGGACGATAAAAAGGTATTTCTGATCTGTACTTATGGTGGAAGTGCGAATTATAAATCCATAGAGCAGATTTTGGACGAGAAGCGTTCTAAAGTGATAGGAAAATTCGGATGCAAGGGTTATGACACATTTGGTCCATTTAAACTGGTAGGTGGTATTGCAAAAGGACATCCGGATGAGGAAGATATAAAAAATACAGTTGAGTTTGTAAAAGGATTATAAGTAGCCCGCAAATAAAAAGTCAAGGCTAAATGGCAATGTCATTAAGTTAAGAATTTTGACATAATTATAAAACACATCATATTTGCAATTGTTTGATAAATATGATGTGTTTTTTCTTTTGTCTATTTTGCAGCACAACAAAAAGACAGATTGTTTATCTGTCAAAAAAACTTATAATTATCTATGATTAAGCCACTCTATATAGAAAGCTTACAGATGCCTGGGGTTTGACTTTGCGAGGGCCTTTTCGACCAGGTCTTACTGGTAATACATGCTTTTCTATTAGGTTAATCACATTAGGTGGACTAAGATTGCGTTTATTACGGAGATATTCTCTACAAATATAAATGGCGATTGTAAAGTTCACCTGTTTTGTTTTATCATTGTTTTTCATTGGAAGGTTGTCATCCGTAAAAGATTTAAACAAATATTCAAAAGCCTCTGGAAGTACTTTTGAACGTTGTTGCGTAAATGCTGACACAGACGGAGTATTTTTGTTAAAATCAAAGAAATCAAGTAGTTCTTTACTCATAGTAGCTCCACCCGAATTCATCATGATTCCTATAAAAGTTTTGAAATCAATTTTTCGTTTTCGAGAGAAATCGACATTGGGGTTTCGAAGAAATAAACATGGATTGTTAGCTAATTCCGAAATATGATTCTTTAGAGAATCTGAAACTTGATTAATATAATTGCTCATATGCGTTACCTCCTTGCAATCAAGATGTTCTTAATTACAAGGGCCGCTTTCGAATCATATGTCAAGCATTTATTACAAAATAAAAAGACCCTAGCATCATTTCTGATGCTAAGATCTTGATTGGTCATCTTAACTTAATGACATTGCCTGACTGAGGTGGCTTTTTGTGTGTCAGAAATTATTTCAAAGTCCAGACAGTTATTATAAAAAATGAGGAGGAACTTTATGGAATAGAAGTCTGACGGTACAATAGCAGATAAAACATACAAAATATACATGAAGTTTTATCTTGGAAATCAGATATCAAAATAAGGCCACCACATCAGTGCCGTAGAAGCTTTTGAGTTTGTCCATTCGGGCACTCATGTTGGTGAAGAGCAGATCGAGGATCGTGATTGCGGCCATAGATTCTACGACTACGACGGCGCGTGGGACAATGACCGGGTCGTGACGTCCTTTAATGATCATTTCGGTGTTTTCTCCATCTTTGGTGACGGTGGACTGTGGCTGTGAAATGGACGGAGTCGGCTTTACTGCCGCGCGGAAGATGATCTTGCTTCCGTCACTCATACCGCCGAGGACACCGCCTGCATGGTTGGTGTCTTTGGTGATCCTTCCATCTTTTGTATGGAAGGAATCATTGTTGATACTTCCTTTTGTATCTGCAGCTTTAAAGCCGTCACCAATCTCAAAACCTTTGACTGCTCCGATGGACAGCATTGCTTTGGCAAGATTGGCGTCCAGTTTTTCAAATACAGTATCACCGATTCCTACCGGCATACCGGTAACAACACATTCAATGATGCCTCCTGAGGAATCCTGATTTTTAATACATTCTTCCAGATAGGCAGATGCTTTTTGGGCATATGCGTTGCTTGGCATATAAATCGGGTTCTGGAAAATCTCTTCTGGATGGTATTCATTTTCCGGAACAGATACCGGGCCGATTGCTTTCGTATAAGCATGTACTTCAATGCCAAGTTCTTTCAAAATCTTAGCAGCAACTGCACCTGCTGCAACTCTGGCAGTAGTTTCTCTTCCGGAAGAGCGTCCCCCTCCTCTGTAATCACGGAAACCATACTTTTCATCAAATGTATAATCAGCGTGTCCCGGCCTATATGTGTTTATAATATTTCCGTAATCACGGGAACGCTGATCCTGGTTCTGTACGAGAATTGAAATCGGAGTTCCGGTCGTCCGGCCTTCAAATACGCCGGACCAGATCTGTGCCATATCACTTTCCTTACGGCCGGTTGTAAACTGGCTTTGTCCGGGTTTTCTTCTATCCAGATAAACCTGGATATCCTCCTCTGAAAGAGAAAGCCCTGCCGGACATCCGTCGATCACAACACCGATCCCCTTTCCGTGCGATTCCCCCCATGTAGAAATCTGAAACAATCTTCCATAAATAGATCCTGCCATACTATATACCATCCTTTCTGTAAGCTTTTATTTATAAAGAATTAATTTGTGAATCAGTCAAAACAAAAAACGAACAATAAAGCAGAAGAACACTTGCGCGATGGGATTTGAAACATTTCGTTTATTCTATTTGTCATCACAACGCAAATCATTCATTCCCCCAAAATCACCTCATTATTATAATAGAAGATTCCCATCCCAACAAGTGATAAAAATATGAAAGTTAAAGTTATGTATTGTATTTACACGCCCCTTCGTATTATAATGACTACATATTGAGTGAAAAAAGGAAGTCAATAGTATAAATGAGTGAAAAAAGTATGAATGAAAAAAACGAAAGAAATCTTGACAGCACAGTAGATGAAATCATGGAAGAGATCAGAGAGCAGAATGTAAGTGAGGTGAAGGACATCAATGAAAAAGAACAGAAAAGCGAAGAAAGACCGCGGAAAAAGAAAGTCACTAAAACAAAACGTCCTTCAGGCCATCACGTATCTGGCGATGGTGTGGATTATAAAGCAGCCTCAGACGAAGATCGACCGGTTAAGAAAAAGGCTCCGCGCCGGAAAAAGAAAGTAGTTCGTGAAGAGACCGGGCTTCTGGATCTGGATGGAGCAGAAGAATGGCGGGATGAAGAAGAGACAGCAGTACCACCGGTTATTAAAAGTGCAGATATTTTAAGCAGTGAAGATGCAGAAGCATTCAATCCGGATGAGGAAGAAATTTTTGATGATTCTTTCTTTGATGAAGAAGAGGAAAAGCCGCATAGAAGAACTAAACGGAAGAAAAAGCAAGGCTCAAAAAAGTCCGGTAAAGTGGTTAAAATTGTAGTTGGTGCTGTGGTTGGAGTGGCAGCGGTTGTTTACCTTGGATTTTCCGTATATTTCATGAATCATTTTTATTTTAATACGAAGATCAACGGTGTGAACTTCTCCGGAAAATCAGTTTCGGCAGTAGAGTCATACATGAAGAGTCAGGTAGATGGATATGTTCTCACGATGAAGGAATCAGACGGAACAGAAGAGAAGATTGCCGGAACAGATATTTCTCTTGCGTACAAAGCAGGAGATGAACTGCAGAAGCTCGTAAAAGAGCAGAATGCATTTCTGTGGCCGGTCTGCCTTGGAAAGACACAGACAATTACGGCATCAGTCGGTGTTACATATGACGAAAACCAGCTGGATACCCTGATTAACGGTCTCGAGTGTATGCAGGCAGATCAGCAGGTTGAACCGGTAAATGCACATCCGGAGTATGACGGCAATTCGTATGTAGTCAAAGCCGGGGAGACCGGAAGTAAGATTGATACCGAGAATTTCAAAAAGGTAGTGAAAGAATCAATCGAAGGTTTCAAAAGCGAGATTGACATGACCGCTGAAGACTGCTATGTAGAACCAAAATACACAATCGAGTCAGAAGAAGTGAAGAAAGCATGTGACGATATGAATAAGTATCTGAAGGCAAGTATCACTTATACCTTTGGTTCGAATACAGAAGTTGTAGATAAAGATCTGATTTCCCAGTGGGTAACGGTAGATGATAACATGGCAGTTACCTTTAACAGTGATGCAGTTGTAAAATATGTACAGCAGCTGGAGAGTAAGTATGACACTTACCAGACAAAGAGAACATTTACAACCGGAGGTGGCAACAGTGCAACGGTTGAAGGTGGAGACTATGGATGGATCATTGATGAAGCTGCCGAGATTGCAGCCCTTGAAGCGAATATCCGCAATGGAGAGACTGTAACGAGAGAGGCGAATTATTCACAGACTGCAGCAAGTCATGACGGAGCAGACTGGGGGAATACTTATGTTGAAGTCGATCTGACAAACCAGTATCTGTATCTTTTTGTAAATGGTGCAATTGTGACACAGGGACCGATCGTTACCGGTAAGCCAAGCAGAGGAGATGCTACACCGCAGGGAGTATATATTCTGAAATACAAAGAAAAAGATACAACCCTTCGTGGACCAAAGAAGGAAGATGGAAGTTACGAATGGGAATCACCGGTTACTTACTGGATGCCGTTTAACGGTGGAATCGGACTGCATGATGCACCGTGGCAGACGAACTTTGGCGGGGACTGGTATCTGGAACATGGGTCACGCGGATGTGTCAACCTACAGTATGATGTTGCAGAGACGGTGTTCAACAATGTAGATTCCGGAACACCGGTTGTATGTCATTACTAAATTTGAGAGAGAGGTCAATTTTATGTATGAACTGATAAAAAGGGACGGTCGCGCCAAGCGCGGCCGCTTCCATACCGTACACGGAGTAATCGAGACTCCTGTATTTATGAATGTAGGAACAATTGCAGCGATCAAAGGGGCTGTTTCTACCGCAGATCTTGAAGAAATCGGAACACAGGTGGAACTGTCTAATACTTATCATTTGCATGTGCGTCCGGGGGATCAGGTAGTGAAAAAGCTTGGCGGGCTGCACAAATTTATGGCCTGGGACAAGCCGATCCTTACTGATTCCGGCGGATTTCAGGTGTTTTCTCTTGCCGGACTCAGAAAGATTAAGGAAGAGGGTGTATACTTCAATTCCCATATTGACGGAAGAAAGATTTTTATGGGACCGGAAGAAAGTATGCAGATTCAGTCGAATCTGGCGTCTACGATCGCAATGGCATTTGATGAATGTCCGTCCAGCGTAGCGGAAAGGAAATATATGCAGGCATCGGTAGAGCGTACAACGAGATGGCTCGCAAGATGTAAAGAAGAGATGGCAAGACTCAATTCTCTTGATGATACGATCAACAAACATCAGATGCTTTTCGGGATCAATCAGGGTGGTGTCTATGAAGATATCCGTATTGAGCATGCACAGCAGATCGCAGAGATGGATCTGGATGGATACGCAGTCGGCGGACTCGCAGTTGGTGAGACACATGAAGAGATGTACCGGATCCTGGATGCAGTAGTTCCGTGTCTTCCGGTTGCCAGACCGACCTATCTGATGGGAGTCGGAACGCCGGCAAATATTCTGGAAGCGGTAGACAGAGGTGTGGATTTCTTTGACTGCGTATATCCAAGCCGTAACGGAAGACATGGACATGTTTATACAAAACATGGTAAGCTGAATCTGTTCAATGCAAAATTTGAACTGGATGAACGCCCGATCGAAGAAGGCTGTCAGTGCCCGGCCTGCCGCCGTTATTCAAGAGCTTATATCCGTCATCTGCTGAAAGCAAAAGAGATGCTTGGAATGCGGCTTTGCGTTCTCCACAATTTATATTATTATAATCATCTTATGGAAGACATCAGAGAGGCGATCGAAGAGGGAAGATATGCCAGGTTTAAGAAAGAGACACTGGCAAAAATGGAAGAAAAAGAAGATTAGGATAAAAAATTTCTAAAATGTCTTGATGAATGTCCTATTATTGTGTATGATGGTAACAGTGTCTATTTTAGCAGGAGGAAAGAAAAATGAATAATCCAATCGTACTTATTTTATTTTACGTTGTAATTATCGGAGGATTCTGGTGGTTACTGATGAGACCACAGAAAAAGGAACAGAAGAGAGTACAGCTGATGTTATCTGAACTGGCTGTAGGAGATACTGTTCTTACAACAAGCGGTTTTTACGGAGTTGTTATTGATATTACAGATGAAGACGTAATCGTTGAATTCGGAAGCAACAAGAACTGCCGTATCCCGATGCAGAAATCTGCGATCATGCAGGTTGAAAAGCCGGAGAACAACTAAATCAAATTTTTTGAAAAAGTTGAAAAAAAAGCATTGCATTTTATATGCAATGCTTTTATAATACAATTATTGGAAACGTTACCGATACCGATACCGAAACCGTTGCTGTAGAAAGATGTGAGGTGCATATTATGAGAACAAGCGGTATATTACTGCCGGTGGCAAGTCTGCCATCAAAATATGGAATAGGTGCTTTTTCGAAAGAAGCATACAAGTTTGTAGATACACTTGAGAAGGCAGGTCAGAGCTACTGGCAGATCCTTCCGTTAGGCCCGACAGGGTATGGAGATTCGCCGTATCAGTCTTTCTCCACTTTTGCAGGAAATCCGTATTTTATAGACCTGGAAAAGCTGATAAAAAAGGGCTGGATTACAAAAGATGAATGTAAGGCATATGACTTTGGTGATAATGCGGGATATGTGGATTATGAAAAGATTTATAACTGCAGATATGAGATCTTAAGAAAAGCATATGAAAGAAGCCGGATCGCAGATGATGCAGATTTTCAGAAATTCTGTAAGGAGAATAAAGAATGGCTGGATGATTATGCGCTTTATACGGAGATCAAAGCCGCGAATGATGGGAAGAGCTGGAGTGAATGGGAAGATGAATATCGTCTGAGAGATGAGCTGGCGCTGGAAAAATTCGCCAAAGAGAATCGGGAAGGCATCCTGTTCCAGAAGTTTATGCAATATGAATTTGCAACACAGTGGGGTGCACTGAAAGCATATGCGAATGAAAAAGGGATTGAGATCATTGGTGATATCCCGATTTATGTAGCGTTCGACAGCGCAGACAGTTGGTCGCATCCGGAACTGTTCCAGTTTGATGAGAACGGACTTCCGACTGGTGTTGCAGGGTGCCCGCCAGATGCATTTAGTGCAACCGGACAGCTTTGGGGCAATCCGCTTTATAAGTGGGAATATCATAAAAAGACCGGATATGCATGGTGGATGAAGAGAATCCGTCATTGTGTCGAACTTTATGACGTGATTCGAATTGATCATTTCCGTGGATTTGATGAATATTATTCCATTCCATACGGAGATCTGACAGCGGAATTCGGACATTGGGAAAAAGGACCGGGAATGGATATTTTCCGGACGGTAAAAGAGACTCTGGGTGATGTGAAAATTATTGCAGAGGATCTTGGATTCCTGACAGACAGTGTGATCCGGATGGTGGAAGAGTCCGGATATCCGGGAATGAAAGTTCTGGAGTTTGCATTTGATTCCAGAGAGCCTAGCAACTATCTGCCACATAATTATGATAAGAACTGTGTAGTATACACGGGAACCCATGACAATGAAACACTGGCAGGATGGTACAGAGAATTAAAAAAAGAAGATAAGAAGTTCGCACTTCGCTATATGGGAAGAAAGAAACTCAGTGTCAATGAAGCAGTATGGGAAATCATCCGTCTTGCGCAGTCGAGCGTGGCGGATACCTGTATCATTCCGATTCAGGATTATCTCTGCCTCGGTAATGAAGCGAGGATCAATCATCCGTCAACCCTTGGCGGTAACTGGATCTGGAGACTTCATAGGGATGAGATCTCAAAAAAACTTGTGAAAAAAATTCGCAGGATGACAGAACTTTATTGCAGGATCCCGGAGAAGACAGAGATGCTCCTTAAGGCTGAAGATGCGGAGGACTTAGGAGAAGAAAAGAAATAAAATGGGAATGACGATTAAAGATATTGCGAAGAAGTGCGGGGTCGGAGTCAGCACCGTGTCCCGTGCGCTGAACAATCATCCGGATATCAATCCTGAGACCAAAAAGATGATTTTAAAGACGGTTGAAGAATCAAATTTTGTGCCGAATAACAGTGCGAGGAATCTGAAACGGACCGATTCGAAATCCATTGCGATTCTGGTAAAGGAGATTGATAATCCATTTTTCGCGACGATGATGCGGGTAATGGAAAAAAAGATCCGCAGACAGAAATATTCCTTTTTTATCCAGCATATGGGAAAGGATCAGGATGAGGTCGATACCGCACTGGAGCTGATCAAAGAAAAAAAGCTCAGAGGGATTATTTTCCTGGGTGGGGATTTCAGGAAGAACAAAGAGCGGATTGCAAAGATAAAGGTTCCGTTTGTTGTAAGTACGGCAGCATTTGATAAACTGCCGGAGAAATGTATCGCATCCTATGTATCAATTGACGACCGTGCGGAAAGCCGTAAGATCGTAGATTATCTGTGCGAGACCGGACATAAAAAGATTGCAATCCTTGCCTCGGATAAGAAAGATGAGAACATCGGAAAACTCAGACTGGAAGGTTACAGGGAAGCACTAAAGGCACATGGCCTGGAAGCGGATGAGGAAAGAATCTGTTATCTGGATGAAGAAGATACTACTTATTCGATGGAAAACGGATATCGGATGATGAAAAAACTGTTGAAAAAAGAAACAGAATTTACCGCAGTATTTGCAATTTCCGATCTGATGGTGATTGGTGCATGCAAGGCGCTTTTGGAAGAGGGAAAAAGGATTCCGGAAGATGTGGCGGTTGCAGGATTTGACGGACTTGACTATACCGGATTTTATCAGCCGGCGATCACTACGATGGCGCAGCCGGTCGAAGAGATCGCGAGACAGTCTGTCGGGATTCTGTTTGACATGATAGAAACAAAGAAAAGCCAGGAAGGGAAATATCTTCCGGCAACACTGAAAGAAAGAGAATCAACTACAGGAGGTAGAAGAACATGGAAGCAAGACTGACAGAGATTTTACAGGAGAAATTCCAGACAGGACTTGAACAGGCAACGAATGAACAGGTATATTATGCGCTGCTTACACTGACAAAGGAACGGATCAAAGAAGGACCGAAGAACGAAGGAAAGAGAAAACTCTATTATATTTCCGCAGAATTCCTGATCGGAAAGCTTTTATCCAACAACCTGATCAACCTTGGAATTTATGATGAGACAGCAGAGGTGCTGAAAAAGCACGGGAAAAATCTTGCAGAGATCGAAGAAGTTGAACCGGAACCGTCTCTTGGAAATGGTGGACTTGGACGATTGGCAGCCTGCTTCCTGGATTCCATTGCAACACTCGGACTTCCGGGAGACGGAATCGGGCTGAACTATCATATGGGTCTGTTCAAACAGGTATTTACCGACCACAAACAGGATGAACAGAAGAATCCGTGGATTGAAAAAGACAGCTGGCTCAATGATACCGGTATTTCATTTGAAGTCCCGTTCAAGGATTTCAGTCTTCGTTCCCATCTGTATGATATTGATGTAACCGGATACGAAGGCGGAAGCAACAAACTTCATCTTTTTGATGTAGAGACGGTAAATGATGCAATCGTTGGAAACGGAATCAATTTTGATAAGAACGATATCCGTGAGAACCTGACGCTGTTCCTCTATCCGGATGACAGCGACAAGGCAGGAAATCTGCTCCGTATTTATCAGCAGTATTTTATGGTTTCCAATGCAGCACAGTATATCATCCGCGAGTGTGAAGAAAAGGGATATGATCTCAGAAAGCTTCATGAGCATGTGGCGATCCAGATCAATGATACACATCCTTCTATGATTATTCCGGAGCTGATCCGTCTTCTTGTTCAGAAACAGATCGACTTCAATGAGGCGATTGAGATCGTACAGAAGACCTGCGCATATACCAATCACACCATCCTCGCAGAAGCACTGGAAAAATGGCCGGTTGATTATCTGGAGCAGGTTGCACCGCAGATCGTTCCGATCATCCGTGATCTGGATGCAAGAATTAAGGGAAGATATAAAGATCCGAGAGTCCATATTATCGATGACCAGAATCGTGTACACATGGCTCATATGGACATCCATTATGGATACAGTGTCAACGGAGTTGCGTATCTTCATACAGAGATCCTGAAAAATGAAGAACTGAAACCGTTCTATGACATTTACCCACAGAAATTCAACAACAAGACTAATGGTATTACGTTCAGAAGATGGTTGCTGCACTGCAACCATGAACTGACTGCATGGCTGGATGAGAAGATCGGACCGGATTACCGAAAAGATGCAACAAAGCTTGAAAAACTGCTTGATTATGTAAATGATGAGGAAACCTTAAAGAGCCTTCTTGTAGTAAAACAGAAAAAGAAAGAGGATCTGGCAGCTTACTTAAAAGAAACACAGGGACTGGAAATCAATCCAAATTCAATTTTTGATATTCAGGTAAAACGTCTGCATGAATACAAGCGTCAGCAGATGAATGCATTATATGTGATCTATAAATATCTGGAGATCAAGAGCGGAAAGAAACCGGAGACTCCGATCACGGTAATCTTTGGAGCCAAGGCTGCACCGGCTTATATTATTGCAAAGGATATCATTCATCTGATCCTCTGCCTGCAGGAGCTGATTGATAATGATCCGGAAGTCGCACCGTATCTGAAAGTGGTTATGGTAGAAAACTACAACGTGACACTGGCAGAAAAGCTGATCCCGTCCTGTGATATTTCTGAACAGATTTCTCTTGCATCCAAAGAAGCAAGTGGAACAGGTAACATGAAATTCATGCTGAACGGGGCTGTGACAATGGGAACAGAAGATGGAGCCAACGTAGAAATCCATCAGTTTGTAGGGGATGAAAATATCTACATCTTCGGAGAATCCAGTGAACAGGTTATCGAGCATTACCGCAAGATGGATTATAATGCAGTTGATTACTATATCAATGATGAAGAGATCCGCAGACTGGTAGACTTTATCATCAGCCCGGAACTTCTCCGTATCGGAGATAAATACCTGCTTCTTGAACTGCATGCAGAACTGATCCGTAAAGACTGGTTCATGACACTTCTTGATGTGAAAGATTATATCCAGAAGAAAGAACAGGCTTACGCAGATTATGAAGACCGCATGGCATGGGCAAAGAAGATGGTTGTGAATATCGCAAAAGCAGGATATTTCTCATCTGACAGAACCATTGCTGAATACAACAGAGACATCTGGCATCTGTAAAATGTATATGTAAAAAACAGAAGTCTGTCCTGAAAAAACAGAGACAGACTTCTGTTTTTTGTGCAAAAGTGTATTTTTATACGGTTTGTGCGGGAACTTTCTGTATTTCCCTTATTGCGGGAAAAGAGAAGAATATGCTATGATAAGGAGAAATATTGCTGTTTGTTTTCCGGATATGGAAAAGTTTTTGGGAAGATCCGGGAAGCAATAGAAGCAGATGAGAGGTAAATATATGGAAAAAAGAAGAAAAAGTGCATCACTTTTGCCGGTCGGTGTATTTCTGGTATTTTATCTGGGACTGGGTATTTTATTTGAATACATAATGAAAATTCCAATGGGGTTTTATAATGTACCGATCGTAGTGGCGTTTCTGGCGGCACTCCTGGTCGCGTGTCTGCAGAACAGAAAGGTTGGCTTTGATGAGAAGCTGGAGATCATGGGACGGGGAATCGGAGATAAGAATATTATCACAATGCTGCTGATTTTCCTGACGGCGGGAACTTTTGTGGGAGTGGTTGGAAGAAGCAGTGCAGAGAGTGTGGCGTATTTTATGCTATCGATCATCCCGGCACGGTTTGCGGTTGCCGTTCTGTTTGTGGTTGCATGTTTTGTTTCAACAGCAATGGGAACTTCGGTTGGGACGATCACCCTTCTGACTCCGATTGCGGCGGCAGTTTCGCAGACGTCCGGTTTTTCCCTGGCACTTTGCGTGGCATCGGTGATGGGAGGCTCCATGTTCGGGGACAATCTTTCTTTCATATCAGATACAACAATTGCTGCCTGCAACGGGCAGGGATGTGAGATGAAAGATAAATTCCGGGAAAATTTTTGGATCGCACTTCCGGCGGCGATCGTATCGTTGGTTCTGATCCTGATCAGCTCTTTCCGGGCAGAGATCGGAACGGCAGTTACGCACGAATACAATCTGACGCAGATCATTCCGTATGTGCTGGTGCTGGTCGGCGGGATCGCAGGGTTCAACGTCTTTCTGGTACTTTTGACAGGAATTGTGTCCGGTGCGGTGATCATGCTTGCAATGGGGCAGGTAACACCGTATGAAATGCTTGCTGCCATGGGCTCAGGTGTATCCGGGATGTTTGAAACCTGTATGGTGGCGGTGCTGGTTGCTGCAATGTGTGCGCTGATCCGGGAAAATGGTGGCTTTGATGTATTGCTGGATGTGATCCACCGTGTCTTTAAGGGATCGAAAAGTGGTCAGCTGGGTGTTGGTATTTTGGTAGCGCTCCTGGATGTGGCAACAGCGAACAATACCGTAGCAATTGTGATGGCTAATCCAATTGCAAAGGAAATGGCAGACGATTATCAGATCACACCGAGAAAGACGGCTTCCCTTCTGGATACTTTTTCCTGTATTTCACAGGGGGTGATCCCGTATGGTGCGCAGATGCTGGTGGCAATTTCGGCAGTGCATGAGCTCGGCGGTGAGATTTCTGCATTTCAGATCATTCCGAAGCTTTTTTATCCGGGAATGCTGTTTGTCAGTTCGCTGATCTTTATCTTTGTGATTCCACAGAAAACAGGAAAATAAAACAGAGTTCACTCTGGATTTTTATACTTTTACAGATTAAAGGGTTGAAACCTGACGAAAAATACGGTATTATAGTGTTTAACAGATTTTTGGAACGAAAAATGGTACAAAAATCACAGATACATAGAAGGGAATGACAAAGATGAGCCTGAAAATCGGAGTAATTAAAGGTGACGGAATCGGTCCGGAGATTGTAACGGAAGCGATGAAAGTTCTTGATAAAGCAGGAGAGGTATACGGATTTGACTGTTCTTATGAACAGCTGCTTCTTGGGGGCGCATCCATTGATGTACATGGAGTCCCGCTTACAGATGAGACGGTAGCAAAAGCAAAAGCATGTGATGCCGTACTGATGGGATCCATTGGAGGAGATGCAAAGACTTCCCCGTGGTATAAGCTGGAACCGTCAAAGAGACCGGAGGCCGGTCTTCTGAAGATCAGAAAAGAACTGAACCTGTTCGCAAATCTGCGTCCGGCGGTTTTGTATAATGAACTGAAGGGTGCATGTCCTCTGAAAGAAGAGATTACAGAAGGCGGATTTGATCTGATGATTATGCGTGAACTGACAGGCGGTCTTTATTTTGGAGAGAGGAAGACAGAAGAAGTGGATGGTGTGCTGACTGCATTCGATTCACTTACCTATAATGAGGATGAGATCCGCAGGATTGCGATCCGCGCGTTTGACATTGCAATGAAGAGAAGAAAGAAAGTGACAAGCGTCGATAAGGCGAATGTACTGGATTCTTCAAGACTCTGGAGAAAAGTAGTAGAAGAAGTTGCGAAAGATTATCCGGAAGTTACACTGGAGCATATGCTGGTTGACAACTGTGCAATGCAGCTTGTAAAAGATCCGAAGCAGTTTGATGTCATTCTTACAGAGAATATGTTCGGAGACATCCTTTCTGATGAAGCAAGCATGGTAACCGGTTCGATCGGAATGCTGGCAAGTGCAAGTCTGAATGAAACCAGGTTCGGATTGTATGAACCAAGTGGCGGTTCGGCACCGGATATAGCAGGACAGGGAATTGCAAACCCGATAGCAACAATTCTTTCAGCAGCAATGATGCTTCGTTTCAGCCTGGATCAGGATAAAGCAGCAGATGCGATTGAAGCAGCAGTTTCCCAGGTGTTAAAAGATGGATACAGAACCGGGGATATTATGTCAGACGGATGTACAAAGGTTGGAACAGCCCGGATGGGAGATCTGATCTGCGAAAGAATTCGATAGTCAAGGATTGGGAAAGATACAGTTCCGTACTGCTATGGGGAAAGAGAAGCAGGACGGAACTGTAATAGAATAGAGCCAAAAGTTACAGGAGGATTATAAAATCATGAGAAGTGATAATGTAAAAACAGGTATGCAGCAGGCGCCGCACAGATCATTGTTCAATGCGCTTGGTCTTACAAAAGAAGAACTGGAGAGACCGCTTGTCGGAATCGTATGTTCTTATAACGAAATCGTTCCGGGACATATGAACCTGGATAAAATTGCAAATGCAGTAAAGATGGGAGTTGCCATGGCAGGTGGAACACCGATCATGTTCCCGGCGATCGCAGTCTGTGACGGTATTGCAATGGGACACATCGGTATGAAGTATTCTCTGGTAACGAGAGATCTGATCGCAGATTCGACAGAAGCAATGGCAATGGCGCATCAGTTTGATGCCCTTGTTATGATCCCGAACTGCGACAAGAATGTACCTGGACTTTTGATGGCAGCAGCCCGTATTAATGTACCTACAGTGTTCGTCAGTGGCGGACCAATGCTTGCGGGACATGTAAAAGGACAGAAGAGAAGTCTTTCCAGCATGTTCGAGGCAGTTGGATCCTACGCAGCAGGAACAATGGACGAATGTGATGTATGTGAATTTGAAAATAAAGTATGTCCTACCTGCGGATCCTGCTCCGGAATGTATACAGCTAACAGCATGAACTGTCTGACAGAAGTACTTGGTATGGGGCTTCAGGGAAATGGAACAATTCCGGCTGTATATTCAGAAAGAATCCGTCTTGCAAAACATGCAGGTATGCAGGTAATGGAAATGTACAGAAGAAATATCCGTCCGAGAGACATTATGACAAAAGAAGCCATCTTAAATGCCCTTACTGTTGATATGGCACTTGGATGCTCAACCAACAGTATGCTTCACCTTCCGGCGATCGCACATGAGATTGGTATGGATTTTGAGATTGATTTTGCAAATGGAATCAGCGAAAAGACTCCGAACCTCTGTCACCTTGCACCGGCAGGTCCGACATATATGGAAGACTTGAATGAAGCAGGTGGTGTATATGCTGTTATGAACGAGCTGAATAAGAAAGGTCTTCTTTACACAGACTGCATGACAGTAACCGGAAAGACAGTTGGAGAAAATATCGCAGGATGCGAAAA
Source organism: Coprococcus comes ATCC 27758 (assembly GCF_025149785.1). Taxonomy (GTDB): domain Bacteria; phylum Bacillota; class Clostridia; order Lachnospirales; family Lachnospiraceae; genus Allocoprococcus; species Allocoprococcus comes. The sequence goes on along the minus strand of NZ_CP102277.1, from coordinate 2,024,488 downwards.
CAAAAATCCGGAAGTAATCCGTCCGATCGACAATCCATACAGCCAGACGGGTGGACTTGCAGTCCTCAAAGGTAATATCGCACCGGACGGCAGTGTTGTAAAACGTTCTGCAGTTGTACCGGAAATGCTGGTACATGAAGGACCTGCAAGAGTATTTGAATGTGAAGATGATGCGATCAAGGCAATTAAAGGCGGAGATATCCATCCGGGAGATGTTGTAGTTATCCGTTACGTCGGACCAAAGGGTGGTCCTGGTATGCCGGAAATGCTGAATCCAACTTCTGCAATCGCAGGTATGGGACTTGGTTCATCGGTAGCACTTATTACAGACGGCCGTTTCAGCGGTGCATCCCGTGGAGCTTCTATCGGACATGTATCACCGGAAGCGGCAGTCGGTGGTCCGGTAGCATTGATCGAGGAAGGCGATATCATCGAGATCGATATCCCGAACCTGAAATTAAATGCAAGAATTTCAGATGAAGAACTTGCAAGAAGAAAAGAAAAATGGCAGCCAAGAGAACCGGAAGTTACAACAGGATATCTTGCAAGATATGCAGCAATGGTAACTTCAGGAAACCGTGGAGCAGTTCTGGAAGTTCCACACAAATAAAATAAAATCTGGACAAGGGGAATGTACAATGCAGTTAAATGGTGCAGAAATACTGATAGAGTGTTTAAAAGAGCAAGGCGTGGATACCGTATTCGGATATCCGGGCGGTGCAATTTTAAATGTATATGATGAATTATATAAGCATAGTAATGAAATCAGACATATCCTTACATCGCATGAGCAGGGAGCTTCTCATGCGGCAGACGGATATGCGCGTGCCACTGGTAAGGTTGGGGTGTGTTTTGCAACCAGTGGACCTGGAGCAACAAATCTCGTAACAGGAATCGCGACCGCATTTATGGATTCTATTCCGATCGTTGCGATCACCTGTAATGTAGGGGTACCGCTTCTTGGAAAAGACAGCTTCCAGGAAATTGACATTACCGGTATTACGATGCCGATCACAAAGTATAATTTTATTGTGAAGAATGTCAATGATCTTGCAAAGACGATCCGCAAGGCGTTTGAGATCGCACAGTCCGGAAGACCGGGACCGGTGCTGATCGATATCCCGAAAGATGTGACAGGCAATAAAGCAGAGTATGAGCCTGTCAAAATCCAGCCAATCGTAAAATACAAAAAAGAAATCTGCATGGAAGATATTGACAAGGCAGTAGAGATGATCGAAGAAGCAAAGCGTCCGTTTGTATTCGTCGGAGGCGGAGCTATATTATCTGATGCAAGTGAAGAACTCCGTGCATTCGTAGACAAGGTACAGTGTCCGGTATGTGATTCCCTGATGGGAAAAGGTGCATTTCCGGGAACTGATGAACTTTATACAGGAATGCTTGGTATGCATGGTACCAAGACATCGAACTTTGGAGTCAGTGAAAGCGATCTTCTGATCGTAGTCGGTGCAAGATTCTCCGACCGTGTCACAGGTAATCCAAATAAATTTGCAAGTAATGCAAAAATTCTCCAGTTTGATATTGATGTGGCAGAGATGAACAAGAATGTCATTATCGATGAAGGTGTGGTTGGAGATATCAAAGAAGTGCTTGCGGCAGTTAATGAAAAACTGCCACAGCAGGAACACACCGAATGGATCAAAAAGATCCAGGAATATAAAGCAAAATACCCGCTTGCCTATCATCCGGAAAGTCTGACCGGTCCGTATGTGATCGAAGAGATTTACAAACAGACAGAAGGTGATGCGATCATCGTCACAGAAGTTGGACAACATCAGATGTGGGCAGCGCAGTATTATAAATTCACAAAACCGAGAACACTGCTTACGTCAGGTGGTCTTGGAACCATGGGATACGGTCTTGGAGCTGCAATCGGAGCCAAGATGGGAAGACCGGAGAAGACGGTAGTCAATATCGCCGGAGACGGATGCTTCCGTATGAATATGAATGAAGTTGCAACAGCGGCGCGTTATAACATTCCAATTATCCAGGTTGTAGTGAACAACCATGTGCTTGGTATGGTAAGACAGTGGCAGAATCTGTTTTACGGACAGCGCTATTCAGCAACTGTTCTGAATGATGCAGTAGATTTTGTGAAACTCGCAGAAGCGATGGGGGCGAAAGCGGTAAGAGCTACGACCAGAGAAGAATTCGCAGATGCATTTAAGTTTGCTTTAAATGCAGGCGGTCCGGTGGTGATTGACTGCCAGATCGACAGCGATGACAAGGTATGGCCGATGGTTGCTCCGGGTGCTCCGATCAGTGAAGCTTTTGACGAGAAGGATCTGCAGGAAAAACAGCAGACAAACTAAAAAACATATGCAGCGACAGATACGCAGAGCAGGAATGGAGGAGTAATATGAAACGAGTTTACAATTTTTCAGCAGGACCGGCAGTACTGCCGGAAGAAGTTTTACGAGAAGCAGCAGATGAGATGCTGGATTACAAAGGATGTGGAATGTCCGTTATGGAGATGAGTCATCGCTCGAAAGCTTTTGCTGAAATCATTGAAACCGCTGAACAGGATCTTCGTGATTTGATGGGAATCCCGGATAATTACAAAGTACTGTTCCTTCAGGGTGGCGCAAGCCAGCAGTTTGCAATGATTCCAATGAATCTGATGAAGAATAAAGTAGCGGATTATATTGTTACCGGGCAGTGGGCTAAAAAGGCAGCTGCCGAGGCATCCAAATATGGAAAGGTGAATAAGATCGCATCGTCCGAGGATAAAACCTTTTCGTACATTCCTGACTGTTCGGATCTGCCGGTTGATGAAGATGCAGATTATGTATATATCTGCGAAAATAATACAATTTACGGAACCAAATTCAAGGAACTTCCGAACACGAAAGGCAAGACACTGGTAGCGGATGTATCATCCTGCTTCCTGTCTGAGCCTGTAGATGTGACAAAATATGGTCTCATCTATGGCGGAGTCCAGAAGAATATCGGACCAGCGGGTGTTGTTATCGCGATCATCCGTGAAGATCTGATTACAGAGGATGTACTTCCTGGAACACCGACTATGCTTACATACAAGACACATGCAGACGCAGGTTCTCTTTACAATACACCGCCGGCATACGGAATCTATATCTGCGGTAAGGTATTTAAATGGCTCAAAAAGATGGGCGGACTGGAAGTTATGAAAGAACGCAACGAAAAGAAAGCCAAACTGCTCTATGATTACCTGGATCAGAGCAAACTGTTCAAAGGTACGGTAGAAAAGAAAGACCGTTCTCTTATGAATGTACCATTTGTGACAGGCAGTGATGAGCTGGATGCCAAATTTGTAAAAGAGGCAAAAGAAGCAGGTCTTGAGAATCTGAAAGGACACCGTACTGTTGGGGGTATGCGTGCAAGTATTTATAACGCAATGCCATACGAAGGTGTGGAAGCTCTGGTTGCATTTATGAAGAAGTTTGAGGAGGAGAATCTGTAATATGTATAAATATTTTTGCCTAAACCCGATTTCTCCTGTTGGACTGGAGAAATTCAGTGATGACTATGTGCCTGCCGGTGAGATGGCAGGAGCAGATGCGGTACTTGTAAGAAGTGCCGGAATGCATGAACTGGAATTTGATAAAGATTTAAAAGCGATTGCCCGTGCCGGAGCCGGTGTAAATAATATTCCACTGGACAAATGTGCGGAGCAGGGAATCGTTGTATTTAATACACCAGGGGCAAATGCCAATGGTGTAAAAGAGTTGGTGATCGCCGGTATGCTGCTTGCATCCAGAGATATCCTTGGCGGTATCAACTGGGTACAGGAGAACGAAGAGGATGGCAATATTGCAAAAGATGCAGAAAAAGCGAAAAAAGCATTTGCAGGCTGTGAGATCCAGGGAAAGAAGCTTGGTGTGATCGGTCTTGGTGCAATCGGTGTCCTGGTTGCCAATGCGGCTACGCATCTTGGGATGGAAGTGTATGGCTATGATCCATATGTTTCTGTAGATTCTGCATGGAGACTTTCAAGAAGTATCCATCACACTAAGAATGTAGATGAGATCTACAAGGAGTGTGATTATATCACAATCCATGTACCGGCACTGGAAGATACAAAGGGTATGATCAATAAGAATGCCATCAGTCTGATGAAAGAGGGCGTTGTGATCCTGAACTTTGCAAGAGATGTACTGGTGAACAGTGAAGACATTGTGGATGCACTTGTTGGTGGAAAAGTCGGACGCTATGTAACTGACTTTCCGACACCGGAGATCGCAGGAGTGAAGCATGCGATTGTCATTCCGCATCTGGGAGCGTCAACTGCTGAATCAGAAGACAATTGTGCAAAGATGGCAGTAGAAGAGCTGAAGGATTTCCTGGAAAATGGAAATATCCGTAATTCTGTCAACTTCCCGGCATGCGATATGGGTGTAAGAGATAAGACAAGAATTACAATCCTGCACAGGAATATTCCGAACATGATCGGTCAGTTTACTGCGCTTCTGGCAAAGGATAATGTCAATATCGATGATATGACGAATAAGAGCCGTGGCAGCTATGCATATACGATGATCGATGTGGATAATGATGTGGCAGAAGACGTGGTAAAAGGTCTGGAAATGATCGAGGGTGTTCTGAAAGTCAGAGTAATTGCATAAAAAGTGACAGAGGGTGCGTTTGAAAAAGCGCATCCTTTTTTGTTAAAAAAATAGGAATCCTGTTAAAAAAATAAGAATCCTGTTAAATGATTAATTACTGCCATTTCGGTAGCATTTCAAAAAAAAGTGTGTTACACTCGCAATAGATTGTGGCGGACTGTTATTGCAAGGGAAGAAGATACAAAGAGTATCAATATGTCATATACAGGGAGGTATTTAATATGGCAATAACAATCGGCATAAACGGATTTGGACGTATTGGAAGAGTTGCATTCCGCATTGCCATCAATCAGCCGGAAAAATTTAAAATTTGTGGGATCAATGTGAGAAACGCAGATCTGGATTATATGATTTATATGATCCGTTACGATTCGATCTTTGGACGTTTCCAGGGAAGTCTGGAAAAATATGAGGATGGAATTGTTGTAAATGGCGAGAAGATCCAAGTGTATTCAGAAAATGATGCTGCTGACATTCCGTGGGGAGAGTGTGGAGCAGAATACATTATAGATGCGACAGGTGCTTACTGTACGACAGAAAAAGCAATGGCACATATCCGGGGTGGAGCAAAGAAAGTGATCATCTCTGCACCGGCTAAAGATCAGGACACACCGACATTTGTAATGGGAGTGAATCATGAACTTTATCAGTCATCTATGCAGGTCGTTTCAAATGCATCTTGCACAACAAACTGTCTTGCACCGATCTGTAAGGTATTGGAGGATAATTATGGAATAGAGTATGGTCTGATGTCTACCATCCATTCAGCTACAGCAAAACAGAAGGTAGTTGACTGCCGTTCGCTGAAAGACTGGCGTACAGGTCGTGCTGTATTCGGAAATCTGATCCCATCTTCAACAGGAGCTGCAAAAGCAATCGCTCTTGTTATTCCGGCGTTAAAGGACCGCATGAATGGAATTTCTTATCGTGTACCGACTTCAGATGTATCCATTGTGGATCTGAATGTCGCGTTGAAGACAGAAACTACTTATGAAGATATCTGCAAGAAAATGAAGGAAGCTTCCGAAACAACTCTTAAGGAGATTCTGGATTATGTGGATGATGAAGTTGTTTCTTCCGATTTTATCGGAGATAATCACGCATCCTCCTTTGATGCAAGGGAAGGAATCCAGGTAAACGGTCATTTTTTCAAACTGATCAGTTTTTATGATAATGAATGGGGATATACCAGTCAGATCTTCCGCCTGATTTCGCATATGTACCAGGTGGACCATGGTGTAAAATAAAACAGATTGTAAATGAAAAAGTAAAACGTATATCAGCAGTAACAGTCAGAAGCCATGAAAGAAAGAGTATCACGTGAACGAGAAAAAACGTGATACTCTTTTTGTTACATAGGAACATTCATTCTTATTTGGTATTCAAAATTTTTCAAAATGTTTTTTCAAAGGCAGAAAATATCGTCTTTTTAATAACGATGCTTGCGTATTTTGAAAAATATGGTATGATAAAGGACAAAAGTAGCACTTTACAGTGTGAAAATGTAACGTAGGAGGAAGAGATAATGGCATACGAGATTACAGGACATACAGTCCTTACCGGATTACTGGGGAGTCCGGTAGCACACAGCATTTCCCCAATGATGCATAACGAGGCATTTCGCCAGCTGGAGCTGGATTACGCATATTTGGCATTTGATGTTGGAACAGATAACTTAAAGACAGCAGTAGATGGTCTGAAAGTCATGGGAGTCAGAGGATTTAACCTGACTATGCCTGACAAGAATCTGATGTGCTCACTGGTTGATAAACTTTCACCGGCATCTGAGATCGGTGGGGCGGTCAACACTGTTGTAAATGATAACGGTGTCCTGACAGGTTATACGACAGACGGAATTGGATTCATGCGTGCAGTCAGTGAGACAGGCGTTGATATCATTGGCAAGAAAATGACACTTCTTGGAGCGGGTGGAGCCGCAGCAGCGATTCTGATCCAGGCAGCACTTGACAAAGTAGCAGAGATTTCGGTATTCAACATCCGTGATGAATTCTTTACACGTGCGGAGAAGACAATCGAGAAACTTCATGAGAAGACAGACTGCAAGATCAACCTCTATGACTTTTCTGACCCGGAAGTCCTCAAAAAGGAAATCGCAGAAAGTGCAATTCTGGTAAACGGAACTTCTATCGGTATGGCACCGAAGACAGACAGATGTATCATCACAGATGACAGTGTGTTCAGAAAAGATCTGTTTGTATTTGATGTAATCTACAATCCGGAAGAGACGTTATTCCTGAAGAAAGCAAAAGCAGCAGGATGCCGGACACTGAACGGTCTGAACATGCTGTTATATCAGGGTGCTGCATCATTTGAACTCTGGACAGGAAAAGAAATGCCGGTTGATATTATCAAAGAAAAATATTTCTCGCGTTAATTTGCTGAAAAATGATTGACAAAGCCTATTGATTCGTGTAACATAAGCTATAGATTTTAAAAATTACATATTCTACTATCAAAATACAATGAAAAGAAGTAGTAAATATAATAAGACGTCACAGAGAGTCCTTTATCGGTGGAAGAAGGATACCGAAGATTATATTGAATTCCTCTTGGAGTAGGATACTGAATGCATTCTTTTGAAGAATTGTTAATAGGTATTTCCGGTAGCAGCCGTTATCTGCAAGGGTATAACCGTTATGAACGACGTACCTGACGAGGCAGTTGTCGTGAGACAATTGTAAAATGAGGTGGAACCACGAAGTATATAATACTCTCGTCCTCTGTTTTTACAGAAGACGGGAGTTTTTTGTTTCATAGGAAATTCCGAAGGAACTTCTAAAAGACATGTTCGATGATTAGTAGAGAGAAGAGAAAGGGAAAAAGATTATGATTATCGTATTAAAACCAAGAACAAGTGATGAAAACGTAAAACGAGTTGAGAATATGGTCCGTGCAAAGGGACTGGAAGTACATACTGTAAAAGGTGAGGATCTTACAATTATCGGCTGTATCGGCGATACGGTCCGTGTGGATCCAAAGCTTTTCGAAGTAGACTCTTCTGTTGAGAAAGTTATGCATGTACAGGAACCTTATAAACTTGTAAACCGTGCATTCCATCCGGACGATACCATCGTAGATGTATCTGGTGTCAAAGTTGGCGGCGGACATCTGGCACTGATCGCCGGACCTTGTTCTGTGGAGTCAGAAGAGCAGGTGATCGAGATCGCAAAGGCTGTTAAGGCATCTGGTGCAAATATGCTCCGTGGTGGTGCATTCAAGCCGAGAACAAGCCCATATTCATTCCAGGGACTGGGCCTTGAAGGTCTGGAAATCTTATGTGCAGCAAGAGAAGAGACAGGGCTTCCGATCGTAACAGAGCTGATGTCACCGGAATATCTGGAAATCTTCGATGAAAAGGTAGACCTGATTCAGATCGGTGCACGTAACATGCAGAACTATGACCTGTTAAAACAGCTCGGACAGACAAAGAGACCGATCCTTTTGAAGAGAGGACTTAATGCAACTTACGAAGAATGGATGATGTCAGCAGAATACATTATGGCATCCGGAAATCCAAATGTTATCCTCTGCGAAAGAGGAATCCGTACCTTCGAGACTTATACCAGAAATACACTGGATCTTCAGTCTATTCCGGTAGTAAGAAAACTCAGCCATCTTCCGGTAGTTGTAGACCCGAGCCACGCAGGAGGAAAATGGTGGCTGGTTGATCCGATGGCAAAAGCATCTGTTGCGGCAGGAGCGGACGGGCTGATCATCGAAGTACATAACAGTCCGGAAACGGCACTTTGTGACGGAGCACAGTCGCTGAAACCGGAAAAATATGATACACTGTTAAAAGAGATTACCGGAATCGCAAAAGCAGTCGGTAAAGAAATGTAAAAAACAGCAGCCTGGGAGGAACAAAACGATGAAAATGACGGTAGATTTAAAGGAACACAGCTATCCGATCTATATTGAAAGAGGAATTCTGAAAGAAGCAGCAGAAAGAATAGCGGAAGTATATCAGGGATCAAAGATCATGATCATTTCCGATGACAGAGTTTATTCTTATTACGGAGAAGCGCTTAAGAAAAATCTTTCTGAAAAATATGAGTGTGCGGAAACCGTGATTCCACATGGAGAACCGTCAAAAGCATTCGAAACCCTTCCGGGGGTATACAGCTCTCTTCTGGAAGCAAAGATTTCCAGAACAGACCTGATCGTTGCACTTGGCGGTGGAGTGGTAGGAGACCTTGCCGGATTTGTGGCAGCGACCTTTCTTAGAGGAATCAAGTTCGTACAGATTCCAACATCCATTCTTGCACAAGTAGATTCTTCTGTTGGTGGAAAAGTTGCAGTCGATCTTCCACAGGGTAAGAACCTGGTAGGTGCTTTTTATCAGCCGAAGATGGTACTGATCGATCCGGATGTGCTGGAAACCTTGCCGGAGCGTTACGTGACGGATGGCATGGGGGAGGTTATCAAATACGGATGCATCAAAGACCGCAAGCTTTTTGATCTTCTGGAAAAATGCAGATGCTATGAGAATCTGAAAGAGCATTTAACTGATGTGATCGCAACCTGTGTCGATATCAAACGCCGCGTTGTGGAAGAAGACGAGTTTGATACCGGAGAGAGGATTCTCCTGAACTTCGGACATACCCTTGCCCACACCATTGAGCAGCACTTCCACTATGAAAGAGAAAGCCACGGTGAAGCCGTAGCCATCGGAATGTACCAGATCACAAAGATTGCTGAAGAGAAAGGACTCACCAAAAAAGGCGAAGCCGAACACATCCGGAAAGTCCTGGAAGCTTATAAACTTCCGGTAAAAGCCGATGTCCCACTCCCACAGCTTACCGAAGCAATCAAGCTGGATAAAAAAACACTGAATAATAAATTAAAAGTCGTCCTTCTCCATGAAATCGGAGATTCCTATACATACCCGACCGGACAGGAATTCTTTGATGGGGATAGGACAGTATAAGTAAATACGATAAATAAGAATGCCGTAAAACCATGAAAGATATTGGTTTTACGGCATTTTAGTTAATTTCTGCGCATATGCCATAATAGCTTGACACCATATACGACACCATTCATAATAAAAGGAGAGATAAATAATGTCAAAATGGGATAAACTGATAATGCAGATATGTAATTTATCAAAAGACATCCGGTTTGATGAACTGCGGAAAGTGTTGGAAAGCTATGGTTATGAAATGAATTCGCCCAAGGGAGGAAGCAGTCATTATACATTCAGAAAGTGTGGCTGTATGCCAGTTACAATACCAAAGCATGAACCGATCAAAAAAGTATATGTAGAAATGGTAAGACAGATAGTAGAAAGTGAGACGAGGAAAGATGAAAACGCTGAATGAATATATGAAAATGCCTTATCGAATGGAAATTGTAGAGGATGAAGAGGAAGGTGGATTTGTAGTTTCATATCCAGATTTGCCAGGGTGTATTACCTGTGGCGAGACAATAGAAAGTGCAGTACAAAATGCATTAGATGCAAAAAGAACTTGGATTGAAGCAGCATTAGAAGAAAGAATTGAGATATATGAACCAGACAGCTTGGAAAATTATTCTGGACAGTTCAAATTAAGGATTCCAAGAAGTCTCCATAGATCTCTAGCAGAACACTCTCAAAAAGAAGGAATTAGTATGAATCAATACTGTATATATCTTCTTACAAAAAATGATGCAGTATTTTCAAAATAATATGATATAAAAAAGAGCTTCTTGTTTGCCAGAAAAGTAAAAATATACTAACAAACAGCCGCAAGAGAACCCTAAAACAGGACAGATTCCATTTTTGTGCAATGGAGATGAGACTCAAAAATCGTGGAAGCCATTGCTGAACACGATTTTCGCTTTCAAAGGCTCATCGGAATGGTTTGCACAAAGGAAGCTGTCCTGTTTTAGGGTTCTTTTGCGGCGTCTGTTCGCTAATATATCCTTACTATCCCGCCAACAAAATTTATCTCATATTTCTCTTCGCAAGCAAATCATGAATCTTATCCGTCGGATTCATAACCGCACTAATAGATGTAGAATGATTCATCGAATCAATGATCAGTGCAAGGAACTTACTCATATCTGCTTCAATGAAATACGGTTTATCATGAAGCTGAGGAGGCAGATAGGTCAGATTGGTTGTGATCAGCCTGTCCAGATAGCCTTTTTCATAATATTCATCGAACTTGTCAAGACCTTCTGTGAAGAGACCAAAAGTAGTACATACAAATACACGCTCAGCTCCGCGGTCTTTTAACTGCCTGGTAACATCCAGCATACTTTCACCGGAAGAAATCATGTCATCGATGATGATAACGGTCTTTCCATGTACATCGTCACCTAAGAATTCATGTGCAACGATCGGATTTTTACCATTTACGATGGTAGAATAATCACGGCGTTTGTAGAACATACCCATATCAACACCGAGTACGTTGGAGAAGTATACGGCTCTTTGCATTGCACCTTCATCCGGGCTGATGATCATCAGATGGTCTTTGTCTGCTTTCAGATCCGGTTCTGCTTTAAACAGAGCTTTGATGAACTGATACAGAGGGTTGAAGCTGTCGAAACCATTGAGTGGGATCGCATTCTGTACACGCGGATCGTGTGCGTCAAATGTCAGAATGTTAGATACACCCATTGCGGTTAATTCTTCCAGAGCCATTGCACAGTCCAGAGATTCGCGTTTGGTTCTCTTGTGCTGGCGGCTTTCGTAAAGGAATGGCATAATTACATTTACACGGTGTGCCTTTCCTGTAGAAGCGGAGATGATACGCTTCAGATCCTGATAGTGATCATCCGGTGACATATGATTGATATGTCCGTTTACTGTGTATGTCAGGCTGTAGTTGCAGACATCCACCATAATAAAGAGATCTTTTCCGCGGATACTTTCGCCAAACATTCCCTTTGCTTCCCCCGAACCAAAACGTGGGCAACTGTTCTTTGCAAGATAAGAATCTGCTTCATAAGATGAATAGATTGCAGGATCCAGAAAATCATGCAGAGAATTTTTGCGGAACGATACGATGTACTGATCCACTTTTTCTGCCAGATCCTTGCAGCTTTCCAGGGCAGCAATTTTAAGTGGTGCTGTCGGAAGAGCTTTTTCCATAAGTTCGATATTTGTCATGAGTGCCTCCTTATAATAAGCGTTTTAAGTGCTTTTTATCTAATCTTACTTATCTTTTATACCATTATTTAAAAGCAATGACAAGAAAGAGGCGTTAAAAAATTGCATTTTTTGAAGAAATCTAGTATGATATAGAAGCAGAATTCCGAATAAATATCAGGAGGAAGAAAATATGAGTAAACCAGTTGTTGCCATTGTAGGGCGGCCGAACGTTGGAAAGTCGACGCTTTTTAATGCACTGGCAGGAGAAAAGATAGCAATCGTTAAAGATACGCCGGGTGTTACCCGCGACAGAATTTATGCAGAAGTGAATTGGCTCGATAAAGAATTTACGTTGATCGACACCGGTGGAATCGAGCCGGACAGCCGTGATGTGATCCTCTCCCAGATGAGAGAGCAGGCACAGATCGCCATTGACACTGCGGATGTGATCCTGTTTATGACAGATGTAAAGCAGGGACTTGTAGATTCCGATTCAAAAGTGGCAGATATGCTCCGCCGCTCCCACAAGCCAGTCATTCTTGTTGTCAATAAAGTGGACAATTTTAACAAGATGATGCCGGATGTGTATGAATTTTATAATCTGGGAATCGGAGATCCGGTTCCGATCTCAGCATCGGAACGAATTGGAATCGGAGATATGCTGGATAAGGTTCTGGCATATTTTCCGGAAGGGGCAGGCCAGGAAGAGGAAGATGACCGTCCGAGAGTTGCAATCGTTGGGAAGCCGAACGTTGGGAAGTCTTCAATCATCAACCGTCTGATCGGAAAAGACCGTGTGATCGTATCCGATATTGCCGGAACTACAAGAGATGCCATTGACACGGAAGTAGTGCACAATGGAAAAGAGTATGTATTCATTGATACAGCAGGACTTCGCCGTAAGAATAAGATCAAAGAGGAACTGGAGCGCTACAGTATTATCCGTACAGTTACGGCAGTAGAAAGAGCGGATGTGGTCCTGGTTGTGATCGATGCGGCAGAAGGAGTAACCGAGCAGGATGCCAAGATCGCAGGAATCGCACATGAGCGTGGAAAAGGTGTCATCATCGTTGTAAATAAATGGGATGCCATTGAAAAGAACGATAAGACCACGAGGGAATATGAGCATCAGATCAGGATGGTGCTGTCTTTCCTGCCTTACGCAGAGATCATGTATGTGTCTGCACTGACAGGCCAGAGACTTCCGAAGCTCTTTGACATGATCGACACCGTTATTGAGAACCAGACACTCCGTGTGGCTACGGGTGTCCTTAACGAGATCATGACCGAAGCTGTTGCAATGCAGCAGCCGCCGTCAGATAAGGGAAAACGGCTGAAACTTTACTATATTACCCAGGTAGCGGTCAAACCGCCGACATTTGTCATCTTTGTAAATGATAAAGAACTGATGCATTTCTCTTATACGAGATATCTGGAGAATAAGATCCGTGAAGCGTTTGGCTTCCGTGGAACGTCTCTTAAATTCTTTATCAGGGAGAGAAAGGAGAAGGACAAATAAGATGGAACGTCTTGTATGTTTGCTGATCGGCTATATATTTGGTCTGTTTCAGACCGGCTATTTCTATGGAAAAACTCAGGGGGTAGATATCCGCAAGATGGGAAGCGGAAATGCAGGTTCTACCAATGCACTTCGCACCATGGGAATCAAAGCCGGAATGATCACCCTGCTAGGTGACTGCTTCAAATGCGTGATCGCAGTTCTGGTGGTCCGCGGAATTTACGGACAGTCTCACGCAGATATTTTACCGCTCCTTTCGCTGTATACAGGTTTTGGGGCAGTGCTCGGACATAATTTTCCATTCTATCTGAAGTTCAAGGGCGGAAAGGGAATTGCAGTTACGGCAGGTATGATCTTATCTACAGATATTCGGATTGCGGCAGTATGTTTGATCGTGTTTATCGTAATTGTTGCCGTGACACGTTATGTATCACTGGGATCGCTGGTGATTTCCGTACTGTTCCTTGTCGGACTCGTCGTTGACGGACAGATGGGAATGTTTGGAATGATGCAGAAGTATCTGTTTGAAATGTATGGAATCGGAGCACTTTTTGTTCTCTCTGCATTTATCCGTCACCGTGCGAATATCGGACGTCTGAGAAATGGTACAGAGAGCAAGATCAGTTTTTCAAAAAAGAAAAATAAGAGGTAATAATTTATGGCAGAAATCGGAGTTATCGGTTCAGGAAGCTGGGGAACGGCTCTGGCCCTGGTACTGAATAAAAACGGACATCATGTAACCATCTGGTCTTATTTAAAAGAAGAAGCAGATGAGATCAGAGAAAGACGGGAAAATCCAAGTAAGCTTCCGGGCATTCATATCCCGGAGGAGATCGAGATCACAACAGATCTGCAGGGAAGTGTGGAAGGAAAAGATGTGGTCGTTCTTGCAGTTCCGTCTATGGCAACCAGAGCTACGGCGAAGAAAATGTGCCCGTATGTAAAGGAAGAGCAAATTCTGGTCAATGTGGCAAAAGGAATTGAAGAGGGTACTTTAAAGACACTTTCTGAGCAGATTGAAGAAGAGATTCCGCAGGCAAATGTAGCTGTTCTTTCTGGTCCAAGTCACGCAGAAGAAGTAAGCCGTGAACTTCCGACAACGGTTGTAGTCGGAGCAGAGACAGAAGAAACCGCCATTTATCTGCAGAAAATTTTCATGAATGATGTATTCCGTGTCTACACAAGCCCGGATATTAAAGGAATTGAGCTTGGCGGTTCCCTGAAAAATGTAATCGCACTTGCAGCCGGAGTTGCAGATGGACTAGGATACGGGGATAACACCAAAGCTGCACTGATCACCAGAGGAATTGCGGAGATCACAAGACTTGGTGTAAAGATGGGCGGAAAGCTGGAATCCTTTACCGGACTTACCGGAATCGGTGATCTGATCGTCACCTGTGCAAGTAAGCACAGTCGTAACCGTAAGGCAGGTGTTCTGATCGGTGAGGGAATGACGATGGAAGAAGCGATGGCTGAGGTCAAGATGGTAGTTGAGGGTGTGTATTCAGCAAAAGCGGCAAGAGAGCTGGCTGAAAAATATGAGGTATCCATGCCAATCGTGGAAAAGGTCAATCAGGTACTTTTTGAAGGCAAACCCGCAAAGGATGCGGTAAGTGAACTGATGATGCGTGACGGGCGCAGCGAATACAGTAACCTTCCGTGGGATTAAAGTTTCAAAGAAATTTCATAAAGTCTTAATGGAAAATCCTTCCGTATAGGCGTATAATGGCGTGTATACAGGAGGATTTTTTGTATGAAATTCGGAAAAAAAGAAAAAGAAACACAAGAGGAAGAAGTCGTTCGAGGCGAGATCCAGCGTGTGGTTCCGGACTACCGGGTAGGTCTTAATCCCGAGCAGATCCGGATAAGGGAAGAGAATGGCTGGACCAATGATGAGGTTGCTCCACCGGGACTTACGACAAAAGAGATTGTTCATAATAATATATTTACCTATTTCAACCTGATCTTTCTGATTCTGGCGATTCTGCTGTGCCTGGTAGGTTCTTTTCGAAATCTGACATTCCTGCCGGTCATCATCTGCAATACACTGATCGGGATCATTCAGGAGATCCGTTCCAAGAAAGTACTGGATAGGCTGACCATGCTGAATGCACCGCACGCGGAAGTAATCCGTGGAGGGGTATCGCTGAATCTGGAGGCGGATCAGCTGGTTGTGGACGACATTGTTGTATTTCGTGCCGGGAACCAGATCTGTGCAGATGCGGTTGTTGAGGCTGGTGAGGTTCAGGTCAATGAATCTTTACTTACCGGTGAATCTGATGAGATCACGAAAAAGCGTGGAGACCGTCTGATGTCAGGTAGTTTTGTGGTATCAGGAAGCTGTCATGCACGCCTGGATAAGGTTGGAGCGGATTCCTATATTTCACAGCTGACTCTGGAAGCAAAAGCCATGCAGCAGGGGGAACAGTCGGAGATGATCCGTTCCCTGGACAAGCTGGTAAAAATGGTCGGAATCGCACTGATCCCGATAGGAATCATTTTGTTTGTGCAGAGTTATTTCTATAATCACGACAGCTTCCGGCAGAGTATTATCTCCATGGTTGCTGCAGTGATCGGCATGATCCCGGAAGGATTATATCTTCTTGCAAGCGTGGCACTTGCGGTAAGTGCAATGCGTCTTGCATCGAAAAAGGTATTGCTCCATGATATGAAGAGTATCGAGACTCTGGCGCGGGTTAATGTGCTTTGTGTTGACAAGACAGGTACGATCACAGAAGACAGTATGTGTGTCAGTGAAGTGGTGAAAGCCAAGGCCTATGACGAAGAAAAGATGCCGGATCTGAACCGGATGATCGGCGATTTTGTCAAAGGAATGGACGCGGATAACAGCACGATGCATGCGATGCAAGAACATTTTACAGAGCATTCAGATAAAGTGCCGGAAAAAGTGATTCCTTTTTCTTCCACGGTCAAATACAGCGGAGTAATTTTCAAAGATCAGGCATATGTGCTTGGTGCACCGGAATTTGTCCTGCGTGAGGATTATACAAAGTATCAGGGAAGAATAGAACAGTATACGTCCAGGGGGTTCCGTGTACTGGTATTTGGAAGCTATGATGGAGAGCCGGATGGTAAGCCGCTGACTGGAACGGTAACGCCGCTTGGTTATGTCCTCCTTCTCAATAAAGTCAGGGAAGAAGCGCCTGCGACTTTCAAATATTTTGCGGACCAGGGTGTTGCGATAAAAGTTATTTCGGGTGATAATCCGATTACCGTATCGGAGACTGCGAAGCAGGCCGGAATTGAAGGCGCAGAGAATTACGTGGATGCGGGAACATTAAAGACCGAAGAAGATATTGCCCTTGCGGTGAGCAAATATACGGTCTTCGGAAGGGTAATCCCGGAACAGAAAAGACAGTTTGTGCAGGCACTGAAAAAGCAGGGGATGACGGTCGCTATGACCGGTGATGGTGTTAATGATGTACTTGCCCTGAAGGATGCAGACTGTTCGGTGGCGATGGCATCAGGAAGCGATGCGGCGGTCCAGGCGTCCCAGGTGGTACTTCTGGAATCCGATTTTTCAAGGATGCCGGAGGTTGTTCTGGAAGGAAGAAGAGTTGTCAATAACATTCAGCGTTCAGCAAGTCTGTTCCTGGTGAAGAATATTTTTTCCTTCCTGCTTGCAATTTTCTCGGCAGTCTTTATGATTACCTATCCGCTGGAGCCATCCCAGGTATCGCTGATCAGCATGTATACGATCGGTATTCCGGCATTCTTCCTGGCACTGCAGCCGAACCGGGATATCATTAAGGGACACTTCCTGACCAATGTGTTCTTAAAGGCACTTCCGGCAGGACTTACGGATGTATTTGCGGTTGGTGCGCTGGTTGTATTTGGACAGACGTTCGGAGTTGCATCCAAAGATATTTCTACGGCGGCGACGATGCTGCTTGCAATTGTCGGATTCATGATCCTTTACCGGATCTGCCAGCCGATGAATGCACTGCGTATGATCGTCTGGATCGGATGCGTGATCGGACTGTTAGGATGCAGTATCTTCCTGCCACAGTTATTTGCGATTACGGGAATGTCCAGAAAATGCATTATGCTTTTTGTAATATTCTCTATTGCGACCGAGCCGGTACTTCGGTATCTGACGAAGCTGATCGAATGGCTGAGAAAGCAGTACATAAAATTTATCAAGAATCCAATCAAAGAATTTAAAGGAAAAGCTGCCGATTAAGGCAGCTTTTCTTGGAAAATGAGTATTTTTAAAGAATAAGGATCAGATAATTCAGTCTGCAAATTTTGCATTCTGATCCACTTCTTCCGACTGGTTTACGATATGATTGGTCAATGCCTCATCATCCGTGGTAAACACAATATCCGGCAGAAGTTCAAAATAAAAATCCGTATATTTTTTCGCAAGAGCCTGGATACAGAAATTCTGTACGATCTTAAACCGGGTAATGGAAACCAGATCTTTGTCAAAGGTGATGTAAACACTGATCCAGAGCTTTCTTCCGGTACGGAGAATGTCATAGTAGAGCTTTTTGTAACCATAGGCATTTAGGACAGGTTCGATCGTTTCTTTAATTTCATCAACAGTCTCTTCCTCCGGCGGGATCAGGAACAGATCCCGAAGTCCGGTTATTACCGTCTTTATCGGTGTCGGCAGCATAAAGATGGACAGGGTGACGGTAATGATCTGGTCAAGATAAGGTGTTATGGGTCTGAACCATGGAAAAGGCAGCAGAACCGGAAGAAAGAAGGCAATTGCCATACCGAAAGAGGCAATACTGTCGATCTCCCAGCCTTCCATTTCCATTGTGATCATTGGGGAATCCATCAGACGATTCTTATATTTGAGATAAATGGATACGGTAATTCCCAGAAAAAATGCAAATAATTCAAACCAGGCAATGGTATCAAAAGCGACTTTTCTGCCACCATGGATCATGATTTCGATATTGTTCAGGATCAGCCCGACGGTAACGCCAGTCATGGTAATGCCCTTGACAACGACAAACATAGATTCAATCTGCATATAACCGAACGGGTGCTTTTCATTGGATGGCTTGTAAAGTAGCGGAATCAGAAAAAGCGACGGCAGGAGCATGCAGAACTCGACTCCGTCATAGATTGCGTCCAGAAGAACTGCCTGGGAACTGGTGTAGATTGCCATGACGATCTCAACGATAACGAAAAACAGATTCCCGTACAGGGAGACAGACATGGCTTTTTTTTCTCTTTTTTGTGCTTTTCTTCCTACGTGCATAGGATACCTCCTTTTTTGACTGTAAGAAAATCCCGATAGGATTTTCTGATAAATGAAAGGCATTACGTGCCTGTAATACGCTTTTTTGTTACCATTTATCATACCCGATTTTGAAATTGATGGCAAGAAAGTAAAAGTGAACTGGCAGTATAGTTGTTCTAAACCGGGGAAAGCCCGCATACACTGTATCAGCAATCAAAGGGGGACAGTGTATGGATACATTTGATTTATACAAGGATATACAGTGCCGGACGAATGGAGAGATCTATCTGGGTGTGGTAGGACCGGTACGGAGTGGCAAATCAACCTTTATCAAGCGTTTTATGGATGTGCTGGTGCTGCCGAAAATGACCGATGAGCATGCAAAAGAGCGGACGGTGGATGAGCTTCCGCAGTCTGCGTCAGGGAAGAGCATCATGACAACGGAGCCGAAATTTGTGCCAAAAGAAGCTGCCGAAATCCAGCTCGCAAAGGATGTGAGTGTGCTGGTGCGTCTGATTGATTGTGTGGGCTATATGGTGGAGGGAGCCGCCGGTTACATGGAAAATGGAGCAGAACGTCTGGTGAAAACGCCGTGGAACGAAAAAGAAATTCCGTTTACAAAGGCGGCAGAAATCGGGACGAAAAAGGTAATCCATGACCACTCCACGATCGGGATTGTTGTGACGACAGACGGAAGTATCGGAGAGCTTCCCAGAAACAGCTACCGGGCGGCAGAAAAGAAAACGATCCAGGAGCTGAAAAGCATTGGCAAGCCGTTCGTGGTCTTGGTCAATACCCGGAAACCGTACAGCGCAGAGGCAAAAAACGTGGCAGAAGAAATCCAGAAAGAATATCAGGTAACGGCACTTCCGGTCAACTGTGAACAGCTCCGGGAAGAAGATATCCACCGGATCATGGAAAATGTGCTCTTTGCATTTCCGGTCACAGAAGTAAAATTTTTCCTTCCAAAATGGGTGGAAATACTTAGAGCAGATCACAAGGTCCGGGAAGAGCTGGTATCTTATGCAAGAGAAGTCATGGGCAGAATCGGAGAAATCCGGGATGCGATGGAGATCCGGAAGCCGGAGCAGAGTACCTACATAAATGCAGTAAATGTAACAGGTGTGTCCATGGATACCGGTGAGATCTCGGTTGAAATCAAGGTAGAAGATGGCTGTTATTACGAAATGTTAAGTGATCTGACCGGAACGCAGATCAGCGGGGAATATGATCTGATCCATACAGTGCGTAATCTTGCCATGCTCCAGAAAGAATATGAAAGTGTCAAAGATGCACTTGCTTCGGTTAAAATGAAAGGCTACGGTGTAGTCAGCGCGACAAGAGAAGAAATCCGGCTGGACGATCCAGTGGTAATCCGGCAGGGCAATAAATACGGAGTAAAGATCCGTTCGGAAGCACCTTCTATCCATATGATCCGAGCTAACATTGAGACCGAGATCGCGCCGATCGTGGGGAGTGAGCAGCAGGCAAAGGATCTGGTAAATTATATCAACGAGGCGGCAAAGAGCCCGGATGGAGTCTGGGGAACCAATATTTTCGGAAAATCGATCGAAGAGCTGGTGATGGATGGCGTGCGAAACAAGATCGCCATGATCGGAGATGAAAGTCAGGCAAAACTGCAGGACACCATGCAGAAGATCGTCAATGACAGCAACGGAGGTATGGTTTGCATCATTATCTAAAATTTTTCTTAAATCAATTCGATTGGCGGCGGGAAACTTGCATGGCAATCCGAGAGTATGTTATACTAAAGTCTATACGTTAGGGGATACATTTTCATGGAATGAATGGTCATATAAGATACCATGAAATCTATACGTGAGGAGAAAAGAAAAGAGGGACATCTATGAAAGTAGCAATTGTATCAGCAGACACCATGATATACAGAAAACAGAAGGATGATACGTGTTCGCCAATCGTGCGAAGAGTGCTCGATCAGGTCAGCTTCAAGACAGAGCTTGTACAGCCGGTACCAAATGACAGGGAGGTTATCCGCAAGATCCTTGCGAAGATCGCGGATGCACAGATGGCAGATCTGATCCTTACGATCGGTGGGATCGGATGCAGAGAAGAGGACTGTGTTCCGGAAGCGACAAAGGCAGTGGTCGATAAGGAGATTCCGGGGATCGGAGAGTCGATGCGTCTTTTTATGACACGGACCAGAAAAAGGGCAATGCTGACGAGAGGAACAGCAGGTATCCGGGGTAAATCCCTGATCGTCAATCTTCCGGGAAGTCCGAAGATCATTAAAGAGTGTCTGGAATATGTTCTTCCGGAGATTGTTTATGCGACAGAGACAGCAGCCGGTGAACATGATGATGTTGAGGAGTAGGCAGACAGATGAGGGTGACGTATATCGGACACAGCGGATTTTCGGTGGAACTGGAATCCCATATTCTATTATTTGACTATTATGAAGGAACGATGCCGGAGTTTGATCCAGCGAAGAAGCTGTTGGTGTTTGCCAGCCATTCCCATCCGGATCATTTTAACAGAGAGATCCTGAAGCTTGCGGATGTGTATCCGGATGTGGAATATATTTTCCCGAAGGATATCAGAATTGCGAAAAAGGAGCAGCGTGAATCGGAACATTTCATGCGAAAAAAGGATGAGATTACTGTCGGGGATACAAAGGTAAAAAGTCTGCGTTCAACCGATGAAGGGGTTGCCTTTCTGGTAAGATGCGAAGACAGGATCATTTATCATGCAGGGGATCTGAACTGGTGGCACTGGGAAGAGGAAGATGATGCGTATAACCGGATGATGCGCGGCGATTATCAAAAGGAGATTGAAACGCTGACCGGTGAAAAGATCGATCTTGCATTTGTCGTGCTTGACCCGAGACAGGAAGAGCAGTTTTACTGGGGCTTTGACTGGTATATGCGGCATACGGATACGAAGATTGTATTTCCGATGCATATGTGGAAGCAGTACGAGGTGCAGGACCGGCTTATCGGAATGGAAGTATCAGAGCCATACCGGGAGAAGATCATGCGGATCCGGGAAAAGGGACAGGTATTTGAACTATAAGGAGACAATTTATGAAAGTCAGTATTTATACAGATGGAGCGGCAAGAGGTAATCCGGACGGACCGGGCGGTTATGGAGTCGTTCTGGAATATGTAGACCCGAAGGGAGAACTTCATGTTAAAGAGCTTTCCGGCGGCTATGTGCGGACAACCAATAACCGGATGGAGCTGATGGCTGTCATCCGGGGGCTGGAAGCGCTCAACAGACCTTGCGAGGTAGAGCTTTATTCTGATTCCCAATATGTGGTCAATGCATTCAATCAGCACTGGATCGAGGGATGGATCAAAAAGGGCTGGAAGCGTGGGAAGAATGAGCCGGTCAAGAATACCGACCTGTGGAAGCGGCTTCTGGAAGCGAAAAAGCCGCACCAGGTGAACTTCAATTGGGTAAAAGGGCATGATGGACACCCGCAGAATGAACGTTGTGATACTCTTGCGACAACGGCAGCAGACGGAAATGAGCTGCAGGTTGATCCGGGAGTGTAGAAGAAATCCTTTACACTGATAAAAAAATGTGATAAAGTATCTAAGGCAAGTAAGACAGACGTTCGCGGATGCAGGTGCCGAAAGGCCGCAGACGAGGAAAGTCCGGGCTTCACAGGGCAGGATGCCGGATAACGTCCGGTAGAGGTGACTCTAAGGATAGTGCAACAGAAATATACCGCCTGCAGATGCAGGTAAGGTTGGAAGGGCAGTGTAAGAGACTACCGCCTGGGTGGTAACACACAGGGCATATGTAAACCCCATCCGAAGCAAGACCGAAAAGAAGTGGTATGGCGGCCCGTCATGCTTCAGGTTGGTCGCTTGAGTCTGCTGGCAACAGCAGAACTGGATAGATGAACGTCCACGACATAACCCGGCTTATCGTTTTGCTTGCTTTTTTATTTTTAATTGAGAAACTTTGAAAAGAATCTGTATTCATATTCATGAAGGATATAGATTCTTTTTTTGTTGCGGTGCCCTTTAATTTTTATGATATCGTAGTATTGTGTGAATGATTTTTTGAGTGGAATGAAAAATAAAAAAACGTGATAATCCGTTTGACAATCGTTTGAAAAATATGGTAGTTTTAGGAGGATTAAAGTTATGTAGGAGTGTCAAATGAGGAATGATCGTTTTCAAAGTCGGGAAAGAGGAAATGTAGCATATTACCATCTTCCGGGCTTGTTTGAATTTTATGAACTGTACAGACTTTTTTTGTCGCTGTTTTATACACACAGGGAATATTTCTATGACTGGTGTGAGATTGGTTCCATTTATGGAGCCCCGGAAGACTGCCTGTGGGGCGGAGGACGTGTGGAAGCAGGAGAAGCTGAGCCGGAAGAAGTGCTTGCACTTATGCAGAAGTACGGGATTTCTGCCCGTCTGACCTTTAGTAATTCTCTGCTCAGGAAAGAGCACCTTGCGAATCAGAGATGCAATATGCTTTGTCAGTTATTTGAGAAAAGCACAGGTGTGAAAAACGGTGTGATCGTGCACTCAGAGCTGCTGGTGGATTATCTGAAAAAGAAGTATCCGGGGTTCTATCTGGTCTCATCTACCACGAAAGTGTTGACCGAATTTCAGGAGTGTCTGCGGGAAATCCAGAGAGAAGATTTTCAATATGTCGTGCCGGATTTCCGTCTGAATAAGATGTTGGATAAATGGAATACATTATCAGAAGGTCAGAAGGATAAAGTTGAATTCCTGTGTAATGAGTGTTGTTGGTTCGGCTGCAGGGACCGGAAAGCCTGTTATGAGGATGTGAGCCGGAAGAATCTCGGAAAAGATGGAGAGGAACACCGGTGTACTGCGCCAAATGCAAAGGAAGGCTATCGTTTTTCAAAAGCAATGACAAATCCGGGATTTATCAGCGTAGACGATATCAAAAATATCTATTTGCCGATGGGATTTACAAATTTTAAGATCGAAGGCAGGGGACTTGGAAGTGCGCTGATCCTGGAATTTCTGCTGTATTATATGACAAAGCCGGAATATCAGCTGCATGTAAGAGAGGAATTGTATCTGGATAATATGCTGGATTTGTTTTAAAATCAAGGGAAAGATTTTTATGGACAAATACCAGAAATTTTGAAGACATATTCGCTTTTGTTTTTCTGCGTCTATAGGAGGTATTTTTTATGTTATTAAGTATTGCGCTGATCCTGCTTGTTGGAATGTGTATGAGTTGGATCTGTCAGGACTGAAGAAAATAGGAAGATCCGCAGTGATGATGTGCTTTGTCCCTGCAAGCCTATGACTGCATTCTGTCAATATCCACTGTATGCTGTGCCGGACAAACATACTGCAGAAAACAGGACGAGCAATACCAAGATCTCCTTTCTTACTGTACGAAGGAGACAAAAAATAAAGGACGCATGAAAAAATTTTCTTTTTTCATGCGTCCTTTGCGTGGCACCTGTCCGCCTAGTCCAACAAGCCGACGCTAGCCCCGCTTTCTGTTGTATTTCTCTTCACAGTATTTACATCTATACACTTCGTTCTCCGGATCAGTCAGTACAAACACATGATCCAGTCCCTGTTCAATTGAAGTAATACATCTCGGATTGTGGCATCTGATCACATTCTTGATTTCAGATGGCAGTTTCAGTTCTTTTTTCTCAACAATCTTGGAATCTTCGATAATGTTTACCGTGATATTATGATCGATAAAACCAAGGATATCCAGATCAATGATATCGATCGGGCATTCAATCTTGATGATATCCTTTTTACCCATCTTGTTACTTTTGGCATTCTTGATGATGGCTACGCAGCAGTCAAGCTGATCAAGTTTCAGATATTTGTAGATATCCATGCTTTTTCCTGCTTTGATGTGATCCAGTACGAAGCCCTCTGAAATTTTCCCAATGTTCAGTGTATTTTCAACCATGTCTTTCGCCTCCCTTAATCTACATGAATATCCAAAAGTGTCAGGATCAGTGCCATACGGATATAGACACCATACTGTACCTGCTTGAAATAAACAGCTCTTGGATCATCATCAACTTCAACAGAAATTTCGTTGACACGCGGAAGTGGATGGAGAACCAGCATATCTTTTGGTGCAAGTTCCATTTTCCCTTTGTCCAGGATGTAGAAATCTTTCATACGGATATAATCTTCCTCGTTGAAGAAACGTTCCTTCTGAACACGTGTCATATAAAGGATATCGAGATCCGGAAGGGCATCCTCCAGGCGTTCTACTTCTGTATATGGGATATTTTTCTTATCCAGTACGTCTTTGCGTACATAACTTGGCAGACGGAGTTCCTCCGGTGAAATAAGTACAAACTCGATGTTCTCATAACGCACCAGGGCATTGATCAGAGAATGTACAGTACGACCGAATTTGAGGTCTCCACAGAGTCCGATCTTCAGATTATTCAGACGTCCTTTTAAAGAACGGATGGTTAAAAGGTCAGTCAGTGTCTGTGTAGGATGCTGATGTCCGCCATCACCTGCGTTGATCACCGGGATTGAAGAGTGCTGCGCTGCAACCATCGGTGCACCTTCTTTTGGATGTCTGATCGCACAGATATCTGCATAGCAGGAAACCATACGGATCGTATCTGCTACGCTTTCCCCTTTGGTAGCAGAGCTGGAAGCTGCCGAAGAAAAGCCAAGTACATTACCACCGAGATTCATCATTGCTGCTTCATGACTCAGTCGGGTACGGGTACTTGGCTCATAGAATAAAGTGGCAAGCTTTTTGCCTGCGCAAGCATGTGCATATTTTTCTGGATGAGCTTCGATATCACCTGCAAGATCCATAAGCTTATCGAGCTCTTCCACAGAAAAATCTAAAGGACTCATTAAATGTCTCATAAGAAACCTCCTTAAAAATAACCGCAGAATATGTGCGGGTTCATATATTCTTTATCTATAATATAACAAAAACATGGTTATTTCAACAAAGTTTTACATGTTTTTTCTGATCGGGTTTGCGAAGAAATGTAGATTTTACAGAAAAAATATATTATAATGAAAAATTAGTAACGTCAGCGTAAGAAGACATAAGGATAAAACGATAAGGAGTGGGACAATGCAGAGTCTGGAAGAGATGAGAAAAGAGCTGGATGTGATCGATGACCAGATCACCACGCTTTATGAGAGACGTATGAAGGTCTGCGAAGGAGTTGCAGAATATAAGATAAAGAACGGACGAAAGGTATTTGATAAGACAAGAGAGAACGAGAAACTGGCAGCAGTAGCAGAAAAGGTGTCCACAGATTTTAACAAAAAAGGGATCCGGGAGCTTTTTGAACAGCTGATGAGCATGAGCAGAAAGCTGCAGTACCAGCGTCTTTCTGAGGAAGGAGTTCTGGGAAGACTTCCCTTTATCGGACTGGATCAGCTGGATCTTGATGGTGCACGTGTGGTCTTCCAGGGAGTGGAAGGAGCCAACAACCAGGCAGCTATGTTAAAATATTTTGGGAAAAATGTGAAAAACTGCCATGTACCGTCATTCCGTGATGCAATGGAAGCAATTGAAGAGGGAAGCGCAGATTATGCAGTCCTTCCAATTGAAAATTCTTCCGCAGGTCCGGTGACACAGGTGTATGACCTTCTGGTGGAATTTGAAAATTACATTGTAGGAGAGACGGTCCTTCCGATTAAGCATATGCTTGCCGGAGTGAAAGGAACTACACTTTCCAGCATTGAAAGAGTGTATTCACATCCACAAGGACTGATGCAGACATCCCATTTCCTGGATGAACACGGAACCTGGCAGCAGATCAGTGTTGCCAATACTTCTATGGCGGCCAAGAAGATGATGGAAGACCAGGATACCACGCAGGCAGCTGTCTGCAACGAATATGCAGCAGAGCTTTACGGACTGGATATCCTGGCAAGAGAGATCAATGACGAATCTGACAACAGTACAAGATTTATCATTGTCACAAACCAGAAGGTATTCCTGAAAAATGCATCCAAGATCAGTATTTGCTTTGAAATACCGCATGAGAGTGGATCGTTGTACCATCTGCTTTCCCATTTTATTTACAATGACCTGAACATGACAAAGATCGAATCCCGGCCGGTAGAAGGAAAAAGCTGGGAATATCGTTTCTTTGTGGACTTTGAAGGAAATCTGGCAGATGCCGCAGTGAAAAATGCGATCCGTGGACTGAGGGAAGAAGCACTGAATCTGAAAATCCTTGGAAATTATTAGACTGAAAAAGAGAGGACACGGCTATGAGAACAAATGAACTGATATTATATCGTTATATGGAACATGAAGATCTGCTTCGGGACATGACATTTCTGATCGACAATGCAGATAATGATTATTACAACAAAGAGGATTTGAAGAGCCTTCTTTTCGAAAATTTAAATGAGCTGATCGAGCTGGCTGCAAACTATGGATTCGAGGGGAACCTCTGGCATACCTTCCTGACGTTCCTGCTTGCCAACAGTGAGAATGCTTACAGTACAGCCTGTGAAGTGGTAGGAGAGGTAGAGGGAAGCGTCAATAAAGCAGCCCTTCATGATTTTCAGATTTTCAAAGAACTGTTCGAATATGATCTGAAAGAGATGGGTGAAAAGCTCGGTACAGACAGTCTGGAACTGATTGAGGACTATCATCCGGTCAATGCCAAGGGACATGTATTTAACAAGAGGATTCGCGACCGGATCTGCGACTTAAGCAAAGCTCTTGCGCAGACAGATGATGCAGAAGAATTTAAGACAACTGTAACCCAGTTCTACAAAGAATTTGGAGTGGGAACTTTCGGACTTCACAAGGCATTCCGTATTGAGCATACGGAAGAAGGAGCACAGATCGTGCCGATCACCAAGATTGCACACGTCCATCTGGACGATCTGGTGGGCTATGACATTGCCAAGAAGAAACTGATCGATAATACCGAGGCATTTGTAAAGGGTAAAAAAGCTAATAACTGTCTGCTTTTTGGTGATGCCGGAACCGGTAAATCTTCTTCAATCAAGGCAATCCTGAACCAGTATTATGACCAGGGACTTCGTATGATCGAAGTGTACAAGCATCAGTTCAAAGACCTGAATGATGTGATCGCACAGATCAAGAACCGGAATTATAAATTTATTATTTATATGGATGATCTTTCTTTTGAAGAATTCGAGATTGAGTACAAATATCTGAAAGCGGTGATCGAAGGCGGTCTGGAGAAGAAACCGGATAATATCCTGATCTATGCAACTTCCAACAGAAGACATCTGGTACGTGAGACATTCAAAGATAAAGCCGACAGAGATGAAGAACTGCACACCAATGATACCGTACAGGAGAAACTTTCGCTGGTAGCAAGATTCGGCGTGACCATCTATTTTGGAAAACCGGATAAAAAAGAATTCCAGAAGATTGTCACCACGCTTGCAGATCGTTACGGTGTCGAGATGGAAGAGGAAAAGCTTCTTCTGGAGGCAAACAAATGGGAATTGAGCCATGGTGGATTAAGCGGACGTACTGCACAGCAGTTTATTGATTATTTGCTTGGACAACAATAAAAGGAGAACCAATATGAAGTGGAATAAATTCAGATTAAAGACAACAACCGAGGCAGAAGACATTGTCAGTAGTATGCTGATGGACCTTGGTGTACAGGGAATCGAGATTGAGGATAAGATTCCGATGACACAGGCGGAAAAAGAGCAGATGTTTGTTGATATCCTTCCGGAGACAGGAATCAATGACGGCATCGCATATATCAGTTTCTATCTGGAAGAAGATGAAGATAAAGAAAGTCTTCTGGAAGCTGTGAAAAATGAACTGGAAGATATGCGTGCCTATGTGGAAGTAGGTGAAGGAACGATAGAAGAATCCCAGACAGAGGATGTGGACTGGGTCAATAACTGGAAAAAATATTTTCACCAGTTCTATGTGGATGATATCCTGATCATTCCGTCCTGGGAAGAAGTAAAGCCGGAAGATGAAGGCAAGATGATCGTGCATATCGATCCGGGAACTGCATTCGGAACGGGAATGCATGAGACCACACAGCTCTGCATCCGTCAGCTCCGCAAATATGTGACAGAGGACACCAGAATTCTGGATGTAGGATGCGGAAGTGGAATTCTTGGAATGCTGGCGCTGATGTTCGGTGCAAAGTATTCTGTAGGAACAGACCTGGATCCGTGTGCGATTGATGCAACCTATGAAAATATGGAAGTCAACGGTATTTCAAAGGATAAATACGAAGTAATGATCGGAAATATCATTGATGATAAAGCAGTCCAGGATAAAGTTGGTTATGGATGCTATGATATCGTTGTGGCGAATATTCTTGCAGACGTACTGGTGCCGCTGACACCGGTGATCGTGAACCAGTTAAAAGACGGTGGTATCTACGTGACAAGTGGTATCATCGAAGACAAGGAGGAGACGGTAAAAGCAGCGGTAGAGGCAGCAGGTCTCACGGTTCTGGAGGTTCATCATCAGGGAGAATGGGTATCTGTAACAGCGAGAAAAGAAACGAAAGCGTAGGCAGAGAGGATCAGAAAAGATGCATCATTTTTTTGTAACACCACAGCAGATCTCCGGAGATAAGATCCGGATTGAAGGCGGAGATGTTAATCATATGAAGAATGTGCTCCGGATGAAGCTGCATGAAAAGGCTGAAATCAGTGACGGAGAAAGCAGAACCTATCTGTGCGAGGTGGAAGCCTATGAAGAAGATGTGGCGGTTCTGCATATTCTGGAAGAGATGGAAGCGGACACGGAACCGGCGTCAAAGCTGTATCTTTTCCAGGGGCTTCCCAAAAGCGACAAGATGGAGCTGATTGTGCAAAAAGCGGTGGAGCTTGGCGTGTATCAGGTGATTCCTGTAGCAATGAAGCGTTCTGTTGTTCGTCTGGATGATAAGAAAGCAGCGAAAAAAGCAGACCGTTGGAATTCCATCGCAGAAAGTGCGGCAAAGCAGGCCGGAAGAAGCCGGATCCCGGAAGTTACCATGCCGCTTTCTTATAAAGAAGCACTGAAAATGGCAGAAGAGCTTGATGTGACGTTGCTTCCGTATGAACTTGCAGGTGGTATGGAAGTGACAAGAGAAGTGATCCGCCAGATTAAAAGTGGACAGTCTGTTGGGATTTTTATCGGACCAGAGGGTGGATTTGAACCGGAAGAAGTTGATGCAGCAGTCAGTATGGGGGCGAGGGTCATCACCCTGGGCAGGCGGATCCTGCGGACAGAGACAGCCGGACTTGCAACGCTTGCTATACTGATGTTTGAACTGGAACAGTAGACCGGCAGGCAAAGAACTGCATAAGATAAAGAGAAGAAGTGTTTGGGAGACAAAGAAAAATGGAAGTTTATCTGGATAATTCAGCAACAACGAGAGCCTATGAGTGTGTTCGGGATATAGTTGGAAAAGTGATGTGTGAGGATTACGGCAATCCATCCTCCATGCATAAAAAAGGTGTGGATGCAGAAGCGTATGTCCGTGAGGCGAAGGAGACACTTGCAAAGATTCTGAAGGTGCAGGAAAAGGAACTTTATTTCACATCCGGTGGAACAGAAAGTGACAACCTTGCATTGATCGGAGGTGCACGTGCCAATCACCGTGCCGGCAAGCATCTGATCACCAGTTCAATTGAACATCCGGCAATTCTCAATACCATGCGTTACCTGGAAGAGGAGGAGGGCTATCGTGTGACCTATCTTCCGGTTGATGAGTATGGACGGATCCGCCTGGATGCGTTAAAGGAAGCGCTCTGTGACGAGACGATCCTGGTATCGGTCATGTATGTGAATAACGAAGTGGGATCGGTTCAGCCGATTGCAGAAGCATCTGCGATCGTAAAGGCTTATAATAAAAATATCCTGTTCCATGTGGATGCAGTACAGGGATTTGGAAAATATAAGATTTACCCGAAAAAGATGGGAATCGATATGCTTTCTGTAAGCGGACATAAGATCCATGGACCGAAGGGAATCGGTTTTATCTATATCAATGAAAAAGCAAAAGTAAAACCGATCATTTTCGGAGGCGAACAGCAGAAAAACATGCGTTCCGGAACAGAAAATGTACCGGGGATTGCAGGAATCGGGCTGGCAGCAAAGACGATTTACACGGACCTAGATGAAAAGGTGGCACATATGCGTGCCTTGAAACAGCACTTTATCGAAGGGGTACAGAAAATCGATCATACTGTGATCCACGGACTTTATGATGAAACAAGTGCACCACATATCATCAGTGTGGGATTTGCAGGAATCCGGAGTGAGGTTCTTCTTCATACACTGGAAGAGAAGGGGATTTATGTATCATCCGGTTCGGCATGTGCATCCAACCATCCGGCGATCAGCGGAGTGCTAAAGGGAATCGGAGCCGGAAAAGAATATCTGGACGCAACGCTTCGGTTCAGTATGTCAGAATTTACTACAGAAGAAGAAATTGACTATACGTTGGAAACATTATATAATTGTGTACCGATGCTTAGAAAGTACACACGCCATTAGGAGGAAAAAATGAAGTTTCAGACTTATTTGATAAAATATGGAGAAATTGGAATCAAGGGAAAGAACCGCTATATGTTCGAGGATGCGCTGGTAAGACAGATCAAGCATTCATTAAAGGATCTGGATGGATTATTCCATACTTATAAAGCACAGGGAAGAGTTTATGTGGACTGTGACGGAGATTATGACGGAGATGAAGTGGTAGAAGCTCTGAAAAGAGTATTCGGAATTGTAGGGATCTGTCCGGTTGTCCGCGTAGAGGATAAAGGATTTGAAGAACTGAAAAAAGATGTGATCGCATACATGGATGAGGTTTATCCGGATAAGAATATCACATTTAAGGTAGAGTCCCGTCGTGCAAAGAAAACCTATCCGAAGAAATCAATGGAGATCAATTATGACCTCGGAGAAGCTATTCTGTATGCATTCCCGGAAATCCGGGTAGATGTACACCACCCGGATGTACTGCTTCATGTAGAGGTAAGAGAAGAGATTTATATCTATTCCGAGATCATTCCGGGACCTGGCGGTATGCCGATCGGGACCAATGGAACCGCGATGCTTCTGCTTTCCGGTGGAATCGACAGTCCGGTTGCAGGTTATATGATCTCCAAACGTGGCGTCGGACTGGAGGCAACCTATTTCCATGCACCGCCGTACACCAGCGAGAGGGCCAAACAGAAGGTAGTGGATCTTGCAAAGCAGGTTTCCAAATATACAGGACCGATCAAGCTGCATGTAGTCAACTTTACCGATATCCAGCTTTATATCTATGAAAAATGCCCACATGATGAACTGACGATCATCATGCGCCGTTATATGATGCGGATTGCAGAGCATTTTGCAAAAGAAGACGGATGCCTGGGACTTATTACCGGTGAAAGTATCGGACAGGTGGCAAGCCAGACCATGCAGAGCCTAATGGCAACCAACGATGTATGTACATTGCCGGTATATCGGCCACTGATCGGATTTGACAAGCAGGAGATCGTAGATATTTCAGAGAAGATCGGAACCTATGAGACTTCCATTCTTCCATACGAAGACTGTTGTACGATCTTCGTGGCAAAACATCCGGTAACCAAACCGAATGTAGAAGTGATCCGCAAATCAGAAGAAAACTTAAGTGAAAAGATTGATGAACTGTTTGCAGAAGCAGTGAATACTGTGGAGACGATCATCGTAAAATAATAAAAGAAAAAGGGGAGCTTTTTCAGGCTCTCCTCAAAAAAAGAAAGGACGCAGTACAGAAAATGTACTGCGTCCTGATACTTCGCATTCTATTATACTAAGTATGGTTTCAGAAGTTCGATGATGTTATCAGCATCCTGGTTCTCAGCATGGATGTTCAGATCGATCGGTTTAGAAAGATCAAGACTGAAGATACCCATGATAGATTTTGCATCAATCACATATCTTCCGGATACCAGGTCAAAATCGTAATCGTATTTTGTGATTTCGTTTACGAATGATTTTACTTTGTCGATAGAATTTAAAGAAATTTGTACGGTTTTCATTGAAAACACACCTCCTTGATTTCATTTTCTATAGTTATATTAAAAGTTATACATAAAAAAGTCAAGGAACAAAACGCCGAAGAATGAATGAAATTTTCGTTAAATGTTATAAATATTGAAAGTAGGATGAATTTATGAAAAAAGCAGCATTACACAACCTGGGCTGTAAGGTAAATGCTTATGAAACAGAAGCGATGCAGGAACTGCTGGAAAAGAACGGATATGAGATCGTACCGTTTCATGATCTGGCAGATGTCTATGTGATCAATACCTGCTCGGTGACGAATATGGCAGACCGCAAGTCCAGACAGATGATCCATCGTGCCCGAAAACAGAATCCTGATGCAGTGATCGTAGCGGCCGGCTGTTATGTGCAGGCGCAGGCGGATATGGGTGAGCTGGATGAGAATATAGATATTGTAATCGGGAATAATAAAAAAAAGGATCTGATCCGCCTTCTGGAAGAATATTTTAAAGAAGACATTCCGGAACAGATGCAGGAGGTCATTGACATTAACCATACCTTCGAGTATGAGAGCCTCCATCTTTCCCGGACAGCAGAGCATACAAGGGCATATCTGAAAGTGCAGGATGGCTGCAACCAGTTCTGTACCTATTGCATCATTCCTTATGCGAGAGGACGCGTGCGCAGCAGGAAAAAAGAAGACGTAGTGGAAGAGGTGCGTACACTTGCGGAACATGGGTATCAGGAAGTGGTACTTACCGGAATCCATCTCAGTTCTTACGGACTGGAATGGAAAGATGAAAATGGAAAGCAGACAGAAGGACTCCTGGATCTGATCCGCGCGGTACATGGAGTTGAAGGGATCAAAAGGATCCGTCTGGGTTCTCTGGAACCGCGTATCGTGACGGAAGAATTTGCAAAAGAACTGGCTTGCCTGCCGAAGATATGTCCGCATTTTCACCTGTCTCTGCAGAGCGGATGTGATGCAACCCTGAAACGGATGAACCGCAGATATGATGCGGCAGAATATCGGGAAAAATGTGAGCTTCTCCGGAAGTATTTTGAAAATCCGGCACTGACAACCGATGTGATCGTAGGATTCCCGCAGGAATCAGAGGAAGAATTTGAAGCCTCCCGGGACTTTGTAGACAGCATCAATTTTTATGAGACTCATATATTTAAGTATTCAAAACGCCAGGGAACGAAGGCTGCGAAGATGGACGGGCAGATCCCGGAACATGAAAAAACGCGAAGAAGCAATATCATGCTGGAACTGAACCGCAAAAAAATGCAACGCTATGAAGAAGGATGGCTTGGGAAAAAGGTGGAAGTTCTATTTGAAGAGATGACAGAACGTGATGGGAAAAATTATGTCACAGGGCACACCAAGGAATATCTGCGGATTGGGGTTCCATGCGAACCGGAACAGGCAGACCGGTGGACCAATCAGTTAAAAGAGATAGAACTTACTTCACTTTCACAAATTATGCATTGAATTTTTGTATAGATTATATTAAAATGAATATGAAGTATTGGAGGTCGTAAGATGAAAGATATAACGAATACACAATTTTTTCAGGTAGAGACAGGACCACAGATCCAGGCAAAAGATATTCTGGAAATTGTATATAATGCTCTGGTGGAAAAAGGATATAATCCGGTGAATCAGATTGTAGGATACATTATGTCCGGTGATCCTACATACATTACCAGCTATAACGGAGCAAGAAGCCTTGTGATGAAGGTTGAGCGGGATGAGATAGTAGAAGAATTATTAAAAGCTTATATCAGACATGAACTGTAGGTTGAAGATATGATGCGGATAATGGGACTTGATTATGGTACGAAGACCGTAGGTGTTGCTGTAAGTGATCCTTTGGGGATTACGGCACAGGCAGTGGAGACAGTTACGAGGAAGGACGAGAACAAGCTTCGGAAGACACTGGCAAGGATTGAGAGCCTTGCAACCGAATATGGAGTAGAGAAGTTTGTGATCGGTTTTCCGAAACATATGAATAATGATATCGGAGAACGGGCAGAGAAGGCACTGGAATTTGGAGAGATGCTGAAGCGGCGTACCGGCATTGAGATCGTGATGTGGGATGAGCGCCTTACAACGGTGGAAGCGGAACGGACACTTATGGAATCCGGTGTAAGACGGGAGAACCGCAAGCAGTATGTGGATCAGATCGCGGCTGTATTTATATTGCAGGGATATCTGGACTCTCTGGGTATGCAAAAGTAACAGGCTTTGGAATACAATCAGACGATAAGGGGAAAGTATATGAAGAATGAAAAATTAACGTTTACATGCGGAGAAGGCGGCGAAGCAGAAGAATTTTTTGTTGTGGAGCAGACCAGACTGAATGGAGTGACTTACCTTCTGGTTGCAGATTCAGAAGAGGATGATGCAGAGTGCCTGATCTTGAAGGATACAAGTGCGCCGGAAGAGAAGGACAGCGTTTATGAGATGGTAGAAGAGGAAGTAGAGCTTAATGCCGTACTCAAGGTGTTCGAAGAGCTTCTGGAGGATGTGGAGATTGAAGTGTAGACGGAACTGTCAAAAGAATATTTCTGACAGATAAGAACGGGGTTCGCACACAGAGGCGGACTCCGAATTTTACGATAATTAAATGTACGGATAAGATACATAAAATATATGGAGGTGTGAGATTGAAGAAAAAAAGCAACTCAAAACTTAAGATCATTCCGCTTGGAGGTCTTGAAAAGATCGGAATGAATATCACTGCCTTTGAATATGAAGACAGTATTATTGTAGTAGATTGCGGATTGTCGTTCCCGGAAGATGATATGCTCGGAATCGATCTTGTAATCCCGGATATCAGTTACCTTAAGAGCAATGCGGATAAGGTGAAGGGTTTTGTGATCACACATGGACATGAGGATCACATTGGAGCGCTTCCTTATGTGCTTAAAGAGATTAATCTGCCGATTTATACAACAAAGCTGACTATGGGAATTATCGAGAAAAAGCTCACAGAGCACAATCTTCTCCGCTCAACTAAAAGAAAAGTAGTGCGCCATGGACAGTCGATCAATCTTGGAAAATTCAGAATTGAATTTATCAAGACGAACCACAGTATCCAGGATGCATCGGCACTGGCAATCTATTCGCCGGCAGGTATTGTTGTGCATACCGGAGACTTTAAGGTAGATTATACACCGGTATTTGGTGATGCGATTGATCTGCAGCGTTTTGCAGAAATTGGCAAGAAAGGGGTACTGGCATTGATGTCAGACAGTACCAATGCGGAGAGACCTGGTTTTACACAGTCAGAAAGGACAGTGGGAGCTACATTTGACCGGCTTTTTGCCGAACACTCCAATACAAGAATTATTGTAGCAACCTTCGCTTCGAATGTAGACCGTGTACAGCAGATCATCAATACGTCTTACAAGTATGGACGTAAAGTAGTTGTAGAAGGCCGCAGTATGGTAAATATCATTTCGGTTGCATCAGAGCTTGGCTATTTGAATGTGCCGGAGAATACGCTGATCGAGACAGATCAGTTGAAAAACTATCCAAGAGAGAAGACAACGATCATCACAACCGGAAGCCAGGGAGAATCTATGGCGGCTCTGTCACGTATGGCAGCAGATATCCATAAGAAGATCTCGATCATGCCGGGTGACACGATCATTTTAAGCTCTAATCCGATCCCGGGTAATGAAAAAGCGGTATCGAATATCATCAATGAACTCTCTGAAAAGGGAGCGAATGTTATTTTCCAGGATACGCACGTATCCGGACATGCGTGCCAGGAAGAGCTGAAGCTGATCTATTCACTGGTAAAACCAAAATATGCAATTCCGGTTCACGGAGAATACCGTCATCTGAAAGCGAACGCAGGTATTGCCAAATCTCTTGGGATTCCGAAGAACAACATTTTCATCCTCAAGTCAGGTGATGTACTCGCACTGGATGATGAAAGTGCAGAAGTTTTAGATAAGGTACACACAGGAGAAATCCTGGTAGATGGACTCGGTGTTGGCGATGTCGGTAATATTGTACTGCGTGATCGTCAGCATCTGGCAGAAGACGGAATCCTGATTGTTGTTCTGACACTGGAAAAGCGTACCAACCAGCTTCTTGCCGGACCTGATATCGTATCCCGTGGATTTGTTTATGTACGTGAATCTGAAAGCCTGATGGAAGAGGCACGGAAGGTTGTTACGGAAGCGGTTGAAAAATGTCTGATGAGCCGTCATGCTGACTGGAGCAAGATTAAGCTTGTGATCCGCGACACAATGAATGACTTTATCTGGAAAAGAACCAAGAGAAAACCAATGATCCTTCCGATCATTATGGATGTATAATATAAAGATGCCTGTGGCATTTTTATGAAAATAAGCAGATGCGAAGATATCTGCATAAAGAAGCGCAGTCAGAGTTGAAAAGAAAATAAACTTTGTCTGCGCTTCTATGATAAATGTATAGGATAAGAATTCCCTTGGAAGAAAAGAGGAAGATATGATAGTAGAAGAACGACTGACGACTTACCTCCATTCTCTGGAAAGCGCGGACATTCCCGTTCTCGATGAGATCGAACAGGAAGCCCTTGCGGACATGGTTCCGATCATCCGCAAAGAGACAAAAAGTTTTCTGAAAGTAATGCTGGAGATCAAACGTCCGGTAAAGATTCTTGAAATTGGGACAGCAGTTGGATTTTCGGCAATTCTGATGGGAAAATATTCTCCGGAGGAATGTCACATTACAACAATCGAAAATTACGAAAAAAGGATTCCAATTGCCAGAGCCAATTTTGCCAGGGCAGGTATGGAACAGAAAATTACGCTGCTTGAAGGCGATGCACTGGAGATTATGAAAGGCATGCCGGATGATGCAGGATTTGATTTTGTGTTTATGGATGCCGCAAAGGGACAATATCCGGCATATTTAGAACAGGTGATGCGTTTCCTTGTGCCGGGAGGGATCCTGATCACGGATAATGTGTTGCAGGACGGAGATATTATTGAGTCACGGTTTGCGGTGGAAAGAAGAGACCGCACGATCCATAGCCGGATGAGGGAGTATCTGTATACTCTGAAACATCATCCTGAGCTTGAGACGTCTATTCTTCCGCTGGGAGATGGGGTGGCACTGAGCGTGCGAAAATAAAAACAGGAGATAACAGTAACAGAAAGGAAAAAAATAATGGCAAGACATCCTGAATTATTGATACCGGCAAGCAGCCTGGAAGTGTTGAAGACTGCAGTCGTATTTGGAGCAGATGCAGTTTATATTGGAGGAGAAGCATTTGGACTTCGTGCAAAGGCAAAGAACTTTTCCAAAGAAGATATGATGGAAGGAATCCGGTTTGCACATGAGCATGATGTAAAAGTATATGTAACTGCAAATATTCTGGCACATAACTACGATCTGGAAGGCGTGCGGGAATATTTTAAAGAGTTAAAGGAAATAAAACCGGATGCATTGATCATTGCTGATCCGGGTGTATTTGAGATTGCAAAAGAAGTATGTCCGGAAATTGAAAGACATGTGAGTACACAGGCCAATAATACAAATTATGCAACTTATATGTTCTGGTACAGACAAGGGGCGAGCAGAGTTGTATCTGCAAGAGAACTTTCCATGCGTGAGATCAAAGAAATCCGTGCACATATCCCGGATGATCTGGAGATTGAGACATTCGTACACGGTGCAATGTGTATTTCTTATTCCGGAAGATGTCTGCTCAGTAATTTCTTTACAGGCAGGGATGCAAACCATGGCGCATGCACCCATCCGTGCCGCTGGAAATATTCTGTTGTGGAAGAAACCCGTCCGGGAGAATATATGCCGGTTTATGAAAATGAGAGAGGAACGTATATTTTCAATTCAAAAGATCTCTGTATGATCGAACATATTCCGGAGCTTATCGATGCGGGGATTGACAGCTTCAAGATCGAAGGAAGAATGAAAACGGCTCTGTATGTGGCAACTGTAGCGAGAACATACCGGAAAGCAATTGATGATTATCAGAAAGATCCGGAGCTTTACAGGAAGAATATGCCGTGGTATCTGGACCAGATCTCGAATTGTACCTATCGGCAGTTTACAACTGGATTTTTCTTTGGAAAACCATCGGAAGAGGCACAGATTTATGACAGCAACACCTATATCCGGGAGTACACATATCTTGGAATCACAGAAGAGATTAAAGACGGTATGGTGAAGATCGAACAGAGAAATAAATTTTCGGTGGGCGAGACGATTGAGATCATGAAACCGAACGGAGATAACGTGGAGGTTCAGGTAAAACGGATCGTAAATGAAGAAGGAGAAGAACAGGAGAGTGCACCACATCCGAAGCAGGTACTGTATGTAGAACTTTCCGGTAGGGCTGACAAGTACGATATTCTCAGAAGAAAAGAGGAAGCAGATGAATAAAAAAACGTGGAAGCCATATGCGGCGATCGTACTGATCCTT
Organism: Coprococcus comes ATCC 27758; assembly: GCF_025149785.1. Lineage (GTDB taxonomy): Bacteria > Bacillota > Clostridia > Lachnospirales > Lachnospiraceae > Allocoprococcus > Allocoprococcus comes. The sequence continues at coordinate 1,985,622 of NZ_CP102277.1, read as the reverse complement.
CTGTACGGCGTGGATATATTCTGGCTTTCCGGATTTTGTGTCTATTATTTTGGTGAGTGGGGAATTCCAATGTATGAGGGTCTTCTTGCGGTGCTGGCACTTGGAATAGTAGTGCTTTTCAGGGAAGACGTAAAGCGTGCATTTCCATTTCACAGACCGACGATCGCAAAGACTGTCGGAACATTGCTGATGTGGATCGGAACCCTTCTGATCACGATGATTCCGACATCGATCCTGCTTTATGTATTTCCGGAGCAGATGAGTGGGGCTACAGAAAGTGTGAGTGAATTATCCGGCGGACTGCCGTTTGGACTTGCATTTCTTCTGATCTGTGTCACGCCGGCGATTTTTGAGGAAATAGCATTCAGAGGCGGGCTTTTCAGCTGTTTTCGTGGCTTTAGGAGTCCATGGCCGGCAATTCTGATCAGTGCAGCAGTGTTCGGTGCATTTCACGGAAGCTTCTGGCGGTTTGTGCCGACAGCGATGCTTGGAATCGCCATGGGATATCTGCTTGCCGAGACGGATAACATGTTTTATAACATGCTATTCCATCTGATCAATAATGCGTTGCCGACATTGCTTTTACAGCTTACTTCCAGTGTGGCTTCAGAGCAGATGGAAAGTGCAGAAGCTATGGCATCGACAGGCATTTTGCTTGTGACGGTGGCGGTGTATTTTATGTATGCTTCGGCAGGACCGTTTCTGATTTATGCGGGGAATTACCTGATCCATAAAGGGCAGCCGGGATACGACAGGGGACTTCTGCCAAGAGAGAAAAAGAAAACTCTGCTGGGGCTTGTGATTGTAAGTAGCGTCTTTCTGGGACTTGGCATTCTGCTTTTTGGTATAGGAATGTTTGAGTAGAGTGTCCTGTCTGCCGGTGTGAAAGAAGCATCATGAATTAAAAAATAGACAGACAGGATCTAGACCGGCAAAAATTAAAAATGAGAAGGAAGAAAGCAGGGGCGGAGTTTTTGGATCGCCCCTTTTTCAATTCGCGAAACGTAGGAACGTGAGATGCCAAGAGAAGCTGCAACTTCTTTCTGGGTATATTCTTTTTCACCATAAAGACCGTAGCGTTTTTTCAGTACCAGCTGTTCACGGTCGGTGAGAACGGATTCCAGTTTTTCATAGAGAAGAGAAATATCATTTTTCAGAGCAAGCTGCATACAGGCATCTTCTTCATCAGATTCGATGACATCATACAGGCGGATCTCATTCCCTTCACGGTCTGTACCGATTGGTTCGTATAGGGAGGTTTCCCGGTTACTCTTCCGCTTGGTGCGCAGCATCATCAGAAGTTCATTTTCGATGCAACGGCAGGCGTAGGTGGCAAGCCGGGCTTTTTTGTCCGGGTTAAAGGTGGAAACTGCTTTGATAAGTCCGATGGTTCCGATGGACAGAAGATCTTCTGTATCGTCCTCCAGATGCTGATATTTTTTTATGACATGAGCGACCAGACGGAGATTGCGCTCGATCAGAATATGACGGGCCTCATTGTCACTGTCTGCACTGCGTCTCAGAAGCTCGGATTCCTCTTTTGGAGTAAGAGGCGGAGGAAAGGATTTCAATACGATTACCTCAAAATAGAGTTACTAACATTGTATGTAAAAGTGAAATGTTCTGTGCTTTTCCATTCGGGTTATTTTGCGCTTGTGGTACGTCTGAAAATGCGTTATAATGAGCGTTGAATCATGTAGTAGCAGATATGTTTTACAAAAGAAATGAGATTACGAGAGAAAAGGAAAAAATTATGGGAATAAGGACAAGATTAGCGGTACTTGCCTGTAAGACATCCAATGCAGTCCTGCGGCGGATGGGACGAGGCGGAACGAACCTGCCGGGCAAGATCGCATTAAAAATTGACAAAGATATTTTAAAGGAATTATCACGTGGGGTGAAGGTTACGGTAGTGACCGGAACCAATGGAAAGACGACCACGTCCCGTATGATCGAGCAGGCATTTGAAGAAGCCGGATATAAGTACTTCGCAAATAAATCCGGTGCCAATCTTCTGACTGGGATCATTACGGTGTTTGCACAGCACTGCAGTCTTTCTGGCAAGTGTTCCTACACACACGCACTGATCGAGTGCGATGAGGCAGCGTTCCGCAAGACCAGTGAGATGCTGCCGGTAGAGTGTCTGGTAGTCAACAATATTTTCCGTGACCAGCTGGACAGATATGGGGAGATCACTCACACGTTGAATGCAATCCGCGAAGGAATTACCCACGTACCGGATGCAACCCTGTGCCTGAACGCGGACTGTTCATTGACGTCATCTCTTGCAGATGATGTACCGAATAAGGTTGTATGGTTCGGGGTGGATGTGCCGATTTACAAAGAGACAGCGTTTGAATTGTCTGATGCAGTGTACTGTATTCATTGTAAGACAGAATATGAATACGATTACAGAACTTACAGCCATCTTGGCGGTTTCCGCTGTCCGAAATGTGGATATCACCGGCAGACACCGCAGGTTGGCGTGACGCAGGTAGTGCGTACCGGAGCAGATTCTTCGGATATCGTGTTAAATGCATTCGGGCATAACCATGATGTGCACATTAATCTTCCGGGAGGTTACAATATTTACAATGCGGCAGCCTGTGTTGCGGCTGCGGAGATTGTTGGAATCGATGAAGACACAGCAGTTGATGCACTCAGCAGATTTGAGTGTGGTTTCGGACGTGCGGAACAGTTTGAACTTGGCAAGTCTAAAGCACGTATGATGCTTGTCAAGAACCCGGCAGGGTACAATCAGGTCATCAACCAGATCTCTAATGATGAGGAAGAGTGCAAGATTGCGTTCCTTCTGAACGACCGTTATGCAGATGGAACCGATATCAGTTGGATCTGGGATGTGGATTTTGAAGCACTTGCCCGCCAGAGCGCACGCTTTACCCGTATTCTGGTATCCGGAGTCCGTGCAGATGATATGGCGCTCCGCCTGAAATATGCAGGATTTGACACTGGACGGATTGAAGTGATCCGCGACTATGAGAACCTTTTAGAAGCAATCGGAGCGGATGAGACACCGACATTTATTATGCCAACTTATACCGCTATGTTTGATCTGCGCGGCGAGATCAGCAAGCATACCGATATCAAGGCATTTTACGAATAAGGAGGGAATTATGGAACTGAATATCTGTCATCTCTATCCGGACATCCTTAATCTGTATGGAGACCGGGGCAATATCATCACAATGAAACGTCGTATGGAGGATCGGGGAATCAAGGTCAATGTAGAAGGCTGCTCGATCGGAGAAACGCTGGATGCAAACCGCTATGATATCTTCTTCATTGGCGGAGGTCAGGATTTTGAACAGGAAGTCCTTCTGAAAGACCTGGGGACCGGAAAAGCAGCAGAGATCCGCGCGGCTGTGGAAGATGAAAAGACCTTCCTCGCAATCTGCGGAGGCTATCAGATGCTTGGCCAGTATTATAAGACCTGGGATGGTGTCCAGCTCGATTTTACCGGCGCGATCAACATTCATACCGTTGGATCAAAAGAGCGTATGATTGGCAATTATATGTTTGAGACCCTCCCGGAGAGCAGTGGAGCTGTCGTAGTCGGCTTTGAAAATCATTCTGGCAAGACCTACCTGGGTGAAGGCGTATCACCACTCGGCAAAATGCTCAAAGGCTACGGCAACAACGGAGAAGACCAAACCGAAGGAGCCCGCTACAAAAATGTCTTCGGAACCTATTCGCACGGCTCCCTTTTACCAAAGAACCCGGTACTCTGCGATTTTATATTACAAACTGCCCTAGAACGCAAATACGGTCAAATAGAACCACTTGCGCCACTGGAAGACACCCTGGAATTAAACGCCAACGAATACATGAAACAAAGATTAAGCAAATAATGCTTATTTAGAAAATGCCACTGCACACAGGGTTCCATCCCACCTGTGCAGTGGCATTTTGTCCCATCTATGATACAGCAAGGCAAAACTTTGCCAGTAAAGTACGGCGGTCATCGTGGGAGAATCAAAAGAGATGATTCTCCCACGATGACTTCACAACCTACTCCCACAAATTTCCCCTCCCAATCATCTTGACAAAATCCCCTACCCATACTATCATAAGGATACATTTTCTAAAAGATATCGGTTTTCTTTTAGCAAATCACTCATGGCATTTCGCCATACATTTTCTGAAATAAAACTTCTGAACTTTTGCCGGGGAAAGGCAAGGGTGAATTTAATATGGGATTTTATAAGGTACATTCGGCAACGATTCTGGGGCTGAAAGTAGAATTTGTGCAGGTAGAGGCAGATGCAGGGAACGGACTTCCAATGTTTCATATGGTGGGATATCTGTCTTCTGAGGTAAAGGAAGCAGCAGAACGGGTAAGAACTGCCATGCGTAATGCCGGTTATACCATGCCGGCGAAAAAGATTGTGATCAATCTGTCGCCGGCATGTGTCCGCAAGAAGGGATCGGTATTTGACCTTCCAATTGCAGTTGCAGTACTTGGGGCAATGGGGATTTTCCCGGAAAAAGCAGTGGAGGATATTTTACTTGCAGGAGAGCTCGGACTGGATGGAAAGCTGCAGCCGGTAGAGGGAATCCTTCCGATTGTTCTGGAAGCAAAGAAGGCTGGTTTTAGATATTGTGTGATTCCGAAGTCAAATGAGGATGAGGGAAGGCTGGCGCAGGGAATACAGATTTTTGGGGCAGAGACTCTGGAGGAGGTATGCAGATGGCTGAAGGGTGAGTATATGCCTCAGATGGAGAAAACTGACCGGGAAGAGGCTCATGGAACGGAAGAATGGGACATAGATTATAGTGATATTCAGGGACAGGAAGCAGTAAAAAGAGCAACGATGGTGGCGGTGGCAGGAGGACATAACCTGCTTTATGTCGGTCCGCCTGGTTCCGGAAAGACGATGCTTGCCAAACGGATCCCGACAATCCTACCACCGCTTGACCGGGAAGAAAGTCTGGAGATCACGGGGATTTACAGTACGGCTGGACTGCTTAAAAGAAAGAATCCGCTGATCTGGCAGAGACCGTTCCGGGAGGTCCATCATACTGTGACACGGGCAGCGCTCATCGGAGGCGGACGAATCCCATCGCCGGGAGAAGCAACACTTGCGCATGGAGGTGTCCTTTTTCTGGATGAGCTGGCGGAGTTTCCGAGAGGTGTTCTGGAAGTGCTCAGGCAGCCGTTGGAAGAAAAATGCATTCATCTGGCAAGGCAGCAGGGAGCTTATATTTTTCCGGCAGACTTTATGTTGGTTGCTGCAACGAATCCATGTCCCTGCGGAATGGCTCCTGGTCCCCAATGTACCTGTACGCCCGGGCAGATCCGGAATTATCAGGGAAAGTTGAGCCAGCCGTTTCTGGATCGGATTGATATCTGCATGGAGGCACCAAAGGTCGAATATGAAGAACTGACCGGAAAGGGAACAGGGATGGATTCCAGAACCATGCGAGGAAAAGTGATGCTTGCAAGAATGCGTCAGATGGATCGTTTTCGAGAAGAAAAGCTGACAAAAAATGCACAGATGGGGCAAAATGAAATTGAAAAATACTGCCGTCTTGGGAAAGAAGAAGAACGGATGATGCGCCAGGCTTATGAAGTGATGAAGCTGACGGTGAGAAGCTATCATAAAGTGTTGAAGGTGGCACGGACGATCGCAGATATGGAGGAAAAAGAGGAGATCGATATTGTGACACTCCGAGAGGCACTGGGTTATCGGGTTATGGATAAAGAATATTGGGGATAAGAGAAATGAGTGAAATGTGGTATACATACTGGCTGGCGTGTGTGGAAGGAATCACAGGTGACAGAAAGTGTGAATTATGCAGAAAGAACGGATCTGCGGAAGCAGTATATTATATAGAAGAAAAAGGGATCAGAGAACAGATAATTACAGAAAAAGAGTGGGGGATTCTGAAAGAAAGTAAGAAAAAAAGGAATTGGAGGGAAGCGTATCAAAAAGTGGTGGACCGGGGAATTCAGATGGCAGTCCGGGGACAGAACAATTATCCGAAACGGTTTGAAGAACTTGCGGGAATGCCGTATGCACTCTTTTTTATCGGGGAGATGCCACGGGAGGGAATGCCGTCGGTGGCAGTGGTGGGTGCCAGAAGATGTAGCAGCTATGGTGAGAAAATGACGCTTCGCTTTGTTGAAAGACTTGCGGAGAGCGGAATCCAGATCATCAGTGGAATGGCACTAGGAATTGACGGAATGGCACACCGGGCTGCATTAAATGTCGGAGGGAAAACATTTGCGGTTTTGGGAGGCGGAGCAGATGTATGTTATCCTGCGGCACATAAAGGACTCTATAAAGATTTAATAAAGCGGGGAGGCATACTGTCTGAACAGCCACCGGGAACTCCACCGGTTGCCTGGCATTTTCCGGCAAGAAACCGTCTGATCAGCGGACTTGCCGATGTGGTACTTGTTATGGAGGCAAAAGAAAAGAGCGGATCCCTGATTACAGCAGACATGGCTCTTGAACAAGGAAGAGACATTTATGCTCTCCCGGGGATGGTGACAGAGCCGCTGAGCTGTGGTTGTAACCGCCTGATCCGGCAGGGAGCAGGGATTCTTTTGAATGAAGAAGATTTGCTGGAAGAACTGGTTATAAAAGGGCTGCTAAAGAAGAAAATCGCAATTATATCAGACACGAAAAATAAAATAAAGCTTGAAACGAAAGAAAATTTGGTGTATAGTAAGCTCGGTTTGTATCCGCGGGGGCTGGATGATTTACAGAGAGAAACCGGACTTACTCCACAGGAGGTGATGGGAATCTGTGTATCTCTTCAGTTGAAAGGATGCATTCAGGAAAGATCAAAAAATTATTATGTCAGAGCTAAATGATCTGACACTGTTAATATGGAGGAATATAATATATGGCACGTTATCTTGTGATTGTAGAGTCACCGACAAAAGTGAAGACCATAAAGAAATTTCTCGGCAGCAATTACGTGGTAATGGCATCAAACGGACATGTAAGAGATTTGCCGAAAAGTCAGATGGGAGTAGACCTGGAGCATGACTTTGAGCCGAAATACATTACAATCAGAGGAAAAGGTGAGATCCTTGCAGGACTTAGAAAAGAAGTAAAAAAAGCAGATAAGATTTATCTTGCAACTGACCCGGACCGCGAAGGAGAAGCAATTTCCTGGCACTTGATGAAAGCACTTAAACTGGAAGGAAAGAAAGTATACCGGATCAGCTTTAACGAGATCACTAAAAGTGCGGTAAAGGCATCCCTGAAAAATGCACGTGATATCGACATGGATCTGGTAGATGCGCAGCAGGCGCGTCGTGTGCTGGATCGTATCGTGGGATATAAGATCAGTCCGGTTCTCTGGGCAAAAGTAAAAAGAGGACTTAGTGCCGGTCGTGTGCAGTCTGTGGCACTTCGCATCATTGCAGACCGGGAAGATGAGATCGCAGCGTTTATTCCGGAAGAATACTGGTCACTGGACGCCAATTTCAAGGTAAAGGGAGAAAAGAAGCCTCTTACAGCAAAATTCTATGGAACAAAGGATGAGAAGATCACCATCCATAACGAAGAAGAACTGCATAAGATTCTTGCAGATCTGGAAGAAGCAGAATATGAAGTGGTCGATGTAAAACGCGGAGAGAGAAGTAAAAAAGCACCGCTTCCGTTTACGACTAGTACCCTTCAGCAGGAGGCATCCAAAGCACTGAATTTTGCAACTTCAAAGACGATGCGTATCGCACAGCAGCTTTATGAAGGTGTGGATATTAAAGGAAGTGGAACGGTTGGTCTGATCACTTACCTGCGTACGGATTCGACCCGTATTTCTGAGGAGGCGGATGCAAATGCAAGAGCCTATGTTGGAAAAGCCTACGGAGAAGAGTATGTGGCAGAGACTACATCGGAACAGAAGCAGAAAAATGACGGGAAAAATATTCAGGATGCACACGAAGCCATCCGCCCGTCAGATGTTACCCGTGTTCCGGCAGAAATCAAAGAATCTCTTACAAGAGACCAGTTCCGTCTGTATCAGCTGATCTGGAAGCGTTTTGTGGCGAGCAGAATGCAGCCGGCAAAATATGAGACAACTTCTGTTAAAATTGGAGCAGATGATTACCGTTTTACGGTATCGGCATCTAAGATTATATTTGAAGGTTTCCGTCTGGCATATGTGGAAAGCGATGAGGAAAAACAGAGTGGAAATGTAATGGTCAATAGTATCGATAAAGATTCAGAACTGACGAAAGAATCCTTTGACTATAAGCAGCATTTCACACAGCCACCTGCACATTACACCGAGGCATCTCTTGTAAAGACACTGGAAGAACTTGGAATCGGACGTCCGAGTACCTATGCACCAACAATCTCTACGATCATTACAAGAAGATACGTTGCAAAAGAGAACAAGAATCTTTATATGACAGAGCTTGGTGAAGTGGTCAATAATATTATGAAGCAGTCTTTCGCAAGCATTGTTGATGTCAACTTTACCGCTTATATGGAAGGACTTCTGGATATGATCGCAGAAGGAAAGGTAGAGTGGAAATCGGTTATCAGCAATTTCTATCCGGATCTGAAAGAAGCGGTTGAAAAAGCAGAAAAAGAGCTGGAAACAGTTAAAATCGAGGATGAGGTAACCGATGTAGTCTGCGAAGAATGTGGAAGAAATATGGTTATCAAATACGGTCCCCATGGAAAGTTCCTTGCATGTCCCGGATTCCCGGAATGCCGCAACACCAAACCGTATCTGGAGAAAATCGGAGTTGCCTGCCCGAAATGTGGAAAAGACATTGTATTGCGCAAGACAAAGAAAGGCAGACGTTATTATGGATGTGAGGATAATCCGGAATGTGATTTTATGTCATGGCAGAAGCCGTCAGAAGAAAAATGTCCGAAATGCGGAAGTTATATGGTAGAAAAGGGAAATAAACTTGTCTGCGGTAATGAACAGTGTGGGTTTGTTAAAAATAAAGAGAAAGATGAAAAATAAATCAAATTTCATTGAACTATTCAGAATTGTATGATAATATATTTGTGTACACATTTTTTTGACTAATTTGTGTGCATAATTTCAACAATATTTCATATTCATGAAAAATGCGACCGGAAACGCACATTTTTAATAAAAATATATGGAGGCAGATATGAGCGTACAACTATTGGATAAAACAAGAAAAATTAACAAACTGTTGCACAATAATAATTCAAGCAAAGTTGTGTTTACAGATATCTGTGAAGTTCTGACAGAGATTCTGGCATCGAATGTACTGGTAGTCAGTAAGAAAGGAAAGGTACTCGGTGTCAGCACATGCGAAGGAGTCCCGGAGATCCATGAGCTTTTGCAGGACGAAGTGGGAGAACATATTGATCCGATGTTAAATGAACGTCTTCTAAGTATTCTTTCCACAAAAGAGAATGTTAATCTGCAGACACTTGGATTTACAGCTGATGTATCCCAGGGATATCAGGCGATCATTACTCCGATCAACATTGCAGGAGAGAGACTTGGAACTTTGTTTTTATACAGAAAAGAGTCCATGTACGAAATTGATGACATCATTTTGAGTGAGTACGGAACCACTGTCGTGGGACTTGAGATGCTCCGCTCTGTTAATGAAGAGAGTGCAGAAGAGACCAGAAAAGAACAGATCGTACAATCTGCGATCAGCACCCTTTCTTTCTCTGAGCTGGAAGCAATCATCCATATTTTTGATGAACTTAACGGAATGGAAGGGATTCTGGTGGCAAGCAAGATTGCAGACCGTGTGGGAATCACCCGTTCTGTAATTGTCAATGCACTCCGCAAATTTGAGAGTGCGGGTGTGATCGAATCCCGTTCATCCGGTATGAAAGGAACTTACATCAAGGTTGTGAATGATTACGTGTTCAAAGAACTGGATAAGATCAAAAAAGAAAAAATGAATTAAGGATAAAAGTAAAAGAGGGGTATCAGACAAATCTGATGCCCTTTTCTTTAACGGGGAATTATATTTGTAAAAAGGAGAGAAGAGAGCATGTATGATGGAGATAAAGCTGTACTTACGATGGTACAGTATCTGAAAGAAGATAAGGAAAAAGATGAGAATATTTATGAGGCAACAGTCATAGAATATCAGAAGGAGATGGAGCAGGTACATCTGATCCTGCGATCAGGCAGTCTTTCTGATATTTCACTGGATGCAGTATATGAATGCCGGATCCGGACGATCACTTGTGAGACTGTGTGTACAGGGATGATAAAGGAGCGTTATGAGAACCGTGCAGGTATGATTCTGGTCCTGCAGGTGACGAATGGATTTTATGAAATAAATCTAAAGTAATTATAAAATTCAAAATCGAATGTTGACAAAAAAGAAAGAGAGTGCTATCTTATACCTAGAAAGTTTTTAGCACTCGATTTTATTGAGTGCTAACAAGATAGAGTTAGGAGGAATTATAATGAAATTAGAACCATTAGCTGACAGAGTTGTATTAAAACAGTTAGTTGCAGAGGAGACTACCAAATCAGGAATCGTACTTCCTGGACAGTCAAAGGAAAAACCACAGCAGGCAGAAGTTGTTGCTGTAGGACCTGGCGGAGTTGTTGATGGAAAAGAAGTTACGATGAATGTTTCAGTAGGTGATAAAGTTATCTATTCCAAATATGCAGGTACAGAAGTAGAACTCGATGATGAAGAATACATCATTGTAAAACAGAATGATATTCTTGCAGTGATCAGATAATCCGGCAGGATATCATATACAGATAAAAATCAGATTTTCAGATCAGAACAGAATTTTATTTTTAAGAATCAGGAGTGATAGAAATGGCAAAGGAAATTAAATACGGAGCAGACGCAAGAAAGGCACTGGAAGCAGGTGTCAACAAACTTGCTGATACAGTAAGAGTAACAATCGGACCAAAAGGAAGAAACGTAGTTCTGGATAAATCATTCGGAGCACCGCTTATCACAAATGACGGTGTAACAATCGCAAAAGAAATCGAACTGGAAGATGCATTTGAAAATATGGGAGCACAGCTGATCCGTGAAGTTGCATCTAAGACCAACGATGTTGCAGGTGATGGTACAACAACAGCAACTGTTCTTGCACAGGCTATGGTACACGAAGGAATGAAGAACCTGGAAGCAGGTGCAAACCCGATCGTATTAAGAAAAGGTATGAAGAAAGCAACAGACTGTGCTGTAGAAGCTATCAAGAAGATGAGTAGCAAAGTTACAGGAAGAGAGCAGATCGCAAGAGTAGCAGCTATCTCAGCAAGTGATGACAGTGTTGGTGAGATGGTAGCAGAAGCTATGGATAAAGTTTCCAACGATGGCGTTATCACAATTGAAGAGTCAAAGACAATGAAGACAGAGCTTGACCTTGTAGAAGGTATGCAATTCGACCGTGGATATATTTCAGCATATATGTGCACTGATATGGAAAAGATGGAAGCAAATCTTGACGATCCATATATCCTGATCACAGACAAGAAGATTTCTAATATTCAGGAAATCCTTCCACTGCTGGAACAGATCGTACAGTCAGGAGCAAAACTTCTTATCGTAGCAGAAGATATCGAAGGAGAAGCTCTTACAACTCTGATCGTCAACAAACTGCGTGGAACATTCAATGTAGTTGCAGTAAAAGCACCTGGATATGGTGACAGAAGAAAAGCTATGCTGGAAGATATTGCAATCTTAACAGGCGGACAGGTAATCTCAGAAGAACTTGGTCTGGAACTGAAAGATACAACAATGGCACAGCTTGGACGTGCAAAATCTGTAAAAGTTCAGAAAGAGAATACAGTCATCGTTGATGGTATGGGCGATAAGGCTGCTCTGGAAGCCAGAATCGGACAGATTAAAGCTCAGATCGAAGAGACAACATCTGATTTTGATAAAGAAAAACTTCAGGAAAGACTTGCAAAACTCGCCGGCGGAGTTGCAGTTATCCGTGTAGGTGCTGCTACTGAGACAGAGATGAAAGAAGCAAAACTCCGTATGGAAGATGCTCTTAATGCAACAAGAGCAGCAGTAGAAGAAGGAATCATTGCAGGTGGTGGATCAGCATACATCCATGCATCAAAAGAAGTTGCCAAACTTGCAGAAACTCTGGAAGGTGATGAAAAGACAGGGGCAAAAGTAGTCCTCAAAGCTCTGGAAGCACCATTATTCCACATTTCAGCTAACGCAGGTCTTGAAGGCGCAGTTATCATCAACAAGGTAAGAGAAGCTGAACCGGGAAATGGCTTTGATGCTTACAATGAAGAATATGTAGATATGGTGAAAGCAGGTATCCTTGATCCTGCAAAAGTAACAAGAAGCGCACTGCAGAACGCTACAAGTGTTGCATCTACACTCCTTACAACAGAATCCGTTGTTGCTAACATCAAAGAAGATGCACCGGCTATGCCGGCAGGCGGAGCTCCGGGAATGGGCATGATGTAAGCTAAAAATATGATTTTTAGAAAACTCCTCAGAAGAGGAGTTTTCTTTTTATTATAAAAGTGTTACAATAGTTCTAATATATAAATTTGGAGGTTAGGATATGGGTGATTTTTACACAGAACAGCTGGTGAAGAGGCAGAAAGCATCTTCGACGACGCTGATCAAAGCAATACTTATCATACTTACTGTTCTGTCGGTCGTACTTATATTTATGATCCCATTCGGAATAATTGGTCCGGTGATCATGATCGCACTGGATGTTTTTTTGTTCCGGAGTATGGATGTTGAATATGAGTATTTATTTGTGAATGGGAGTCTTGATATTGATAAGATTATGGCAAAATCCCGTCGGAAAAATATGTTTTCCATGGAGATGACGGATCTTGAGATGATGGCACCTTCCGGTTCGCCGGAACTCAGACCTTATCAAGGGCTGAAAGGAACCGATTACAGTTCAGGTATGCCGGGGGCAGATACATATGAGCTGATCGTTGTAAATAACGGGGAAAAGAAAAAAATTATTTTTGAGCCAAATAAGGCAGTTTGTGAAGGACTGAAGATGCTGGCACCAAGAAAAGTATTTTGCAAATAATTCCCGAAAGACGTGCAGAAAAGCTTGCAGGTTCCGGGGTACAATTGCATCCAGAAAGACGGTTACGTAAAATTATCAGTGATCTGTAGAAATGTGATTGTCACGGACGGACGAATGTACTCGATAAAGGACTTGACATAGCATAGATTTATGCGTTATCATAGCAGATAATCAAAATTACAGACGAGAGAGAAAGGAAGAAAAATCATGGGAAAGATTATTGGAGAAGGAATCACCTTCGATGATGTACTTCTGGTACCTTCTTATTCAGAAGTAATTCCAAATCAGGTTGATTTATCAACTTATCTTACAAAGGGCATTAAGCTTAACATACCGATGATGAGTGCGGGAATGGATACTGTTACCGAACATCGTATGGCGATCGCTATGGCACGCCAGGGAGGTATCGGTATTATTCACAAGAATATGTCGATTGAACAGCAGGCAGAAGAAGTAGACAAGGTTAAGCGTTCTGAGAATGGTGTCATTACAGATCCATTCTATCTGTCGCCGGAGCATACACTGGCAGATGCTAATGAACTGATGGCGAAGTTCCGTATTTCCGGAGTTCCGATCACAGAGGGAAGAAAGCTGGTAGGTATCATTACGAACCGTGACCTCAAGTTTGAAGAAGATTTCTCCAAGAAGATCAAAGAATCCATGACAAGCGAAGGTCTTGTAACAGCACAGGAAGGTATCACCCTGGAAGAAGCAAAGAAGATCCTCGCAAAAGCAAGAAAAGAAAAACTTCCAATCGTAGACAAAGATTTTAACTTAAAAGGTCTGATCACAATTAAAGATATTGAGAAACAGATCAAATACCCACTGTCAGCAAAAGACGCGCAGGGAAGACTTCTGTGTGGTGCAGCGATCGGTATTACAGCGAACTGTCTTGAAAGAGCAGAAGCTCTTGTAAAAGCAAAAGTTGATGTAGTAGTACTTGATTCGGCACACGGACATTCAGCAAATGTACTTCGTACCGTAAGAATGATCAAGGATGCATTCCCGGATCTTCAGGTGATCGCAGGTAACGTTGCAACAGGGGAAGCAACAAAAGCGCTGATCGAGGCAGGTGTTGATGCAGTAAAGGTTGGTATCGGACCTGGATCCATCTGTACAACCCGTATCGTAGCCGGTATCGGTGTACCACAGATCACAGCTGTTATGGACTGCTACGAAGCAGCAAAAGAGTCGGGAATTCCGATTATTGCAGATGGTGGTATTAAGTACTCAGGTGATATGACAAAGGCGATCGCAGCCGGAGCCAACGTATGTATGATGGGAAGTATCTTCGCAGGATGCGATGAGAGCCCGGGAACATTCGAACTCTATCAGGGAAGAAAATACAAAGTATATCGTGGAATGGGATCTATCGCAGCAATGGAGAACGGAAGCAAAGACAGATACTTCCAGACAGATGCGAAGAAGCTTGTACCGGAAGGCGTAGAAGGACGAGTTGCCTATAAAGGATCTGTAGAAGATACTGTATTCCAGTTAATGGGCGGTCTCCGTTCCGGAATGGGTTATTGTGGAGCACCAGACATCGAAACTCTCAAGACAACAGGACGTTTCGTAAAAATTTCTTCCGCATCCCTCAAAGAAAGCCATCCACACGACATTCACATCACAAAAGAAGCACCAAACTACAGCGTAGATGAATAAGATATAAAATTAATCAAGAGAGAAGAATCATTTCCGTAAGAGAGACGATTCTTCTCTCTTACATTATCCAACTATTTTCAAACTTCACCCAAACCTTCAACAGTCAACTGAATCCAGCGGCAATTGTTTTTTCGGAGGGGTACACGTCCCCTTCCGACTACCTTAATAAAAAAATAATAATTTTTTCAACAATTTCTCACCATTTTATGATAGTCTGGATATAGTTGGGATTCCAACAGAAAATTTGCAAAAAACACAAAAGATTGAGATGACGAAATGAACCGAAGAAAGAAGAAAAACACCAGAGCCAACCTGTACAGGGGTGGCGATGGAAAAAGCTATTATGAGGCGAATAAGAGGCGCAGAATGAGCCGTTATATAAAGGTGGGAAGTACGATCCTGATCACACTGCTTCTTGCACTTTCTATTATGAAGATCAGTGGAAGAGGAATCTTTGCACAGAGAGCATACAGTGAGCTTTCTGATGAAGTGATCAGTGCCCAAAAGCCGGATATTGATGTAGAACTGTTAACTGTGAATGAATATTCAAGACCGGGACTTTCAACCAATGAGATTACCGGAATAGTCATTCATTACACTGCCAATCCTGGTTCGACAGCGATGGAGAACAGAGACTATTTTGAGGGACTGAAGGACAGTCACATTACGCAGGCAAGCAGTAATTTTGTAGTAGGACTGGACGGGGAAATCGTACAGTGCGTACCAACCTGGGAGGTTGCATATGCGTCCAATACACGGAATTTTGATACGGTGTCCATTGAGTGCTGTCATCCGGATGAGACCGGAAAGTTCAACGAGGCAACTTATAAGAGCATGGTACAACTTACAGCATGGCTGTGTGAAAAGTTTTCGCTGACAGAAGAAGATGTGATCCGACATTATGATATTACAGGGAAAATCTGTCCGAAATACTTTGTCGAAAATGAAGATGCCTGGAAGCAGTTTAAAAGTGATGTAAAAGCGGTCCTGGATAACGCAAAATAAAAAATATCTATTGATTCACTTCCAAAGTGTCTGCTATAATGTTTTAATACAACGGGCAATTGAAGGCACCCGGAAAGCAGTAGAGTGAGAAACGAGGAATTGATAGATGAACGATTTGGAATTATACCGTGAAGAGCTTGCAAACTGTGATGCGAAGATCACAGAGGCATTAAAAGAAAGATATGCGATCATTGAAAAGATCATGGCATACAAAGAAGAGTATGGTATGCCGATCCTGCAGCCGGAACAGGAAGAAAAGCAGAAGAAGAGACTGATGTTCAGCCTTCACAATGATAAGCACAGAGACGAGATTTATGATGTATTTGAGCGTATCCAGCGCAACAGTAAGAAGATCCAGGCTAGAAAGCTTTTTGATTACAACATTGTCCTGATCGGGTTTATGGGAGCTGGAAAAAGTACGATCTCTGATTATCTTAGCACCATGTTTGCCATGGAAGTGGTTGAGATGGACCAGCTGATTGCAGAACGCGAAGGCATGAGTATTTCCGATATTTTTGAAACCTATGGGGAGGAATACTTCCGTAATATGGAAACCAATCTTCTGATCGAGATGCAGGAGAAGAAGAATGTGATCATTTCCTGTGGTGGTGGTGTGGCAATGCGTGAACGCAATGTCGCAGAGATGAAGAAAAATGGTCGTGTAGTACTCCTTACTGCACATCCACAGACCATTCTTGACCGTGTAAAAGACAGTGACGACAGACCGCTGCTCAATGGACACAAGAATGTAGAATATATCGAGCAGCTGATGGAAGCAAGAAGAGAAAAATACGAGGCGGCTGCAGATATCGTTGTAGATACAGATAACAAGACGGTTCTGCAGATCTGTGAAGATCTGATTCAGAAGCTTCTGGAAATGGATGAGAATCATGTTTAAGACCTTTTATCCGGACGAATATGTAGCGTCCACTTATGTACTGGATTTTGAAAAAATGTATCGGGAAGGCTGTCGTGGACTGGTATTTGACATTGACAATACGCTGGTTCCGCATGGAGCACCGGCAGATGAGAGAGCAATCTGTCTTTTTGACAGGCTGCGCAGCATCGGGTTTGATACATGCCTGATTTCCAATAACCAGGAACCACGTGTAAAGCCTTTTGCCGAAAAGGTGCAGAGCAAGTATGTGTTTAACGCGCATAAGCCTTCCACGAAGAATTATATAAAAGCCATGGAGCTGATGCAAACGGACAGAGGAAACACTGTATTTATCGGAGATCAGCTTTTTACGGATGTGTGGGGAGCGAAGCGTACCGGGATGAAGAGTATTCTGGTGAAGCCGATCAATCCAAAAGAAGAGATCCAGATTGTGCTGAAAAGATATCTGGAGAAGATTGTATTACATTTCTATAAAAAAGAGAACGAAAAGAGAATGTCCTGCAAGTAGGCAGGGCATTTTTTGATAGGAAATTCCGAAGGAACTTCCTATCAAATAAAAGGCACTGCGTGCCAAAGATGTGCACTCGCACGAAGATGAAGAATGTCGCAAGCGACTGCGCTCGGCGCGAAAATGTGCCTTGGCACATTCTTTTTAGTAAAGTAAATAGAAATCCCCCCGGTTCTCATAACGAGAACCGGGGGACATCAGGGGGAATATTATATTTACAAAATCTTATAAGTAGTCATGTTTGGCAAGAACATTCAGGATATTACGTCCTTCTTCTGTACCTTCGATGATACGGCGGGCACGTACACTGTCACCGATGTTCATGATTTCAACATCTTCATCTTCGAATTCTTTACGGACTGCATCGAGGATCGGAGCGTTTGCTCTCATACCAAGACATACAAATCCATAATCAAATAGCATTTCTTCTTCATTTCCTTCTGGCGTTTTAACAAGGAAGGAATCTGCTTTAACTTCAAGAAGAGCAGTATTCGGACACTGTTTTACACCATATTTATCCATCAGTGCAAAGGTTCCGACTTTGGATACCGGATCAATTCCGTTACCGATTACCGGCATCATTTCCACAATGCTTACATCAGCACCACGTGGAGCAAAGAATTCTACTACGTCAAGACCTACGGCACCGCCACCGATAACAACGACTTTTTTGCCTTTCAGATCTTCTGGATATTCCATAACATGGTTGATCATATTTGTAATAGAAGAAACTTTTCCGCCCTCTTTGTCAATATTCTCATGAAGGCCCTTGATCGGTGGAAGGAGCGGATTAGAACCGGTAGCATTTACAATAATGTTCGGGTTCATGCTTCTGATCATTTCAATCGTAGCTTCCGTGTTCTTGAAGATGAACAGGTTTTTCAGCTTGCTTGCGCGATGGATCAGATAGTTCGGGAAGTCAGCAAGTCTCTTCTTATCCGGGATCTTGGAGATCAGGGCGGCAAGTCCGCCGAGTTCCGGTTTCTTCTCGATCAGGAAAGTAGTGCATCCAACCTCGGCAGCTGTACATGCAGCTTCCAGTCCGGCAGTACCACCACCGATCACAACAACGTTGCAAGGCTTGTTGATTTTCTGCTTTTTGTAATTTTCGCCGCCATTTACAGACGGGTTAACAGTACAACGGATCGGACGGTTGATTCCGATACGGTGTCCTGCACATCCGATGTTACAAGAAATACATTTACGGATATCACATTCATCACCGAATTCTACTTTATTTACCCATTCCGGATCAGCGATCAGTCCACGTCCCATACCGATCAGGTCAGCATCGCCTCTTGCAAGAATATCTTCGGCAACCTGTGGGTTACGGATGTTACCCATTGTCATACATGGTTTGCCGTAACGTTCTTTTACAGCTTTTGCCATATAAGAACGCCATCCATCCGGAAGGTAATTGGCATCAATCTGGTACTGAATGGATCCGTTCAGACCGGCAGATACGTCGAATACGTCAACTTCTTCCTGGAAGTACTGAAGGTAATCAAGACAGTCATCCAAAGTATTTCCGCCTTCCATAAATTCATCCGCACTGATACGAACAAAGATAGGGAAGAATGGTCCAACCTGTCTTCTAACTTCTTCAATAACAAGTTTTGCAAGTCTTGCACGGTTTTCCAAAGATCCGCCGAATTCGTCTGTTCTCTTATTTGTAAGAGGTGAAAGGAACTGGCTTATAAGGTAAGAATGTCCTGCGTGGATTTCTACAGCGTCAAACCCTGCGATCTGAGCACGTTTTGCGGCTTCACCGTATTTTTTTACAATATGCATGATTTCATCTTTTTCCAGTGGACGCGGGATTTCACCGCCTGCTTTTGAAGGAACATCAGAAGCAGAAACCGGCTGCATATTGATACGTGCTGACTGTGCAGAAGCACCGGCATGATTGATCTGGATTGCAATGCAGGATCCATGTTTGTGTACTGTTTCGCAAAGTTTGAAAAGTCTTGGAATGTAGTTATCCTGATCGATACGAAGCTGTGTGGTTCCGTTAGATCCCTGTGGAGAATCAACGCTGGCGTTCTCTACGATGAGAAGTCCTGTACCGCCTTTTGCACGCTGCTCGTAATAATTGATATGAAGAAAACTCATTTCACCATTCTGTTCACCGTAGTTGGTTCCCATTGGAGTCATGACGATACGGTTCTTGACCGTCATATGTTTGATGGTAAATGGCTCGAAAATGTGTTTGTATTTGCTTTTCATTAGAAATTCCTCCGTAAAAATGACTTAATAATCAAAATAAAATGATGTGAGTGTCAAAAGTAAATTTTGCCACTCACTGATGTAATCGGATTGCTCCATTGCTATGCAATTCCTGCAATCCTCAAAAAATCTTAGTCACACGAGGTTGTCTTATACCGGCTTGGGCGTACCGGTTTTTGTTAAATCCATTATAACTACAAAAAACTGAAAAATACAAATTGAAAATACATAGAAAAATAATAGAATATAACTATAGAAACAGCGAAAAAGATAAAAATAAAATTATACTAGGAAGACGGGAAGTGGAAAAAGATAGACAATTTAAACAAAACTATAGAATAATTAAATAATTTATGCTATGTTTAATATAAGAACAGGAAAGAGGGTGATGGTTTTATGAATCTGAATCAGTTGCATTACTTTGTGACACTAGCACATATAGAACACTATACCAGAGCGGCGGAAATGCTGTCCATTACGCAGCCAAGTCTCAGCCATGCCATAAGTATGCTGGAGCAGGAGCTTGAGACAAACCTGTTTGAAAAAAGAGGGCGTAACGTTGTACTGACAAAGTACGGAAAAGTATTTCTGGAATATGTAGAAGAAGCTTTAAAGATTCTGGACAGTGGTGTAAAAAAGACAAGGGCGTTGACAAGTGACACCGGCGGGGTGATCGATCTCGCATATATTTTTACGCTTGGAAGTGTATTTGTTCCACAGCTTGTAGGCGGTTTTTTGAAGGAACACGAAGACTGGGATGTGAATTTCCGTTTTTCTGTCGGAAATACGACAGAGATTATACAAGGGTTGAAAGAGGAGAAGTATGACATCGCTCTCTGCTCGCGAAAAGAAAAAGAATCCGGGATTGATTTTGTACCGATCGCTAAGGAAAAATTGGTTGTTGTTGTTCCAAGAGACCATGAGCTTGCCGGAAGAGGATCTGTTGATCTGAAGGAAACACTTCCTTATCCCCAGGTATATTTCACCAAGAACAGCGGGCTCAGACCGGTGATCGACCAGTTGTTTGAACAGACCGGAGGGACACCGAAGATAGCATATGAGATTCTGGAAGATGCATCGATGGCAGGTCTTGTGGCAGAAAATTTTGGAATTGCGGTAATGCCGGAGATTCCTATACTTAAAAATCTGAATGTAGATGTACTGGATATTGAGAATCCACCATACGAACGTTATATATATCTGGCGAAGCTGAAGGAAAAATATCTGGCGCCGGTTGTAAAAGAATTTATTGAATATGTAAAAGAAAGCAATGGGAAGGCACTTTAATAGGCCTTCCCATCTCTTTTGACAAACTGGATGAAACGTTTGACAGCGGGAATCTGGTATTTGTCGCGGATGTATCCCATATAAACGGTGTGGGTAAGGTCTGCATCGGCAAGCGGGAGTACGGTTACATTTGCCTGATCAACCGCATCGACCCTGGCAACCAGGGCGATTCCGAAATCTTCGGCAACCAGGGCAGCAATTGCGTTTTCATCCGGACACTCACAGACGATGTTTACCTTCAGCTTCTTTTCTTTATAGAAGTTACGGGTGAAGCCACCGAGTCCGGAATAGCGGTCATACCCGATCAGAGGATAGTCAGTAAGGTCACTGCAACAGACGGATTCTTTCTGGACAAGAGGATGTTCTTTTGGAGTAATTACAACCATATTCTGGTTCAGAATGGGTACAAAGGAAATATCCGGTTCATCCGCAACGAAAGAACCAAAGATCACATCGTGGCGGTCGGATTTGAGCCCCTGGATCATATCTGCAGTGTGCGTTTGGTTAAAATTGAAGGTTACATGCTTGTTGCGGTCTATATCTAGGAAGGATCGCACTGTATGCGGAATATAGTAGTTTGCCAGCGGAAATACATAGGCGATATCAATATGTCCGCCGCTTCCGGCAAGCTGCTTCATCTTATGCTCGGCAATATGTACCTCCTCGAGGATCCGGTTGACATGTTCCAGGAAGACGCGGCCGGATTTGGTGAGGACAACATTGCGTCCCTGATGTTCAAAAAGCATCAGTCCAAGTTCTTCTTCCAGAAGCGACATGGACCGGCTGAGGCTTGGCTGGGAGATCTTAAGTAATTCTGCAGCCTGTCGGAAATGCTGCAGGGTTGCTACTTTTTGGAAATATTCAAGCTGATTTAGCGTCATGGTAAAAAATCCTTTCTATATTATATAAAATAATCATACCATAACTGATGCCAAAAAGCTATCAAAAACACACATAAGATATATTTGAACTATCAAATGATATCGTCTATAATTTAACTATCAAGAGGTTGTTTAAAAATTAACAAAATTGGGCAAACGTTAAAAACATTCTCAAAGAACAAAGAAATAAATTTCGATGGAAGAAGAAAAGGAGAACAAATCATGGCAGAGAGAATTACAGGACACACAGAACTTATCGGACTTATGGCTTATCCAATCAGACATTCAAGCTCACCGGCAATGCATAATGAAGCATTTGCTTACCTTGGACTGGATTATGCTTACCTTGCATTTGAAGTTGACAACAGCACACTGGAAGATGCAGTAAAAGGACTTCGTGCTCTGAAAATGGTAGGATCTAACGTGTCTATGCCAAATAAAACAGTTGTTGGACAGTATCTGGACAAATTATCTCCGGCAGCAGAGCTTTGTGGAGCAGTTAACACAATCGTAAATGAAGATGGTGTTTTAACAGGACACATCACAGATGGCATCGGATTCATGCAGGCGTTAAAAGATAACGATATCGATGTGATCGGAAAGAAGATGACAATCGCAGGCGCAGGCGGAGCTGCTACAGCAATTGAAATCCAGGCTGCACTTGACGGCGTAAAAGAAATCTCTATTTTCAATATTCATGATAAATTCTGGGCAAACGCTGAAGAAACAGTAAGAAAGATCAATGAAAAGACAAACTGCAAAGCTACTCTTTACGATCTGGATGACAAAGAAAAATTAAGAGAAGAAATGAACGATTCATACATCTTCGTAAACGGAACAGGTGTTGGTATGAAACCACTGGAAGGAATGTCAGTTGTACCGGATAAATCATTCTTCCGTCCGGAACTTATTGTTATTGATGTTCCTTACTCACCACTGGAAACAAAGATGCGTTCTATGGCAAAAGAAGTTGGATGTAAGACAATGAACGGTCTTGGAATGATGTTATTCCAGGGAGCAGCAGCATTCAAACTCTGGACAGGAAAAGAAATGCCGATCGAACACATGAAAGAAGTATTAAACATCAGATACGATGATTAATACCCGGCAGGCTTGTATTGAATTTAAGAAGAAATCGAAAAAATTTGAAAAACAGGAATGTGAGGAAAAGAGATGAATAAGAAATACATACCCAGCGCCCTGATCCTTTATTTAAACTACTTTATCCACGGTGTCGGATGTTCCATCCTTGGACAGGCAGTCATCAAGGAAGCACTTGCCGCTTCCTGGGGCGTAGAAGTTATGGCAATCACTGCAATTTCAGCAGCACTCGGACTTGGACGTCTGATCGCGCTTCCGTTCGCCGGACCGCTTTCTGACAAACTCGGACGTCGTATTTCAACAGCGATCGGTAGTGGATCCTATGCAATCTACCTGATCGGACTTGCACTTGCATTTAATGCAGGAACAAATGGTGGATACCAGATCGCATATATCTGTGCAATCGTTGGTGGTATCGCAAACTCTTTCCTGGATACAGGAATTTACCCGGCTGTTTCAGAAATCATTTACAAAGCACCGGGCGTTGCAACTATGGGGATCAAATTCTTTATTTCTGTATCGCAGATGCTTTTACCGTTCGTACTTGGTGTAACTGTCGCTACAACAGCAACAGGAGCAACCTCTTACAACACACTGTTCTATGCATGTGGAATCGCTTATCTTGTACTTCTGGTACTGGTTATGATCTTTCCACTCCCGGATACAGATCAGAAAGCAGCGGGAAAGAAAGAAGGCCTGATCGACAGCTTAAAGCATACACATTTCTCTGTAGAATCCATCGCAATGATCCTGATCGGATTCACATGTACAGGTACTTTCCAGTTATGGCTGAACTGTGCACAGAACTTTGCAAAAGAGAATGTTGGCTGGGCTGATCCGTCCATCATGCAGACATACTATTCAGCAGGAACAATGCTTGCACTCGTTGTAACTGCACTTTTAACAAGAAAGATCAAAGACGTAAGATTTATCCTGGGATACCCGGTAATCTGTCTTGTAACAATGATCGCTGTTCTGGTTGGAAAGAGCCAGACACTTATGATTGCAGGTGCATTCCTGATCGGATGGGCAGGAGCAGGCGGACTTCTTCAGATCGCAACTTCTGTATGCAACATGCTTTTCCCGAAGATCAAAGGAACTGTAACAGCACTTGTTATGATCGCATCTTCCCTGTGTAACTACACCATCCTTACAGCAGCATCCAAAATGCAGCCGTCACAGGTTATGGTTATGAATATCGTTCTTACAGCAGTTGGAGTCCTTCTTGGATTATTTGTAAACTTACGTTATACTAAGATGGTAGAACAGGCTCAGGCTGACAACTAGAAAAAGGAGAAAACAGACATGAGTAAATATGTAGAAGTTCGTGGCGTTAAGATCGGTGAAGGAGTACCGAAAATCTGTGTACCGATCGTCGGAAAGACAAAAGAAGAAATTCTTGCAGCAGCAAGATCTTTTGAGGATGTTGCGCTTGATGTTGTAGAATGGCGTGTAGACTGGTTCGAAGGTGTATTTGACTTCGCACAGGTTGAAGATGTATTAAAAGACCTTCGTCCGGCACTTGGCGAAACTCCGATTCTTTTCACATTCCGTACTTCCAAAGAAGGCGGCGAAAAAGCAATCGAAGCTGACGCATATGCAGAGCTGAACAAGAAAGCAGCAGCAACAGGACTGGTTGACCTTGTGGATGTAGAAGCATTTACAGGGGACGAAGTTGTAAAAGATATCATCGAAGGCGCGCATGCACACGGCGTAAAAGTCGTTGCATCCAACCATGACTTCGATAAGACACCGGACAAAGACGATATCGTAGGACGCCTTGTGAAAATGCAGGAACTCGGCGCAGATATCCCGAAAATTGCAGTAATGCCACAGTGCAAAAAGGATGTACTTACACTTCTTGAAGCAACACGTGAAATGGCAGAAGAACATGCAGACCGTCCGATCATTACAATGTCTATGGCAGGTACCGGACTGATCAGTCGTCTGTGCGGTGAAGTATTCGGTTCAGCACTTACTTTCGGGGCAGTAGGAAAAGCTTCTGCACCTGGACAGATGAATGCATCAGATTTAAGAGAAATCCTGACTCTGATCGATAAGAGCATCTAGTGAAGAAACATCCGGAGAAGTCCTGTGGCGGATCCGTTATGTTTAACCTGAATGAAGAGTGAAAAAGGCAGGATAAAGACCCGCAGTCATACCGGGGATTCCGGTGGATTGCGGGCCTTTATCATATTCTGGTTTTGTTAAAAAACTAACCGATTTCTGAAAGTGAAAAATTATAGAAAATTTTGCTATTTAAAGAGAGAAAAGCAAATAGAAAAAATAGACAAATTCTTCGGTAATTGATATCATTTTTGTATGATTACATGAATGGAGGGCAAATGCGAATGAAGAAAACAGTAATCTGGCTGGATAACTATCTGGAAGAATTTTTTATGGTGATAAGCCTGATTCTGATGACAGTGATCATGGGGATCCAGGTGTTTTCCAGATATGTACTCGGCTCAGCGCCGTCCTGGTCGGAGGAGATTACCCGTTACCTGTTTGTATGGTCGGGATTTTTGAGCGTCAGCTATTGCACAAAAAAATGTATTTCCATTAAGATCGAACAGTTTGTGTCAATTTTCCCACGAAGAGGGAAGGCACTTTTTAAACTGGTTAACCATACCTTTGAACTGATGGTATTTCTTTACCTGATACCGTTTGCGTTTAAGTATATGATGTCAGCAGTAGAGAGCGGACAGGTAAGTCCGGCGTGCCACATCCCGATGTATTATGTGCAGGCAGCACCGCTTGCAAGTTTTATCCTGGTAGCGATCCGTATTATCCAGCGATGGTTTGCAGAATTAAAAGTAGTAAGAGAAAAAGATGAGAAAGGAGAAAAAGCATGCCGGCAGCAGTAGTATTTATCTTATTTGTAATCTGTCTGATCATTGCCATTCCGGTATCGATCGCACTTACAATCGCATCGGTCCTTCCGGGTGCTTTTGATCCATCCTTCACAGTCAGCGGACAGTTTGTGATCCGTTCTATGCTGGGAGGAATTGACAGCTTTCCTCTCCTTGCGGTTCCGATGTTCGTACTTTCCGGAATCATCATGGCAAGAGGCGGCATTTCCAAAAAATTATTTGATGTATTTTCCTATTTT
This sequence comes from Coprococcus comes ATCC 27758, assembly GCF_025149785.1. Classification (GTDB taxonomy): domain Bacteria; phylum Bacillota; class Clostridia; order Lachnospirales; family Lachnospiraceae; genus Allocoprococcus; species Allocoprococcus comes. Next base: position 1,959,947 of record NZ_CP102277.1, on the reverse strand, counting down.
CTTGGAAAGCTGACAGCGGGTCTGCCGTGCGCGGTCATTGTAACCTGTCTGTTTTATGGTGCAATCTCAGGCTCCGGACCGGCAACGGTTGCAGCAGTCGGAAGTATGACGATCCCGATTCTGATCGAGCTTGGATACGATAAGGATTTTTCCGCGGCGATCGTAGCCGTGGCAGGTGGTCTTGGAGTTATTATTCCACCAAGTATTCCGTTTATCATGTTCGGAAGTGCTTCCGGTGAATCAGTAAGTGACCTGTTTATCGCAGGGATCATTCCGGGACTTCTGATCGGCGGACTTCTGATGGTTTATGCAGTTTATTACTGTAAAAAGAATGGAGAGGACAAAGAAAAGATCCAGAAAGTAGTCGGGGAACTTCATGAGAAAGGACTTCTGAAGGTTTTAAAAGAAAGCTTCTGGGCACTTTTGAGTCCGGTTATCATTCTGGGATGCATCTATTCCGGAATCGCATCGCCGACAGAAGCGGCAGTCATTTCGGTATTTTATGCACTGATCGTCAGCCTGTTTATTTATAAGACGATGACGTTTAAAGATATCTGGCCGGCACTGGTGGAGGGCGTGCGCACCTATGCACCGATCATGTTTATTCTTGCAGCATCGATTGCATTTTCAAGAGTTCTGACTCTGATGCAGATCCCACAGATGGTAAGCACCTGGATCCTGACGCACTTTACCAATAAGATCGTCCTGATTCTGGTGATCAATGTATTCCTTCTGATCGTGGGAATGGTCATGGATACCACACCGGCAATCCTGATCCTGACACCGATCCTTCTGCCGATCGTAACAGCAGTCGGCATGAATCCGATCCACTTTGGAATCATGATGGTTGTCAACCTTGCAATCGGATTTGTAACACCGCCGATCGGAGTCAATCTGTTTGTGGCAAGCTCGCTTACAGATATCCCGATCATGCGGATTTCCAAACATGCGATGCCAATGATCGGCTACTTCCTTGTTGCGCTTTTGTTAATTACATTTATCCCGGCGATCAGCCTGGCACTGATATAGGAGGTAGCAGCATGAAGAAAGCAGTAAGAATGGCGGTAGCGGCAGGAATGTGTGCGGCACTTGCACTCAGTGCGGGGTGTCAGAAAAAGACGGTTGCGGATGATGAGGTACAGCGATATGCATGGCCGCTTGCAACGGCGAGTCCGGAGGATACCGTAACACAGATCTATGCAGAAAAATTTGCGGAAGAAGTAGAAGAATTAAGTGATGGCAAGATGAAGATCCAGGTCTATCCGAACGGTACGATCGGAGGGGACAGAGAGCTTCTGGAGAGCTGTAAGGATGGGGATATTCCGTTTGTGATCCAGAATACCGCACCGCAGGTAACTTTCATGCCGGACCTTGCGGTGTTTGATATTCCGTGCCGATTCAGTACAATTGATGAAGTACGTGAAAAGGTAGATGATCCGGAGTTCTATGGACTTCTGGAGGATGTCTATGAGAATGGCGGATATAATCTCCTTGGCTATGCAGACCAGGGATTCCGTGTTATGTCAACGAATAAAATGGTCGAATCATTGGCTGATTTTAAAGGACAGAAGATCCGTACCATGGAGAATTCCTACCATATGGATTTCTGGAAAAAACTGAAAGCATCTCCGACACCGATGAGTTTCAGTGAGGTGTATATCGGGCTGCAGCAGGGAACCATTGATGCCCAGGAGAATCCATACGAGGTTATCGTATCCAACAAGCTTTATGAACAGCAGGATTATGTTGTGGAAACCAATCACCTGCCGCATCTGATCTCTCTGATCGTCAGTGATGAATTTTTTCAGGATCTGCCGGAAGATAAGCAGGCAATCCTTGTAGAAGCTGCTGAGATCGCCAAAGAAGAGGCTCGCCAGGCATCGGATGACCGGATTGCAGACAAGATCAAAGTAATTGAGGACAGTGGAACACAGATTGTTACACTTAGTGATGAACTGAGAGCGGAAATCCGTGAGGCAGTGCAGCCGGTTTACGATGAAATCGAGAAAAATGTGGATAAAAAACTCTATAATGCCTATATGAAATAGCAAAAAAATACGGAAAATCAGGGAAATCTGTAATTGATTGAAATTTTTTGTTGAAAAATAGAGTTTTTTATTATAGAATTATAAGTAATGTATATAAAAAGTAAAAGGAATGCCCCAGGGCATATATAAGGAGGATATTACAATGATTTCAGCAGGCGATTTTAGAAATGGTCTTACAGTACTGATCGAAGGTAACATTTATCAGATTCTGGAATTCCAGCATGTAAAACCGGGAAAGGGAGCAGCTTTCGTTAGAACAAAACTTAAAAACATCATCAGTGGTGGTGTAGTAGAAAAGACTTTCCGTCCGACAGAGAAATTCGATACCGCTCATATCGACAGAAAAGATATGCAGTATCTGTATTCTGATGGTGAACTCTATCACTTCATGGATGTTGAGACATTCGACCAGATCGCAGTTGATGGAGATACTGTAGGAGATTCCCTCAAGTTTGTAAAAGAGAACGAGATGGTTAAAGTATGTTCACATGAAGGTAACGTATTCTCAGTAGAGCCGCCGATCAGTGTGGAACTTGAAGTTACAGAGACAGAGCCGGGAGTAAAAGGTGATACAGCTACAGGTGCTACTAAACCGGCTATCGTTGAAACAGGAGCAAGTGTTCTTGTACCGCTTTTCGTTAACCAGGGTGACAAGATCAAAATTGATACCCGTACAGGAGAGTACAGCTCAAGAGCATAATCCTTTCGTCATAATTCACAAAATTAAGACAGAGATAAAAGCCGAAAGCAGAGGCAGGTCCTCATGCTTTCGGCTTTTTTGCATGTCAATGCCATTTTGGAGGGAAAAAGAATGTTCTTGTAATCTGAAAAAAGGGCAGATATAATTGGCAGTACACACCTGCTTGAATGCAGGTGATATTCAAATCATAAGCTGCCTTAAGATGGCAGAAAAGGTTTTTTGCGGCGCATGGCTTTCGGGAAGGAGAACGGATGAATTATACAGAATTTATGAATGCTATGTTATGCGAGATCAGAGGACAGGTAGATGCGCAGGTGAGGACGGAGTTGTACACCGTGACGAAGAATAATGGAACCAGAAGAACAGGGATTCTTTTTAAGCAGGAGGACAGCAACCTTGCACCGACGATCTATCTGGAGGAATTTTACCAGAAGTATCTGAAGGGGCAGCAGGTACCGGATCTGGCGGATTCCATTTGCAGTATTTATCAGGAGATACGGGTGAAGAAGACCTGTGATTGTCAGAATCTGTTTGATTTTAATCATGTAAAAGAGCATATCGTGTACAAGCTGATCCGGCGGGATGCCAACGAAGAACTGTTAAAGCAGATTCCTTATGAGCCGTTCCTGGATCTGGCAGTGGTCTATTATATCCAGATAGACAACACACGCTTTGGCTCGGCGGCGATCCAGATCCGCAACGAGCATCTGCGGTACTGGCGTGTGGAAAAGGAAGAAATCCGCCGTCTTGCCGAGAAGAATACACCGCGGATCTATCCGGTGCAGATCCGGCAGATTGTGCGCTTTATGTATGTGGCGACGAACGAGCAGTGCAGTCTGGGGGCAGCAGTGATGCGGTATCCGGATTTCCGGGAAAAGGTCAGGGGGATGATCAGAGGGGATTTCTATATCCTGCCAAGCAGTATCCATGAAGTGATACTGGTGCCGGAAAGCTTTGGACTGGAGCCGGAGCGGATGCAGGAAATGGTAAAAGAGATCAATCAGACCGGAGTGGCACCGGAGGAAGTACTTTCGGATTCCGTGTATTACTTTGATGGGGAGGAGATTCGGATCGTGGCGAAGTAGGGATAGATTATAAACGTGTATAGAGTAGGGAAAATTGACAGGGAAATATACCATTGTATAGCAGAGGATATAGTAACAGATGAAGTTATTATAACTGTTGTGCAGATTATGCATATTCGGGAAAGACATCCCAATGATTATGAACTTTTTTCTACATACTTTGACGAGATAATACGGGATCTGGATTATATAATTGAAGCGAAGAAACCCAATACAGCGTTGATACTAAAAGAAATTAAGGACGTTAAAGAAGTATTTAAAATGGTTTTACGTTTGATTACATCAAAGGATAATCTGGACTACAAAAATTCAATTATCACATTTATGAAAATAGATGATAAGGAATGGAACAGGCTGCTGCGCAACAAGAAAATTCTTTACAAAAGAGAATAATATTGATATACTGAATGTAGAGAAAAATTCATTCATATGATTATCTAAGGTGGAAGATTTCGTGCGATCCACACGCCGATGGTATAGACAGGGGAAACCTGAGAGATGCAGGAGAAGCGCACGCCTGCTGGATAATCATTTGAAGAAGACTTAAAGAGGTGTCGCAGGTTTGCGGCACCTTTTTGTGTATACGATGAGCCAAGTGCAGATTTGTGCTTGCACAAGAATCTGTATTTTGCGAATGTACATCACCTGGCTGTTAAGCGAGATGGTGTACAAAGTATACGAATCAAGTAGGAGTCAGCTTACGTAATCATACAATAGAAATAAAGAAAGGAATTCCGAGCATGAACACAGAAATTTTAGTAATTGAAGATGACGACCTGGTAAGACAGGGAATCGTAGACATCCTGGAACTAAAGGGATGGAATGCGGTTGCAGCGAAGTCTTGTAGCGAAGCACTCGTAAGGATCCGGGGAGAAGAATATATGCTGTATGTACTGGATATGAAGCTGCCAGACGGGAACGGAATCATGCTCTGCAGGGAGATCCGCAGATATACAGACAATCCCATTCTTTTCTTATCAGCCTATGACAGTGAAGAATTTATCGTAGAAGGATTTGAAGCGGGAGCAAATGACTATGTGATCAAGCCTTTCCGCACATTTGAATTTATTGCGAGAATCAAGGCTTTGCTGCGACGTACCGGTATGCAAAACGGCAAGAAAGTGAAAAAAGGAATCAAAAGCGGAGAATATGAACTGGATTTGCAGAAGCAGATTTTGCAGAAGGATGGTGTCCGAATCGATCTTACAAGGACCGAATATCAGATTCTGTGCAGCCTTCTTGCAAACGCACCGAATCTTGTTGCGAGGGAGTTCCTGTTGGACACTATCTGGGATTTTAATGAAAATTATATCGATGACAATACCTTGTCTGTACATATGAACCGGCTGAGAAAGAAGCTGACTGCAGAAAATGAGCAGGATCCGATTGAGACAAAGCGTGGAGTTGGTTATGCATGGACGCTGAAAGCTGAGGATGTGTATGATGAGATCTGAGAGAAAGACGGAGAAATGGAGAATACCGGGAAAATGGACTCTGATTTTTCTTTTGATATTGCTGGCTTTTTATGGATACCAGAATATTCTTGCAGAAAATTATGAAAGACAGGTTGTTTCCTGGATCGGACAGACAGAAAAAGACAGAACGGTTTCTGCCTTTACAGAACCGGATGAAGAAGCATATCAGAAGGGCTGCGAGGCATTGAAAGAGGCAGGATATGAAGAAACAGGAAAAATCTGGCTGGAAAAGAGAATCCGAAGTTACGGAATAGGTGTGTTTGTGGCTGCGATCGGCATCATCTGCATTGTTGGTCTGCTGACAGAATTGCACATGGAGAAAAGACGGAAAAAAGCACTGGATAATCAATTGGCAGAAAAAGACAGGGAACTGGAAGCAAAGCTGGCGGAAGAAAAAGAATTTCTGCATCGTGACCGGCAGAAAATGGGAACTTACATGGAAAATATTTCCCATCAGCTAAAAACACCGATTGCGGGAACACTTCTGAATCTGGAGGTGCTTCTTGTGACAGAAGAGGATGAAAAACGGTATCAGAAGCTGGAAGACTGTGTGAAAAAGGTGCAATGGATGTCCGATATGACGATCGTGCTTCTTAGGCTTGCGCAGATTGATTCCGGGAAAATCTGGATGAAGCGGAAAAAAGAAAATCTGACCGGACTGATCGAAGAATGTATAGACAGAACACAGCCTTTAGCGGAAGAAAAAGGAGTTGGATTTGAAATGGATGTTCCAAAAGAATGCCTGCTTTCCTGCGACGGATTCTGGCTGAAAGAGGCAATGGAAAATGTACTGAAAAATGCCGTAGAATATGCAGATACAGGAAGCCTGATTCAGATTCTGCTGAAAGAAGATACGGACTATTATAAGCTGTATATCACCAATCGGGGAAAACGGATTGAAGAAGAGAAAAGAGAGCTGATTTTTGACCGTTTCTACCAGATGGAACAGGGAAGTGGAATCGGAATTGGTCTGCATCTGGCAAAGGAAATTGTCACGCTCCATCAGGGAACACTGAAGGTTGTGGATCGAAGCGGCTTGGAGGAGGCGACAACCTTCCAGTTTATACTGCCGAAGATGATCGCAAAAGATCATGCACAGGAAGAAATAAATCTTACGATTTCGTAAGATTGGGGTAAGTGAATCGAAAGACTGATCTGATATAGTAAGACTAACAAATGAAGGAGGTGGCAGAAGATGAAAACCGTAATCAGACTGGACAAGGTAAGCAAAAGCTATACTCTTGGTGAAAAGAAAATCACAGCATTAAAGGAGTTTTCTTTTGAAGTGAAAAGCGGTGAATTTGTGGCAGTGATGGGACGAAGCGGATCCGGGAAATCTACTTTTCTTAAGATTGCAGGAACACTGGAAAAGCCAGATACCGGAGCAGTCTTCCTGAATGGAATACAGATTAACGGGCTTTCCCAAAAGAAGATCTGCAAGATCCGGCAGAAGAAAATCGGGTTTATTTTCCAACAGTATCAGTTACTGCCGGAGTATACGATCTGGGATAATGTATGCATGCCGCTTTATATCGCGCATACGGTACCGGATAAAGCTTATATCCGACAGCTTCTTGAAAAGGTCGGATTATGGGACAGGAACGGAGATTATCCGGATCAGTTATCTGGTGGAGAGCAGCAGAGAGTGGCAATTGCCCGTGCAATGGCAGCAAAGCCGGGAGTGATCCTTGCGGATGAACCGACCGGGAATCTGGACTATCAGACCGGACAGGAGATCATGAAACTGATCTGCGCATCCAGAGAGCTTTACCGTCAGACAATTGTCATGGTGACACATGATATGGACAGTGCCAATTATGCGGACAGGATTATGTATATGGAAGATGGTGCATTGCGATGAAAAGAGAGAAAAGACATGGAATTGAACGGGAACTCAGTATAAAAAGAATCCGCAGCCAGAAGAAATACAGTATCCTGATAGTCTCAGTCCTGCTTCTTACCTGCACACTGATTCAGATTGGTTTTTCAGATGTCGGAAGGACTGAAAGCCGCATATATCGAGAATCGTAAAGCAGTATATGGGGAGTGGGAACAGGTATTTTTGGATATGGATGAAGGCTCGGTAAAAGTAGCAGAAGAGAATCCATTTCTTGCACAGACCGGGAAAATAAGTATCTATGGGGCGATCGCCGGAGATTATCTGGAAAACCGTCAGATGAATATCGGGACAATGGACGAGACGGCGTGGAAGCTTGGCAGACTGGAAATGAAAGAAGGACGCCTGCCGGAAAATGAGCATGAGATCGTAATGGAATACAGTACACTTCGCTCACTTGGATATGAGGAGATGCTTGGAAAAGAGATTACACTGGATATTACACCGGCGCTTTCCATTCTGGATCAGGGGGAATCAAAAAGCTATTCGTATACTTTATGCGGGATCCTAAAAGATTATCAGATAAACTGGGAAATCTGCAACCGGCAGCGGTTTCCAACTGGAATTGTGACACAGGAAGGCGGGAACAGGATCGGCTCTGTTCAGGATATGCATATGCTTGTAAAAGCGAAAGAAGGCAGTGAAAGTGTTTATAAAGATCTGAAAGACAGCGAAGAATTTACCTGCGGCATGGATGACAATGTGGAACAGGACAAACTTTCTGATGTAAGTCTTCCGTATATGGATTTTCTGGAAAATATCCGTTTGCTGATTGGTGGTGCGTCGATCTGTATCCTGTTTCTTACGGTATCGCGTTCGATTATCTCAAGAGAACAGTTCTGGAGGTTCCTGGATGCACTTGGAATGAGAAGAGGGCAGATGTACCAGATTATTTTCTGGGAAGCAGTTCTGTTTGGTGTAGGAGCTGTTATTGTTGGAAATCTTGCAGGGATTGGGATTTACCAGCTGGTTATCCCTGCTTTTGAAAAGATAACCGAGCAGACATTACCACAGGCGATTGCATGGGAAGGAGTCCTTTTTGAAACTGGCTTCAGTATCTTATGTATTGCTGCAAGTTATGGACTCAGTGCAGTACAGCTTTGCATACTTCTGAAAGAAAAAAAGAAGAAAGTTCAGAAAAGAAGGGGAAAGTACAGGAAGATCGTCCGATTCACGCCGGGAAGAGTTTTACTTCATAAATGGCAGATGCATCGTGTGCGTAAGAGTGTAGAAATTGTTCTTCTGGCAAGTGCTTTGCTGATCGTGGGATTTGGAAAGATGGAAATATCAACCAGACAGGAAGAACTGAAAGTATATCAAAGGCTGACAGGAAATGGATACTATTTGAGTACAATGGAGATTACGAATTCTCCGGGAATTTCCAGGCAGACAGTTGATAAACTGGAACAGGTTGCCGGAGTAACTTCTGTAGAACAATATCATAACAATGAAAAAGAGGAGTTCTGGATTGATCTGTCAGAATATGCTGAAAGCGAGTATTTTCAGAAAGTAGTCGAAACATTGGTGGCATATCTGAATGAGACATCAATAAAGGAAAAGATATCTATTGAGAAAGTAAGATTGTCTTTGCTTACAATAGACAGATGGCAGGATATACAGCGTTTTCTGAGAAATCTGGATGAAGGCAGCCTGACAAAAGAAGAATTTGAACAGGGAGATTTTTGCATTCTGGATCTTACAGAGTTGCAGGAATATGACGGAAAATATCTGAGTGCAGTCAGCCCGGACGGACAAGGAATATCAGAAGATACGGTACAGGTTGGTGATGAACTTCCGGTTTATACATTGAATGAGAATGGAAGTAGAAACGAAAATCCGATTCCAGTAACAGCGATTTTACGTGGCATGAAGGAAGAAGATGTGCGGAATCCACAGATAGGTGGATCTGGTATATCGATGATTGTTGGAAAGAATTTCTGGAAGAAATTTGGGAAAAGCAGAATTATGGAATATGATCAGATCGTAAAAATTCTGGTATCGGATGATGCGGATGCGTATGATACGGAAGGGCATATTCTAAGTATTTTAAAACAGGGAACAGCTGTAAATGTGCAGAATAACCATGAAGAGTATAAGAAAATACGTCAGGAATTATATTCCTTTATAGGAATGTACAGCATTTTTGCAGTGTTTTACATGATTCTGATTTCCATAGTTTTGTATCAGATGTTTCTTGCGGAGAAGCAGGAAGAAAAAAGAGAAGGGGAAATCTTACAGTCACTTGGAATGGAAGAAAAGTTCCTGAAGAAAATGCATCGGATAGAAGTTCTTTGGATGACGGGATGCGCAGGAGTGATTGGAGTTCTTACGTTATGGGGGGCTTGCCGACTGATATAGAGGAGGCTTTGAAGAAAGAATAAATTAGTTGAAAGCAGCCGGAAATGGCTGTAATATAGGCTGGATTTTTCTTGATCATTATTGGTGTTCTGCTGATTCAGGCAAAGCGTATAGAAGCAAAAGAACGGATTCAGGTGGGAATTGGATTAGTGGCAATAAAAAAGACTGTCAAGCCATAAAAGCTTCACAGTCTTTTCACGTCCCTGATCAGAATCGAACTGACGCACCCGCCTCCGGAGGGCGGTGCTCTATCCACTGAGCTACAAGGACATCTACTAATATAGCACTTGCCCAGAAAAAAATCAAGAAGAAATTTCGAACAGGACAAGTAAAACGGGATGAACAGAATAGCAGCCGGAATACCATTTGAAAGTGATTTGATACACAGAGTGGGCATTAGCATAAAGCAATTTTAATGCAGAAAAAGAATAAATAATCGCTTCGACAAAACCAGTCAAAACAAGTCTTCCTTCGCTATTGACGCAAAAGCGGGCATTGCGTATGATAGGTGGCAAAGGAGGAAATGCCATGTCGGAAGAAAAAAGGATGCCCGTCCTTACAGACCAAAAGAAACAGATTTTCTACACTGGTCTTGTGTATCTGCTGGTCTGCTTTATGACGGCGGGAGTCACCGTTTTTCTTACGAAAGAGAAAAAAGATGAGGTAAAAGAAGTAAGTGCAGTTGTTACAGAAGAGCCAAAAGTAAATACCGGGTACGCAGCGATGGAAACCAATCCACTTCTGGAGAACCGGGACGAAGAGCTTGCGGATGCAGTAGAAGCATACTATCAGGAACTTTCCGGAAAAGAAGCCTATGCCGAAGCATACGATGGGATTGCGATTTACACGAAAGACGGCAAAGCAAAAGGCAGCAGGATCCTGTATGTACGGTACAATATGAAGATCCGTGGAATTTACACTGAAGTACCGGGACTTGAAACCTTATATGCGGTCAAGGACAAAGATGGAAAATTCGATATTCAGGCAGAGATCTCTGACGAGCAGATTCAGACGATAATTGAAGAAGTTTCCGCACAGACAGATGTGCAGGAGCTGTTTGCACAGGTAGAAGCGGATTATGAACAGGCACTTGGTTCAGATGCAATGCTCGCACAGGCGGTGGAAGATCTGAAAAATGCAGTGGATCAGTAACACTGTAAATACAGCGAGCCAGTAACGTCTGAAAAAAGCGGTAAAGTCTATGAAAAAATGTTGTGCGTCAGCAGAAGTGGGATGCTGTCTTGACAAAAATTCATAAAGAATGCAGAATTTCAGGCAACATCCAGTCTCCGGATTACGATTTTCTATTGCGCTTACATAAGGATTCAGATATAATAAATAAAGCGGCGCAGGCAAAGAGTCTGCGCTAACGTTTATGATGAAAAAGAGAGGAACGATCGATACTATGAAGAAGATCCTGGATCTGATTACAGAAGAAATGGAACAGGCATTTGCAGATGCCGGATACGAGAAAGAACTGGCGCGTGTTACACTTTCTAACCGCCCGGATTTATGTGAATATCAGTGCAATGGTGCGATGGCAGGTGCAAAAAAGTACCACAAAGCACCGATCATGATCGCAGAAGAAGTTGTGGCAAAGATTCCGGAGAACGGATATATCAGCGGAGCAGAAGCAGTTAAGCCAGGTTTCATCAACCTGAAGACCAACCCGGCAGCAGTCGCAGATTATCTGAACCAGATGGAAGCAGACGAAAAGCTCGGCGTGGAAGAAGTAGAGAATCCAAAGACAATCGTCATTGATTACGGCGGACCGAACGTGGCAAAACCGCTTCACGTCGGACATCTCCGCTCCGCAATCATCGGAGAAAGCGTAAAGAGAATCACCCGTTTTATGGGCAATAAAGTGGTTGGTGATATCCACCTTGGAGACTGGGGATATCAGATGGGACTGATTATCACAGAACTGAAGAAACGCCAGCCGGATCTTCCGTATTTTGATGATAATTTCACCGGAGAATATCCAAAAGAAGCACCATTTACCATCAGTGACCTGGAGGAAATCTATCCGGCAGCGTCCGCTTATGCAAAAGAGCATGATGATTACAGAGAAGAAGCACTGGATGCGACCTTCCAGCTGCAGAGCGGAAAGCGCGGTTACCGTGCAATCTGGGATCACATTATGAATGTGTCTGTGACAGACTTGAAGAAAAACTATGCGAACCTGAATGTTGAATTTGACCTCTGGAAAGGGGAATCTGACGCACAGAAATACATCCCGGATATGGTGGAAAGACTGAAGAAGGAAGGCTATGCGCATATTGATAATGGAGCACTCGTGGTAGATGTCAAAGAAGAGACCGATACCAAAGAGATCCCACCGTGTATAATCCTGAAGTCCGACGGTGCAGCACTTTATGATACCACAGACCTTGCAACGCTGGTAGAGCGTGAAGAACTGTTCCAGCCGAACGAAGTCATCTATGTAGTTGACAAACGTCAGGAACTGCATTTTGTACAGGTATTCCGCTGCGCGAAGAAGACCGGCATTGTAAAAGAGGATACAAAACTTACTTTCCTTGGATTTGGTACGATGAACGGAAAAGACGGAAAACCGTTCAAGACCAGAGAAGGCGGCGTTATGCGTCTTGAGAACCTGATCCGCGAGATCACAGAAAAGATGTATGAAAAGATCACAGAGAACCGTACAGTATCGGAAGAAGAGGCAAAAGCAACAGCGAAGATGGTCGGAATGGCTGCGATCAAATACGGAGACCTCTCCAACCAGGCAGCAAAAGACTATGTATTCGATGTAGACAGATTCACTTCTTTTGAAGGAAATACAGGTCCGTACATCCTGTACACCATCGTTCGTATCAAATCAATCCTGAACAAGTACAAAGAATCAGGAAAGAGTATGGACGATATCAAGATCCTTTCGGCTACAAGTGAGAGCGAAAAGGCTCTGATGCTGGAAGCTGCGAAGTTTGGCAGTGTGATGGAGAATGTATACGAAGAACTTGCACCACACAAGATCTGTGCATATATTTATGATCTTGCAAATGCATTTAACCGTTTCTACCATGAGACAAAGATCCTGGCAGAAGAGGATGAACAGAAGCAGAAGAGCTACATTGCCCTTCTTACACTGACAAGAGACATTTTGACAACCTGCATCGATCTGCTTGGATTTGAAGCACCGGAAAGAATGTAAAAATGCAGAAGCATCAGAAGTAATGACAATACGATAAAGAGGCGAGGACATATGACAGAGAAATTGTTTTACACAGACAGTCACCTGCAGGAATTTACTGCGGAGGTTGTGTCCTGCCGCCCGTGTGATAACGGATATGAGGCAGTTCTTTCAAGAACTGCCTTTTTTCCAGAAGGCGGCGGTCAGGCAGCAGATACCGGAGTGATTGACGGGATCAGAGTATATGATGTACAGGAAAAAGGAGAACAGATCTTTCACTATCTGGAAGGAGAACTGGAAGAAGGAAAGACCGTGACCGGTCAGATCGACTGGGACAAACGTTTTTCACGGATGCAGCAGCACAGCGGAGAACATATCGTATCGGGAATCGTTCATGCACGTTTTGGATATGATAATGTGGGATTCCATTTGAATGATGAGCTGTGCACTCTGGACTTAAGTGGTCCGCTCACGAAGGAGGAGCTTCGCGAGGTGGAAAATGCGGCAAATGAAGCGGTATTTGCAAATGTACCGGTTCAGATAAGTTATCCGTCCAAAGAAAAATTGAAGACGTTGGATTACCGCAGTAAGATAGAGATTGACGGACAGGTGCGTATCGTGACGATACCGGGATATGACGTGTGTGCCTGTTGTGCACCGCATGTGTATTTTACCGGAGAGATCGGTCTTATCAAACTGGTGCAGAGTCAGAATTATAAAGGCGGTATCCGGATCACTATGCTGTGCGGAAGAAGGGCACTGAAGGATTATCAGCAGAAAGAAGAAAGCGTGAAGGCGATCATGGGAAGCCTTTCAGCGAAGGAAGAATTGATTGCTGAAGCAGTTGAACGCGTAAAAGAGGAATGTACACAGCTGAAGAGTGAACTTGCAGAGACAAGATATCAGATTCTTGAAGCACAGGCAGAAAAAATTCCGGAGGGACAGAAAAAGGTCTGTATTTTTGATAGCAAATTAAGTGGGAATGAACCACGTGAGCTTATGAACCTTGTACTGAAAAAAGGAACAGAAGTATGTGCGGTATTTGCAGGAAACGAAGAGAGTGGATACCGTTATGTGATCGGCAGTGAGACAGAGGATGTGCGCCCGTACAGCAAGATTCTCAAAGAACAGTTTGACGGAAGAGGCGGTGGAAAACCGGTCATGGTACAGGGTTCTGTAAATGGAAGTGAAGAGGCAATCCGAAAAGTTTTTGAGTAAGAGAAGGCGGAGATGAAGAATGCGAGACAGGAAAACAGGGAGAATTATCTGGTATTTGTTCAGTGCGGTTCTGATCAAATGGGGTGTGGAGATCGCAGTAGCGACATTTGCACTTTCCTGCGGTCTACGCAGCAATATGGGAATTGGGGCAGTCTCTTCGATCATCACGATCCCAATGATTGTGTGGATCTACCGGAAAGATCAGGGACGCTATGAAAAGCAGCAGGAATCCTGGTGGAAATATAAAGCGGCTTCCCGATATGGAATGTGGCTTGTTATGATCGTCGGTGCAGTGACTGCGTGTGTGGCGATGAATGATATCGTCATGCTGATGAATATGCAGAGGATCAGCCAGGTTTATCAGAGCACAGAGCAGATCATTTACAGTGCACCGCGTTGGCTTCAGCTGGCGGGAGCCGGGATTCTGGCTCCGGTCGCAGAAGAGCTTGTTTACCGCGGGATGATCTACCGGCGGATGCGCGAGAGTCTTACCGCTGTGCAGGCAGGTGTGTTTGTAGCCATTTTGTTCGGTGTCGGTCATGGAAATCTGCCACAGGGACTTTATGCAATGGTACTCGGACTTCTGCTTGCCTGCATTTATGAGAAATTCCGGAATATTGCAGCTCCGATCCTGTTCCATATTGTTGTGAATATTACGTCATTATTGCTTTCGTGGTATGGGGGCTTTGAATGGATTCTGGGAACAGAGGGAAAAGCAGTTGGAATTACTGTATTGGCTACGTTGATTACTGTTATAATTTATGTAAAAATAAAAAATATAAGACAAGAAATACGATAATTAACTGAAAAATACTGAAAAAGTTTACAAAATAAATAATATCTGACAATTTCTGTAAAATTAGGGGTTTACTTTTGCGGACAAATGCTGTATAGTGTTAAATCATAAAAGCAACAACAAAACCGTTTTACAGAAAGGGCAGGTTATATGAGCGTAATACAACAAAATACAGAACAAGGCTTATACAGCCCTGATTTTGAGCATGACAACTGCGGGATCGGAGCTGTTGTGAACATCAAAGGGCAAAAGAGTCATGATACAGTCGCAAATGCGCTGAAAATCGTAGAAAATCTTGAACATAGAGCTGGCAAGGATGCCGAAGGGAAGACAGGAGACGGTGTAGGAATACTGTTACAGATTTCGCACAAGTTCTTTACAAATGTCTGTCGTCCCCTCGGCATCTTTTTAGGTTCTGAGAGAGATTACGGTGTGGGAATGTTTTTCTTCCCACAGGACGAACTGAAAAGGAATCAGGCAAAAAATATTTTCGAAGTCATTGTCGAAAAAGAAGGACTGAAATTCCTTGGATGGAGGGAAGTGCCGATCCGTAAAGAGATCCTTGGAAAGAAAGCACTCGAATGCATGCCGTGCATTATGCAGGGATTTATCGAACGACCGAAAAAAGTAAAACAAGGACTGGATTTTGACCGCAGACTTTATGTGGTAAGAAGAGTCTTTGAACAGAGCAGTGATGATACCTATGTAGCATCCCTGTCAAGCAGAACCATCGTGTACAAAGGAATGTTCCTTGTAAAACAGCTCCGGATGTTCTTTGAAGATCTGCAGAACCCGGATTATGAATCTGCAATTGCAGTTGTACATTCCAGATTCAGTACAAACACTAATCCCAGCTGGGAAAGAGCACATCCGAACCGTTTCATCGTACATAACGGAGAAATCAATACCATTCGTGGCAATGCAGATAAGATGCGGGCTAGAGAGGAAAACATGGAATCCGAGCATCTGGAAGGAGAGCTTTATAAAGTCCTTCCGGCAATCAATACCGCAGGTTCCGATTCTGCCATGCTGGATAACACGCTGGAATTTATGGTGATGAGTGGTATGCCGCTTCCGTTGGCAGTTATGATCACTATTCCGGAGCCATGGGCACAGAATGCAACGATGTCACAGAAGGTCAAGGATTTCTATCAGTATTACGCAACGATGATGGAGCCATGGGACGGACCGGCATCCATCCTGTTCTCAGATGGAGATATTTTAGGAGCTGTACTTGACCGAAATGGACTCAGACCTTCCAGATATTACATCACAGATGATGACACACTGATCCTTTCTTCTGAGGTTGGTGTTCTGGATATCCCGCCGGAGAAGATCGTAGTCAAAGAAAGAATCCATCCAGGTAAGATGCTTCTTGTTGATACCGTTCAGGGGCGTGTTATTGACGACCAGGAACTGAAAGAAGAATATGCGGCAAGACAGCCTTATGGCGAATGGTTGAACAGTCAGTTGGTCAATTTAAGCGATTTAAAGATCCCGAATCAGAAAGTACCGCAGTATTCTAGAGAAGAATGCCAGAGACTGCAGAAAGCATTTGGATATTCTTACGAAGAAGTGAAGACTTCTATTTTAAATATGGCAATGAATGGAAGCGAAGGAATCGGAGCCATGGGTATCGATGCACCACTTGCCGTTCTTTCTGAGCAGCATCAGTCTTTGTTTGGATATTTTAAACAGTTATTTGCACAGGTAACGAACCCGCCGATCGACGCGATCCGTGAAAAAATCGTGACTTCGACAACGGTATATGTCGGAGAAGAAGGAAACCTTTTGGAACAGAAAGAGGAAAATTGTCATGTACTGAAGATCAATGATCCGATCCTGACAGATACCGATCTCCTGAAGATCCGTAACATGAAAGTCGACGGTTTCCGTGTGGCAGAAATTTCTACTACTTATTATAAAAACTCCAGCCTGGAAAAAGCGATCGATTATCTGTTTATCCAGGTAGACCGTGCAATCCGTGAAGGCATGAATATCCTGATCTTAAGTGACAGAGGTGTGGATGAATATCATATTGCGATCCCGTCCCTGCTTGCAACCTCAGCGGTTCATCAGCATCTGGTAAGAACTAAGAGAAGAACAGAGGTTGCCATGATCCTTGAGACCGGAGAACCAAGAGAAGTACATCATTTCGCAACGCTTTTGGGATATGGTGCATCTGCGATCAACCCGTATCTTGCACATGAATCGATCAAACAGCTGATCGATACAGATATGCTTCAGAAAGATTATTATGCAGCAGTCAATGACTATAATGAAGCTGTTATAAGCGGAATTGTCAAAATTGCATCGAAGATGGGAATTTCCACGATCCAGTCTTATCAGGGATCCATGATCTTTGAAGCGATTGGATTAAAACCGGAATTCATTGAAAAATATTTCACCGGAACTGTCAGCCGTGTCGGTGGTATCGGACTGGAAGAAATTGCAAAAGATTATATGGCAAGGCATTCCGAGGCCTTTGATCCGCTGGGACTTTCCGTAGATCTGACGTTGAACAGTGTGGGACAGCACAAGTCGAAGAGCGGTGGTGAAAAGCATCTGTACAACCCGAGAACGATCCATATGCTCCAGCAGTCCACAAGGCGCGGGGATTATGAAATGTTCAAGCAGTACACGCAGATGGTTGATGAAGAATCCAAAGGAATCACACTCCGTGGACAGATGGACTTCAATTATCCAAAGAAAGGAGTTCCGCTTTCAGAAGTAGAGAGTGTGGATTCGATCGTGACCAGATTCAAGACCGGTGCAATGTCTTACGGATCAATTTCAAAGGAAGCACACGAAACCCTTGCCCTTGCAATGAATGCACTGCACGGTAAGTCAAACTCCGGTGAAGGCGGAGAGGATATCGAGCGCCTTGGAACCGACAGAGGCTCTGCAATCAAACAGGTTGCCAGTGGACGTTTTGGTGTTACAAGCAGATATCTTGTCAGTGCAAAAGAGATCCAGATCAAGATGGCGCAGGGAGCAAAACCTGGAGAAGGTGGACATCTGCCTGGGGGAAAGGTTTACCCTTGGGTAGCAAAAACCAGACATTCTACGCCGGGTGTGGGACTGATCTCACCGCCGCCGCATCACGATATTTACTCGATCGAAGATCTGGCACAACTGATTTATGACTGTAAAAATGCAAACAAGGATGCAAGAATTTCTGTCAAACTGGTATCTGAAGCCGGTGTCGGAACGGTTGCAGCGGGTGTTGCAAAAGCAGGAGCCGGACTGGTTCTGATCTCCGGTTATGACGGAGGTACAGGAGCAGCACCGAGAAGTTCTATCCATAATACCGGACTTCCGTGGGAGCTTGGACTTTCTGAAACACATCAGACACTGATCCAGAACGGACTGAGAGAAAGAGTCCGTATCGAGACAGACGGTAAGCTGATGAGTGGTCGTGATGTGGCGATCGCAGCACTTCTCGGTGCAGAGGAATTTGGATTTGCGACGGCACCGCTTGTAACCATGGGGTGCGTAATGATGCGTGTATGTAACCTGGATACCTGTCCGGTCGGAATTGCAACCCAGAATCCGGAACTGAGAAAGAGATTTGCCGGAAAACCAGAATATGTCATCAATTTCATGCGTTTTATCGCGGAAGAATTAAGAGAATATATGGCAAAACTTGGCATTCGTACTGTGGATGAACTGGTGGGAAGGACAGACCTTCTGAAAGTGAGAGATGTGCCGACATCCAAACGTGCCGCAACACTGGATCTTTCTAGAATCCTCAATAATCCGTATGCAAAAGAGAAGAAAGGCATGATCTTCAATCCGAAGAAAGTCTTTGATTTTGAACTAAATAAAACACTGGATGAAAGAGTTCTGGTAAAGGAACTTCTTCCGTCACTGGAAAAGAAACAGAAGAGAATCCTGGAGCTGGATGTAAAAAATACAGACCGTACATTCGGCACAATCTTCGGTTCTGAGATTACAAGACGTTATCCGGACGGACTGGAAGAAGACAGCTATGTGCTGAAATGTAAGGGCGCAGGCGGACAGTCATTCGGAGCATTTATACCAAAAGGTCTGACACTGGAACTGACCGGTGACAGCAATGATTATTTTGGGAAAGGACTTTCCGGTGGTAAACTGATCGTTTATCCGCCGACTGGTGTGAAATTTAAAGCTGATGAAAATATTATTATTGGTAACGTAGCGCTTTATGGTGCAACAAGCGGAAAAGCCTATATCAATGGTGTGGCAGGCGAACGTTTCTGTGTCCGTAACTCCGGAGCAACAGCAGTTGTAGAAGGGGTCGGTGATCATGGATGCGAATATATGACTGGTGGACGGGTTGCAATTCTTGGCAAGACCGGAAAGAACTTTGCAGCAGGTATGAGTGGCGGTGTTGCCTACGTTCTGGATATGGACAGTGATCTTTATACAAAAGTCAACAAACAGATGGTTAATATCGAAAAAGTAACATCTAAGTTCGATGTATCTGAATTGAAAGGTATGATCGAAGAACATGTAGCAGCAACCAATTCCGAGACGGGAAAAGAAATCCTGGATCATTTCAAAGAATACCTGCCGAAGTTTAAGAAGATCATTCCGCGTGATTACGAGAGAATGCTGACCCGCATCCTTCAGCTGGAAGAAAAAGGTCTCAGCAGCGAACAGGCAAAAACCGAAGCATTTTATGCGATCAAAGAAGGAAGATAGGAGGCCAAAAACGTGGGAAAAGCAACAGGATTTATGGATTATGACAGACGCGATGCAGAGTGCGAATCTCCAAAAGAGAGAATTAAGCATTTCCGGGAATTCCACACGCCTCTGTCAAAAGAAGAGCAGGAAATACAGGGCGCCAGATGTATGGCATGCGGCGTCCCGTTCTGCCAGGCGGGACAGATGATCGCAGGGATGGCAAGCGGCTGTCCTCTGCATAATCTGGTGCCGGAGTGGAATGACCTGATTTATCACGGCAACTGGGAAGAGGCATATTACCGGCTGAAAAAGACAAACAATTTTCCGGAATTTACTTCCAGGGTATGCCCGGGACTTTGTGAGGCGGCATGTACCTGCAACCTGCACGGAAGCCCGGTGACGACTAAAGCAAATGAATATGGGATTATTGAAAATGCTTACGAAAAGGGATATGCAAAAGCATGTCCGCCGAAAGCGCGTACCGGCAAAAAGATAGCGATAATCGGTTCCGGACCTTCCGGTCTCGCAGTCGCAGATCAGTTAAATAAACGAGGACATCTGGTAACAGTATTTGAGCGGGAAGATAAGCCGGGTGGACTTCTCCGCTATGGAATCCCGAATATGAAGCTGGAAAAACAGTTCATCGACCGGAAACTTGCAGTAATGGAAGAAGAAGGCATCCGTTTTGAAACTGGATGCAATATTGGAAAAGATAAGAAATCTGCAGAACTTCTGAAAGCGTTTGACCGGGTGGTGCTTTGTTGCGGTGCATCCCATCCGCGTGATATAAAAGTACCCGGAAGAGATGCAAAAGGAATCTACTTTGCAGTAGATTTTCTGAAATCAACTACGAAATGTCTCTGGAAAAATGAGATGCAGCTGAAAGAAGGCGAATATATTTCTGCAAAGGGCAAAAATGTAATTGTCATCGGTGGTGGCGATACGGGAAATGACTGTGTTGGAACGTCGATCCGTCATGGTGCAAAATCCGTTCTTCAGCTGGAAATGATGCCGAAACTTCCGGATGAGAGAAGCGCTATGAATCCATGGCCGGAGTGGCCGAGAGTCTGCAAGACAGACTATGGTCAGCAGGAAGCAATTGCTCTCTGGGGACATGATCCGAGGGTTTATCAGACAACGGTAAAGGAATTTGTCAAAGATAAGAATGGAAATCTTTGCAAGGTGGTTCTTGTGAAACTGGAAAGCAAGAAGGATGAAAAGACCGAACGTATGATGATGGCAGAGGTCGCAGGAAGTGAGTACACGGTAAATGCAGAACTGGTGCTGATCGCAGCGGGGTTCCTCGGAAGTGAGGATTATGTGACAAAGGCATTCGGTGTGGAAGTCAATGAGCGCACGAATGTTAAAACAGCTCCGGGTGAGTATAAAACGAATGTGCCGAATATATTTACGGCAGGAGATATGCACAGAGGACAGTCACTGGTTGTGTGGGCAATCCGGGAAGGAAGAGAAGCGGCACAGCAGATAGATCTGGATCTGATGGGGTATACGAATCTGTCAGTACAGTAATTAGTGGCGTTTGATTTTATGAAGGCGTAGCCCGCCGCAAGGTGTAGGAAGTGGTTCCTGCACCTTGCGGCGGGCTACGCCTTTAATGAAAATGTGCAATAGATTTATTTTTCAGGTACAATTTCTAACCAGTAACCGTCTGGGTCTTCGATGAAGTAGATGCCCATGGACTCATTTTCGAAACAGACGCAGTTCATTTCTTTATGGTGTGCGAGGGCGGCATCCATGTCGTCTACGGTGAAGGCGAGGTGGATTTCGTTGTCGCCGAGGTCGTATGGGCGGTCCATGTCGCGAAGCCAGGTGAGCTCGAGCTGATGAACGGAGCTTCCATCACTGAGGTAGACGAGCTTAAAACTTCCGTCAGCAGCATCTTTTTCGCGGACTACGGTGAGTCCGAGTGCATCTTTGTAGAATTGAATTGATTTTTCAAGGTCACGTACATTTAAGTTGTTATGGTTGAATTTGAAATTCATAGTGGAATCCTTCTTTCTTATTTAGTATTCTAGATTTATTGATTATGAAGTCAGTTTAGCATAAATAATAAGGATTACGCAAGGAATGGTTATTAGGAGTGATAACGAAAATATCAGTATATTATGATACCCTAGTAGAATATTACAAAAATGTTAAATTGTATTGCAAAAAATAGAAAAATGGTATATAATCGACCACAGGGTTAGGAAAATAATTAGTAAAAAATATAGGATGGGTGATTATGAGAAAATTTAAACAAGCATTTTTGGCATCTGTTCTTGCAAGTTCAATGGTAGTTACGCCAGTATTTGCAGATGATGTCAGCAATCTGCAGAATAGTAAAAATGCAGCACAGAGTGAAGTGAATTCTCTTCAGTCAGAATTGCAGACACTAATTGAAAAAATGAGTAAGCTGGAAGATGATCTGGTGTCAACAGGTCAGCAGATCACACAGGCACAGGATGATCTTACTGTTGCTAAAGAAAAAGAACATCAGCAGTACGAAGATATGAAGAAGCGTATCAAGTATATGTATGAAGAAGGCAACTCGACTGCGATTGAGACTCTGATCAGTGCTGAGAATTTCTCAGACTTGCTTAACAAAGCAGAGTATGTTCAGAACGTACATAGTTATGATAGAAAGCAGCTTCAGGAATATATTGATACCAAGCAGCAGATTGCAGATCTGAAAGCACAGCTTGAAGAAGATCAGGCGAATCTGGAGTCTATGCAGTCTGATTATGAGGCAGAGCAGACGACGCTGAGTAATACGCTGGAATCTAAGAAAGAAGAAGTCGCAGATCTGGATCAACAGCTTCAGGCAGCTGTAGCAGCAGCTGAAGCAAAGAGGCAGGCAGAAGAAGCTGCAAAGGCAGCAAAAGCAGCTGAGTCAACAAAGTCAAATTCGACCGTTGCATCGACAAGCAACAGTGGTTCACAGACTGTAGGTAATACAACAAATAACAATGGTAATAACAACACAACCGTTACACCGAGTGCACCAAGTACGCCAAGTACACCAAGTACGCCAAGTACCCCGACAGTGACTCCGGATACAAGTAATAATAACAGCAGTAGTGATAACGGTGGAAGTACATATGGCAACGGAAGCGCTATTTTAAGTGCAGCAGCAGCATACCTTGGAGTTCCTTATGTATGGGGCGGTACTTCGGGAAGTGGTGTTGATTGTTCAGGTCTTGTATACCTGGCACATCAGGCATGTGGTATTCCAATTACACGTAACTCATACAGTCAGGGAAGTGGCGGACAGGCAGTGTCAGACCCGCAGCCGGGTGATGTTGTATGTTACGGAGGACATGTGGGAATCTACGCAGGAGGCGGACAGATGATTCATGCACCGCAGCCGGGTGAGGTCGTATGTTATACAAGTGTTGATTATGCATACCACTGGTATAGAAGATACTGGTAAGAATAAGATCTAAATAGAAAGTAAAAGATGCAAGTAAAAAAATTTTTTTACTGAAAAAGCTCAAAAACGTACAAAATAAAGGAATTTTCATTTGGTAATCAACCATTTGAAAATTCCTTTTTTGATGAAACTATTTTGTTAATTTTAGAAAAATTTCTTTTTTCTACGGCGTCCTTTACAATAAGGGCAGGATTCACGATGTCTCTTCTGATAGAAAACTTTATCAGCTGGACTTAACGGATATTTGTGTTCAGAACTTCTTTTACAATTCCACCAAACCTTTTGTGAATATGTATCTAATATTTCATCGGGATTTACAAGGCAATAGTTTGCAATAAAATCCCAATCTTCCATTAAATCAGGATGAAGCGCGGCAAAGGATGTTTTTCCAGGAAGTGCTTTACGACCGGAACAATAAGGACAATCTGCTTTACCATTTATAACATCGATGATTCGAGCAGGATAATTACCGTGACAAGTAGGACAACAATTTATTGGCATCACTAGAGCTGAAAGATAAGATGAATTGGGACTATTTTATTTTGTTGATTGCAAAAACAGGAATGAGATTTTCTGAACTAATTAAGCATTTGCCAGAGGATAAGCCAATTTTTGTTGATGGGGCAGTATACAACTCAACAGTAAACAATATACTTGCAAGACACTGTAAAGAATGCAATATACCAGTAATATCAATTCGTGGATTGCGGCATACGCATGCGTCTTTGCTGCTGTTTACAGGTGTATCCATTGCTAGTGTAGCAAGAAGATTGGGACATTCGAGTATGACAACAACACAGAAAACATATTTACATATTATTCAGGAATTGGAAAATAAAGATATTGATTTAGTTATGCGTTCATTATCAAGTTTAAGTTAACGAATTACACGGCTTACGTTGATTAAGAGTGATAAGAAAATGATCTGATTTATTTATACAAAAATTGGTATAGATAAGTTGGGTCATTTATTGTGCAGTATATTTGATTATGGTAATATAAAGATATGAATTTTCCAAAAGAAAAGAGAATGAAAATGAGTTTAACAAGCACAAGCAAATTTGTAAGTTTAATTTTACGTCACAAACCAGAAACAATTGGAATCCAGTTGGATGAACATGGCTGGGCAAATGTAGACGAGCTGATTGCCGGAATTTCAAAAACCTGTGAATTTAACAGAGAAATACTGGAAGAAATTGTACGGACAGATAACAAACAAAGATTTACTTTTAATGAAGATAAAACAAAGATTCGGGCAAATCAGGGACATTCGATTCCTGTTGATGTAGAATTACCAGCAGCAATACCGCCTGAAACGCTCTGGCATGGAACTGGAGAAAAATATGTTGCATCCATTGATCAACAAGGATTGATTCCAAAGGGTAGGTTATATGTGCATTTATCATCAGACGCAGCTACAGCTACGAAAGTCGGATCACGTCACGGAAAACCAGTGCTTTATATCGTAAAAACAAAAGATATGTATGACGATGGATATTCATTTTTCTTATCAAAAAATGGAGCATGGTTAACAAA
This sequence comes from Coprococcus comes ATCC 27758, assembly GCF_025149785.1. Lineage (GTDB taxonomy): Bacteria > Bacillota > Clostridia > Lachnospirales > Lachnospiraceae > Allocoprococcus > Allocoprococcus comes. Next base: position 1,935,582 of record NZ_CP102277.1, on the reverse strand, counting down.
AGAAGTCCCCGTAAAATATTTAATCAAAGAACAGACAGAAAGATTGCTGAACAGATAGGAACATTCCGGAAAGGTGAGTACTGCCGGGTGTGCGAGCTCCTTGAAAAAACGATTTATGGAGAGGAAGAACTGGAAGAATATGAGAAACGTACACTGAACCGGTTCATGAAAAAACTTACTGTTCCGGGCGAAAAATGTAATCTGAAGATGCGGATGAATCTGCGCTATGCATGTTTCAAATTTCTAGGTATGTAAAAAGAATCACTTATCAGAAAAATAAAACAACAGGAGGAAACTAAAAATGGAAGTAATACGCGCAAAAAGTGCCGGATTCTGCTTTGGTGTAAAACGCGCTGTCGATACAGTATATGAGCAGGTTGAAAAACAGATGGGAAAACAGATCTATACTTATGGTCCGATCATCCATAATGAAGAGGTTGTAAAGGACATGGAAGCACATGGCGTAAAAGTCCTGCACAGTGAGGAAGAACTGAAAGGTCTGGAAGAAGGACTGGTGATTATCCGCTCTCATGGTGTTCCAAAGAGAATCTGTGACCTAATGGATGAAAAAGGCATCGAATATGTAGATGCAACCTGTCCGTTTGTGAAAAGAATCCATAAGATTGTTGCCGAAGAAAGTAAAAAAGGCAGCCGGATCATTATCATTGGTAATCCGGATCACCCTGAGGTTGAAGGAATCCGGGGCTGGGCAGGAGAAAATGTAACCGTTATAAAAAATGCAGAAGAAGCAGAAAAATTTGAAAATACTACATCCGAAAGAATTTGTATTGTGTCGCAGACGACATTTAATTACAATAAATTCAAAGATTTAGTTGAAATTATTTCAGAAAAGGGTTATGATATAAGTGTTTTAAATACGATTTGTAATGCAACCAGAGAGCGTCAGACAGAAGCAAGGAGCATTGCAAAAGAGGTGGATGCTATGATTGTAATCGGAGACAAACATAGTTCCAATACCCAGAAACTGTATGAAATATGCAGCAGGGAATGTCACAATACGTACTATATACAGACACTTGACGATTTTGATATGAATCAATTAAGGTCCGTGGAAACAGTAGGTATTACAGCAGGGGCATCCACGCCCAACAATATAATTGAGGAGGTTCAAAATAATGTCAGAATTAACTTTTGAACAAATGTTAGACGAGTCATTTAAAACAATTCATAATGGAGAGGTCGTAGATGGTACTGTAATTGATGTTAAGCCAGATGAAATCATCTTAAATATAGGATACAAAGCAGACGGTATCATCACCAGAAGTGAATATACCAATGATAACAGTGTAGATCTTACAACTGTTGTTTCTGTTGGTGATCCGATGACTGTTAAAGTGCTGAAAGTCAATGATGGAGAAGGACAGGTTCTTCTTACATACAAGAGACTTGTTGCAGAAAAAGGTAACGAAAGATTAAAAGAAGCATTCGAGAACAAAGAAGTCCTGAAAGCACCGGTTACTCAGATTCTTGGCGGTGGATTAAGCGTTGTTGTAGATGAAGCAAGAGTATTCATCCCGGCGAGTCTTGTATCAGATACTTACGAAAAAGACCTTTCTAAGTACAAAGATCAGGAAATCGAATTTGTTATCAGCGAATTCAATCCAAGAAGAAACCGTATCATCGGTGACAGAAGACAGCTTCTTGTTGCCGAAAGAGCAGAAAAGCAGAAAGAACTCTTCGCTAAACTTAAAGTCGGTGATGTGATCGAAGGAACAGTTAAGAACGTAACAGATTTCGGCGCATTTATCGATCTCGGCGGAGTAGACGGACTTCTTCATATCTCTGAGATGTCATGGGGAAGAGTTGACAATCCGAAGAAAGTATTCACAGTTGGTGAAACTCTTAAAGTTCTTGTTAAAGATATCCATGATACAAAAGTTGCACTCAGCTTAAAATTCCCGGAGACAAATCCATGGGCTAACGCAGCTGAGAAGTACGCTGTAGGTACAGTTGTAACAGGAAAAGTTGCAAGAATGACAGACTTTGGTGCATTCGTAGAACTTGCTCCTGGAGTAGATGCACTCCTTCATGTATCACAGATCTCAAGAGCACATGTTGAAAAACCTTCAGACGTACTTTCTGTAGGTCAGGAGATTACAGCTAAGATCGTAGATCTTAACGAAGCTGACAAGAAGATCAGCCTTAGCATGAAAGCACTTGAAAATGCAGAAGCTCAGGAAGAAACTGAAGAATAATTAAATAAGATATACAAGGATAGAGACTGATTGAAGTCTCTATCTTTTGTTTGAAAAAACTGGTAGACATAACTAACTACAGCTGAAAAAAGTTTTCGGATCCATAAGTGATCTCGATAAGTAAGATGAAAAATTTTACCGAATAGTCAGAAGATTCACAAAGAGAGGTCGTAGTAGCCTCTCTTTTTTGTGTAAGGAGACTATTGTGTTAAAAAAACAACAAGATGTACTGGAAAATATACAATAAAATGACGAAAGTTACTGGAATTGTAGGATTTATTTTAGTATATTTATAAGAGAGAAAACAGGAAGGAAGGATATCAAAATGGGACTTTTGACATTTAAAGGCGGAGTTCATCCGAACGACGGAAAAAGTCTTGCGAAAGACAAGGCAATCGTAGAACTTCTGCCACAGGGTGATCTTGTATACCCGTTATCCCAGCATATCGGAGCACCGGCTAAGCCAGTAGTAGCAAAAGGTGACCATGTGCTTAAAGGGCAGAAAATTGCCGAAGCGGGGGGCTTCGTGTCTGCACCGATCTATGCATCCGTATCAGGTACTGTAAAAGCGATTGAACCACGTGTGAATCCGACAGGTTCTAAAGTGAACAGTATCATCATTGCAAATGACGGTCAGTACGAAGAAGTAGAATATCCACAGCCAAAACCTCTTTCTGAACTGACAAAAGAAGAGATTCTGAATATCATTGGAGAGGCTGGCGTAGTAGGTATGGGTGGAGCAGGTTTCCCTACCAGAGTGAAGCTTTCACCAAAAGAGCCAGACAAGATTGATTATATCATTGCAAACTGTGCGGAATGTGAGCCGTATATTACTGCCGATTACAGAAGAATGCTGGAGAATCCGGAACTTCTGGTAGAAGGTATGCGTGTGATCCTGAAGCTTTTTGACAATGCGAAAGGTTTATTTGCAATCGAAGATAACAAACCGGACTGTATCGCAAAATTAAAAGAGCTAACCAAGGACGAGCCTCGTATGGAAGTCAGAGAGATGATGACAAAGTACCCACAGGGCGCAGAACGTCAGCTGATTTTTGCAAATACAGGACGTGCGATCAATTCTACCATGCTTCCGGCAGATGCTGGATGTGTAGTAGACAACGTAGAGACCATCATCAGCATTTACAATGCAGTAGTAAAAGGCATTCCTTCTATGGAACGTGTCGTTACTGTAACAGGGGATGGAGTTGTAAATCCTGGTAACTACAAAGTACTCTTCGGAACCAACCAGAACGAACTGATCGAAGCCGCCGGCGGACTCAAAGAAGGCTGTGAAAAAGTTATTTCAGGTGGACCGATGATGGGATTTGCGATGTATACGACAGATACACCGATCACCAAGACATCTTCATCTATTCTTTGCATGTCAAAAGATGAAGTATCAGCCTGTGAACCGACAGCATGTATCAACTGTGGACGGTGCGTTGACGCCTGTCCAAGCCGCATTATTCCGTCAAGACTGGCTGATTTTGCAGAACGCCATGACGAAGAAGCGTTCCTCAAATTCAATGGGCTTGAATGTGTAGAATGTGGATCCTGCAGTTATGTATGTCCGGCTAAGAGACAACTGAAGCAGGCAATCGGATCGATGAGAAAAACCGCACTTGCCAACAAAAAGAAAAAATAGAATAGAGAGGAAGAGGTGAACAAAAGTGAGTGAACAGTTAAAAGTATCATCTTCACCACATATCCGTTCTAAAGAGACAACCGGCAATATCATGCTGTGGGTTATCATCGCTCTGTTACCGGCAACTTTCTTTGGAATTTACAACTTCCGTGACACACATGCATGGCTGCTTGTTATTGTGACAACAGCAGCAGCAGTTCTTACGGAGTACATTTACGAAAAACTGATGCATAAAAAGATTACGATCAAGGATTTCAGTGCCGCAGTTACAGGACTTCTGCTTGCACTCAACCTTCCGCCGACAGCCCCAATCTGGATGGGAATCATCGGAAGTGTATTCGCGATCCTGGTTGTAAAGCAGCTCTTTGGCGGATTGGGACAGAACTTCATGAACCCTGCACTTGGAGCAAGATGTTTCCTTCTTATTTCCTTCACAGGAAGAATGACAAGCTTCGTATATGACGGCGTATCCGGTGCAACACCACTGGCAACGATCCGTGCTAATATCGAAGCAGGAAATGCAGCACTTGACGGTGTGAACAGCATGGACATGCTGATCGGAAATATTGCCGGAACCATCGGTGAGACATCCGTTATCGCAATCGTGATCGGAGCAATCATCCTGATCCTCAAAGGAATCATTGATCTTCGTATCCCGGGTACATATATTGTGACATTTGCACTTTTCATCGGAATCTTCGGTGGATTTGTAGATGGAATTGGATTCTTCAACGTTCAGTACATGACAGCAGAACTCTGTGGTGGTGGTCTGATGCTTGGAGCATGGTTTATGGCAACCGATTATGTAACTTCCCCGATCACCAAAAAAGGGCAGATCGTATATGGTATCCTTCTTGGATGTCTGACTGGTCTGTTCCGTCTGTTCGGTGGTTCAGCAGAAGGTGTATCTTATGCGATCATCTTCAGTAACCTTCTTGTACCGCTGATCGAGAGAGTTACTCTTCCAAAGCCTTTCGGTAAAGGAGGAGAAAAATAATGAATAAGATTATCAAAAATACACTGATCCTTGCAGCAATCACCGTTGTATCTGGTCTGGTACTTGGAGCTGCTTACGAAGTGACAAAAGGTCCAATCGCACAGACACAGGCAAAGCAGAAACAGGAAGCCTGTCAGGCCGTTTATCCGGAAGCAGATTCCTTTGAGGCAATGGACGTAGATCAGAAAGCAGCCAAAGAAGCAATCAAAAAGATGGGAACGAATGCAACAGTAGATGAAGTCTATTCTGCTGTTATGGATGGAAGCGAAGCTGGTTATGTTATAACAGTAACAGACAAAGATGGTTACGGCGGAGATATCCAGATCACAGTCGGTATCATGAGTGACGGTACGGTAAATGGCATTTCTTTCCTTTCCATCAGCGAGACAGCAGGTCTTGGTATGCGTGCGAAAGAACCAAGCTTTTACAATCAGTTTGCAGGACAGCAGGCTGAAAAATTCTATGTATCCAAAGATGGCGGAGACGGACAGCCGATCGATGCTTTGAGTGGTGCAACCATCACTTCCCGTGCAGTCACAGGAGCTGTCAACACAGCACTTGGATATTACCAGACAGCGTTAGGAGGTAGTGGAAATGAATAAATGTACAGAAAGACTTTATAACGGTCTTGTAAAAGAAAACCCGACCTTTGTTATGATGCTTGGTATGTGTCCGACACTGGCGGTTACAACATCCGCAATCAACGGTATTGGTATGGGACTTTCTACCACAGTGGTATTGATTTTCTCAAACCTTTTGATTTCCATGCTGCGTAAGATCATTCCGGATTCGGTTCGTATGCCGGCATTTATCGTAGTTGTAGCAACACTTGTTACCGTGGTACAGTTCCTTCTGGAAGGTTTTGTACCTAGTCTTTATGCATCACTTGGTGTATATATTCCTCTGATCGTAGTTAACTGTATCATCCTTGGACGTGCAGAAGCATATGCATCAAAGAACCCGGTCCTTCCATCTGTATTTGATGGTATTGGTATGGGACTTGGATTCACACTTGGTCTTACCTGCATCGGTATCGTCAGAGAGCTGATTGGTTCCGGAAAATTATTCGGATTTCAGGTTATGCCTGATATCTACGAACCTGTTACTATTTTCATCCTTGCTCCTGGTGCATTCCTTGTCCTTGCATTCCTTGTTGCGGCACGTAACAAGATCATGAAGAAACTGGAAGCAAAAGGAAAGAAAGTTGTCAAAGCGCAGGGATGCTGTGAAGGCGGATGCGCTTCATGCGGCGGATGCGACGGACACGTGTTCCCGACAGGTCAGGAAAAGGAATAGGAGGGAGATAAGAGATGAAAGAATTACTTATTATAGCAGTTGGTTCGGCGCTTGTTAACAACGTCGTACTCAGCCAGTTCCTCGGTATCTGTCCTTTCCTTGGTGTTTCTAAGAAAATTGAGACAGCAGCCGGCATGGGCGGCGCAGTTGTTTTCGTTATTACAATCGCATCTTTCATTACCGGTGCGATCTACCAGTTCATCTTACATCCGACAGGATTTGAGTATCTGCAGACCATCGTATTTATCCTGGTTATCGCAGCACTCGTTCAGTTTGTAGAAATGTTCCTCAAGAAGGTTATGCCTCCGCTTTATAATGCACTTGGTGTATATCTCCCGTTGATCACAACAAACTGTGCAGTACTTGGTGTATCACTGAACTGTGTAACAAAAGGATATAACATTCTTGAAGGTGTTGTATACGGATTCTCCACAGCAGTCGGATTCACGATCGCGATCGTGATCATGGCTGGTATCCGTGAGAAGATCGAATACAACGATATCAGTGAGTCTTTCCAGGGAACTCCGATCGTACTGCTTACAGCAGCACTGATGTCCATCGCGTTCTTTGGATTCTCAGGAATCATTTAACAGAAGGAGGACCGTGTTATGAGTATAACAGGAGTATTGATTGCTGCACTTATCGTAGGCGGTACCGGCGTATTCATCGGTGTCTTCCTTGGAATTGCAGGCAAGAAATTTGCAGTTGAAGTAGATGAAAAAGAAGAAGCGATTCTCGCAGAACTTCCGGGTAACAACTGTGGTGGATGTGGATATGCCGGATGTTCCGGTCTTGCAGCAGCTATCGCAAAAGGAGAAGCTCCGGTAGGACAGTGCCCGGTCGGCGGTGCTCCGGTAGCAGCCAAGATCGCAGCGATCATGGGCGAAGAAGCCGGTGAAAGCGTACACGAAGTTGCATTTGTAAAATGTGCAGGAACCTGCGAAAAAGCAAAACAGGCATATGATTATACAGGAATTACAGATTGCCAGATGGCAGCCATGATGCAGAATGGCGGACCAAAAGGATGTTCTTTCGGATGCCTTGGTTTCGGAAGCTGCGTAAAGGCATGTCCGTTCGATGCAATCCATATCGTAGATGGAATTGCAGTAGTCGACAAAGAAGCATGTAAAGCCTGTGGTAAATGTATCGCCACCTGTCCAAAACATCTGATCGAGCTTGTACCTTATGAACAGAAGCATCTCGTACAGTGCAGCTCAAAAGATAAAGGAAAAGACGTTATGAGCGTATGTTCCGTAGGATGTATCGGATGTAAGATGTGTGAAAAAGTATGTGAATCTGATGCAGTACATGTAGTAGATAACATCGCACACATTGATCCGGAAAAATGTACAAACTGTGGAAAATGTGCGGAGAAATGTCCGAAGAAGATCATTAAGTAAATAAATAATGAAAAAAGGATCCGGATGCTGTTTCGGAGGCTAAGAACAAGTTTTTCTTAGGCTTCTGCAAATGCATCCGGATCCTTTTTTTTATTGAGTTCATTCGACTGCGGAAGGATGAAAGGATGGAAAGAGAAAGTTAGGAAAATTTAATTTTTAGAATATCGTGGGGTATGTTATAATAGAAAAAATGGAGAAGGAAAAGAAAATTTATTGGTTGACGGTTAGGTGGAAAATCATCCAAAATAGAAATGAAAATAGAGACAAAATACGACATTGCATCATCTGTAAATATTGGCGCAGAGTATGACAAGGGCGTGAAGAAACTCTTTAAGAGCAAAGAGATCATTGTGCCGATTATGGAGATGGTGATTCCGGAATTTGAAGGGTGTTCTCAGGAAGAGATCTTGAATTGTCTGGATCTGGCATCGATTACATCAGATGAGGTTGTCAGTGATGCTCCAGTTTCGGAGACGGATGAATATCGGATACGGGGCGAAGATACAGAACTTTCTGGAGGTTCGGATAAGCTGATTCGGTTTGATTCAAAGTTTAGGATTCGCAATCCGAAGCTTTCAGAGGAAAATATTTTGGTGAATCTTCATATTGATCTTGAAGGACAGAAAAGTTATACGCCGAAGAATCCAACCTATCCCATTATAAAAAGAGGACTTTATTATGTCGCAAGGGATTTGAGCAGTCAGCTTGGAGTGACAACTGGAAAGACAAATTATGCAGATCTGGAGAAGTGTTATTCAATCTGGATCTGTCTGGAGGATGTACCGGTAAAATTAAGGAATACAATGACAGAATACCGAATAAGGAAAGAAGATATTCTGGGAGAGACGGACGAACCGGAAGAAGATTATGACCTGATGAGTGTAATTGTTATCCGGATGGGAGAAAAATCAGAAGAGAGAGGGATATTTGATTATCTTAATCAGGTATTTGTGGGAAATATAGAAGAAATAGAGACATATTCACATATTGAATGGGAAGAGGAATTTAAGGAGGATGTGGCTATGACGATGACGGGATTTAGTGATGTGTTGGTTAGACGAGGAAGAGAAGAAGGAAGAAAAGAGGGAAGAGAAGAAGGTAGAATAGAAGGGCGAGAGATAGGACAGGAGGAGACAACTGTTAAATTTATCTGGAGTTTACATGAAATGGATTTTACAGATGATATGATTTCGGAAGCAGTAAAAAGACCGATTGATTATGTGCAGGATATTTTGAAAAAAGATGCACCTCAATAAGAAAGTTGGGAACACTTTTGTGAAAAATAGATTAATAGCAGGAATAAAGATGCTTTTACAGGACTTATGGAATATCCGCATTGCGATTCTTCTATTTGCAATTTATTTTGTTATAGGAAGAAAGTTTTTATACAGTCTGTGTCCAATGGTGATCATGACGGGATTTCCTTGTCCGGGATGCGGGCTTACAAGAGCGATGTTTATGGTGCTGCGAGGGGACTTTGCCGGGGCATGGAAAATGCATCCGTTTATTTATGGTGTGATTATTCTGGTGGGATGGTTTGGCGTGCGGAGATACATACAGAGAAAAGAAACGAAGAGTCTTGGAAAATGGGTGATTCTTCTGTGTGTAGGACTGATTCTATATTATGTGTACCGAATGGTAAGGTATTTTCCGGGAGATGCTCCGATGAGTTATTACTATGGAAGCGTGGGATACCGGGTGTGGGAGATAATTAGAAGTGGAAGAAATTATTTATAGTAGAGTATATAAAAGTGCCGCGAAGTCATCAAAACGATGATGGAGCGGCACTTTTTTGGATTAATCATAAAAACAAATGTCGCTTATCTTCCACATAAGTGACTTTCTTTTTTACCCAGTATTTTTCTACAACATAAATAATGTTATCATTTTTAACATATTTCGTTAAGTTAGGCATAACGGATTTAGGTGCTTTAACTGTAAAACTTTATCAAAATATCGCAACTTTTTTTACTATTTTGACACCCTAATCATATACGGAATGTTCTACCGGTTCGGTCTGATCGATGTACCGGACGAGGTTAAGGAGAATATGAGGAAAAATGATCGAAGCAATAAAAAACAGAAGAAGCATCAGAAAATATAAGAACAAAGCTGTGGACAAGGATGAGTCATTCATTCCGAGACGAAGAGGTGGAATTTAGAAATTTATTTTAGGATATAATTATTACTAAAAGATAATATTGAAAACAATCTTGGATAAGTGGTAAAATCGTTTGGAGGCACAAAATGAAAAAGTATGCGATACCATTGTTGTAATTGAAGTGAGCCTGTTGAAAGAAGAAAGAATAAAAATATCTAAAATAATTGATTTGATATGATACTAAAAAGGAAGGTGATTAAAAATCAAGTTGTACAAAAAAATAATAATTCAAGATTTTAATCAACCAGTAATGTGGCTGATTCCGGCAATCATTTTTAGTGCTTGTCTTGTACTTTTTATTAGTTGGGTGTATGAGAAAGGTTCTCAAAAGCAGGAAAAGGATAATGGAATTAATAAAAAATATAGAATTGCGTGGTTATTATTTATTGCCTATATTATTGTTACCTTTCAGACTGTCTTTTTTTCAAGAGAAGCGGGGAGCAGGAAAGAAATTAGTTTAGTGTTATTTGAAACATGGGGACATTCTTTCCATATGCATGCTATGTTTATTGAGAATATTATTATGTTTATTCCTTTTGGTGTATTGTTACCAATAGTTTTTAAACAAGTCAGAAGCGGTTGGAAATGTGTGCTGATTGGTTTTTTATGTTCCTGTGGTATAGAGATCACACAGCATATTACGCAGAGAGGATATTTACAATTGGATGATGTGGTAACAAATACAGTTGGGATGTTTATCGGATGGGCGATATGGAAGATCGTATGCAAGTGCCTCAGAACATGTCTGAGTGAAAAGTGCTGATATTATCCAGAAATAATTTCCTGGAATTTCAATATTCGATTTGCGGGGAGTACAGAGCATTCTGGATAATTGCGGCAGATATTTATGATGAGGAGCCCTTTTGATGTGATAGAACATCAGTGTCTGATTGAGAAGGGAAGTTCTTGATGTTATATCTGCTGGGAAGCTCTTCCCGCGCTAATCCTAGCGCAGGAAGACTCTCAGCATTTTTTCTTTCCAGAACCGGTACTTCTGATACCGGATCGGGAGATCCATCCAGGTTTTCTTATCGACTATGCTTCTCTGATGTGTGAAGCATTCAAATCCTTCTTTCCCATGATAGCATCCCATTCCGCTTTCTCCGACACCGCCGAACGGCATCTGGCTGGTGGCGAGGTGGATGATGGTATCGTTGATGCAGCCGCCGCCAAAATGACATCTGGCAAGGACTTTCTTTTTGGCAGCAGGATCTTCGGTGAAAAGATAGAGTGCAAGCGGGTGGGGATGGGATTCGACCTGCCGGATTGCATCATTCAGGTCAGAATAGGTAAGTACCGGAAGAATCGGTCCGAAAATTTCTTCGCCCATGACCGGATCGTCCCAGATGACATCTTTTAGGATGGTCGGGGCAATGCGCAGGGCAGACGGATCGGACTCACCTCCACAGACCAGCTTGTCGGCAGCAATCAGGTTCTGCAACCGGTGAAAATGTTTTTCGTTGATGATTTTCCCATAATCCGGATTTTGAAGAGGCTGTTTGCCAAACTGCCGGTGGATTTCTTTTTCTAGTGCCTGAAGCAGCTGGTTTCGAACAGAAGCATCGCAGAGGATATAATCCGGGGCAACGCAGGTCTGTCCGCAGTTGAGGTATTTTCCGAATACGATCCGTCTTGCGGTGAGAGAAATTTTCGCCGTGGAATCCACGATGCACGGGCTTTTCCCACCAAGCTCCAGAGTGACGGGAGTCAGGTATTCGGCAGCATGACGAAGGACTTCTTTTCCAACCGTTTTTCCTCCGGTGAAAAAGATTTTGTCAAAACGCTGGTTTAAGAGCGCCTGATTTTCTTCCCGGCCTCCGGTGATCATCGTTACATATTCCGGCGGATAGCATTTCTTGAGAAGCTGACTCAGAATCTGACTGGTGTGTGGAGCGTAAGCGCTTGGCTTCAGGATGACGGTATTTCCGGCGGCGAGCGCATCGATCAGCGGTTCTAAAGTGAGGAGTACCGGGTAATTCCAGGGACTCATGATCAGTACGGTTCCGTAGGGGGATGGCGATTGAAAGCTTTTGGCGGCGAAGTGTGCCAGCGGAGTAGGGACGGTTTTACAGCGCATCAGCTTTGGTAAATGCTTTTGCATCCAGGTAAGCTCGGAAAGCGTCAGACCGATTTCGCACATATAGCTTTCCATCCGGCTTTTTCCAAGATCCGCTTTTAGTGCTGTGTACAGATCTTGTTCATGGCGTTTGAGTGCAAGTTTTAGCTGTTCTAATTGTTTTAATCGAAAAGAAAGCGGAAGTGTTGCGCCGGTTGCAAAAAAATCACGCTGTGTGGAAATCCGCTGTCTGATTGTCTGTTCATCCATGTGTCTTAACCTCCCAGGTATCTGGATATTTAAGTTTCGATTCCTGTTTTCCAAATTGTGTTTATATTCTTGAAGAGTCTTTTATACTGAAAATAATGTATATTTCTTTTATGATAACGAAAATAAGGGAATTCTTCAACGGTGTGAGTGGCGAAAATGGAAAGAATGTGATAAAATATTTTTGTTTGCAGCAGCAGACTTACATAATTTTATCAAGACAGGAGTTTTAATATATATGGGATACGAGCGTTTGGAAAAGAGTTTAATCGATCTGGTAAAGGAAGAGCAGGCAAAGCTCGGATATCGGAAAGAGATGATCCGGCTTTATTATCCGCTCAGTTCACTGAATCATTTTATGGAGACGAATGCAGATTCGGAAGAAATGCAGGAGCTCCTTGCAGATTTTCCGAAAGCAGCAGAAGATATTTTCGGGGAAGTCGGGATTACACATGCAAAGGACCGTTTTTGCTTTGCTTTATCGGAAAAAGCATCGGAATATGTACATGAAAATATGAAACCGAATGAATTTATCAAAGAGCTGGTGGAACTTGTCGCAAAGCATGGCTGCACGATGGAAGATATCGAAGTATTGTTCCGTTCTCATTCAGACAAGATCGTGGCAGAACCTATGGACAATGGAGAATTTGACCGGATGATCCGGTTTGAAGAGGGAGAAGACAAGTATTATTATTGCTTTAAAGATGAAGGATGCCATATTATTTATCATCGTTTCCTGCCGGAAGATTATGCAGATTTTGGATTTAAACCAGATAAGAAAATAAGAAATCGAGGTAACACCAATGAAAATCGGAATATATGATTCAGGTATCGGCGGACTTTCTGTGCTTCACCGCGCACTGAAAAAGATGCCGGAAGCAGAATTTATATATTATGCGGATACAAAGCATGTTCCATACGGAGAAAAGACGAGGGAACAGATCAAAGGATATGTAGAAGAGGTTCTGAATTTCCTGATCGCGAAAGAGGTTGATGCAATCGTAATCGCCTGTAATACGGCAACCAGCGTGGCAACGAAAGAATTCAGAGGCGAATTTGCCGTACCGATCGTCGGTATGGAACCGGCAGTCAAGCGCGCGCTCAAGCTCTATCAGGATATGCAGAAACGGATCTTGGTAACAGCAACACCGGTTACGATAGCCGGAGAAAAATTACACAGCCTTCTGGAAAAAGTAGATACTGAACACGAAGTAGACCTTGCGCCACTTCCAAAACTGGTCCGCTTTGCCGAAGCCGGAAGATTCCAGGACCCGGAAGTAGATAAATACCTGAAAAACAGCCTTCAGAGCTATACACTCAACCAGTATGCTGCAGTCGTACTTGGCTGTACTCACTTCAACTATTTCAAACAATCCTTCCGCAAAATCTTCCCGGGAGAAATCCATTTCGTAGACGGCAACGAAGGCACCCTCCGTCAATTAAGAAGAGTCCTCCCCGAACAAACCACCCCGGGAGAACCCAGCAAAGTCACCTACTACTTCTCCGGAGAACCTGCTGATGATGAGGGTATGAAGAAAATCCAGGCATGTATGACGCAGTTAGATAAAGTATATGAGATCAAGTAAATACTGATATCGAATAAAATCCACCCCATTCCTATCTTGTGCAATGGAGATGAGACTCAAGAATCGTGGAAGCCTTTGCTGAACACGATTCTCGCCCTAAGAGGCTCATCGGAATGCTTTGCACAACTTGGAATGGGGTGGATTTTATTCTTCTCTGGTGGTGTCACAACCTATCTTATTGTACTTCCTGAATCCCGGAAATATCACTATCTATCATCATCGAGTAATTGGTATAATACACGACAAACCCAGGCTTGCTTCCATTTGGTTTTTTAACCTGCTTTTTCTCTACATAGTCAACCTCCACCTTTTCAGCCCCGGAATTCTTCGAGTAATGCGCAGCAAGTCTGGCTGCCTCTTCAAAGGTCCGGTCCGGAAGTTCTTCCCCGTTCGTCTTCACGATGACATGGGAACCCGGTGCCTTTTTCGCATGGAACCACCAGTCCCCGCCATTTGCAAAATGGAAGGTGAGTTCTTCGTTCTGAAGATTATTTTTTCCAACATACATATGGAAACCGTCTGAAGAAATATAGTGGAACGGTTTGCTTGTGATCTTCACCTTTTTGGCAGACTGCTTTCTGCGGATAAATCCACTTTCGATCAGTTCTTCCTTGATCTGGATCAGGTCATCCTCGCTTCGTGCAATATCCAGGGATTTGCTGACGGACTCCAGATAATCAATCTCATCTTTCGTTTCTTTGATCAGTTCTGAAAGAGCCTCGAAAGTACGTTTCTGTTTATTGTACCGGTCAAAATATTTCTTTGCATTTTCCTGTGGTGTTTTCTGCGGATCCAGCGGAATTTTGATCATTTCGTTAGTATAATAATTGAGTGCTTCCAGTTCTTTTGCACCTTCTTCCAGATTGTAACCGTAGGTGTGGATCAGTTCCCCGTATACCTTGTATTTATCGCGGTTTTCCGTATCGCGAAGCTGCTTTAACTGCAGGTCGTATTTCTTGCGGTTACGTTCCAGTGCTGTCTGAACCACACGGCGCAGATCCGAAGATTTCTGGCGGATCCGGGTGATCAGATCACGGGAAGAATAATAAGTCCGGATCACTTCGGAAATCGAATCATAAGATTTTACCTGATAGTTGGAAAAGTGGGTGAGCAGAAGAGATGAGAACTCTTTCGGCTCATTTCCATCGTAATAAATAGCAGGAGAGAATTTGCTTTCTGTCACCTGCTCCATAAAATAGGTAAACTGCCGGTACAGATGCGCCAGCAGATCACCGGACATCTCCGATGCCGGAACAGAGGAGTCGATTCCTGCCAGATAGCAGATCTCTTCGGCGACAACCGGACTGATTCCGGTAAAACTGTTGTAGATCGCTTTTCCGACCGGCATTGGTTTGGAGAGAAGTTCCTGTGTGAAATTTTCCTCCGGTATGCCAAGTGGATTCTCTTTTTTCATAGTATCCGGGATAAAATATTCTCTTCCCGGAAGAACCTCACGCACAGAACTCATCTGCGCGGAAACATGCTTGATACTGTCGATGATCATTCCTTTTTCATTACAGAAAATAATATTGCTGTGCTTGCCCATGATCTCAACGATCAGGGATTTGCGGCACAGATCTCCGAGTTCATCCAGGTGCTCGATCTCGAAGCGGATGATCCGTTCCAGGGAAGGCTGAGAAATGCCTACGATGCGGCCATTTGCAATATGTTTTCTCAGAAGCATACAGAAATTCGGCGCAGTCATCGGACTTGGTTTGTTATCTCTGGACAGATAGATCAGCGGCAGGGATGCACTTGCGGAGATGACCAGTCTTACCTGCCCTTTTGCAGGTTTGATCGTGAGAAGCAGTTCATCATTTTCCGGCTGTGCGATCTTGGCGATCCGTCCGTTCAGGATGGTATCATTTAATTCTTTTACGATATTTGCGATTGTAATTCCATCAAAAGCCATTTTAAAAATTCACCTCATATTTATCCGGGAATATGCCAGGGCACATTCTTTTTTCAATGGGCTCATTATAGCATAGAGAGGCATGCATAGACAAGTGAAAATGCCCTGTCACCCGGTTGACGAGTAAGTGTAAATGAACTATAATAATCGATAGTAAAACGGCCCTTAAAAGGTCAGTAAGAAGAGGGAAAATCAAATGATAAAAAGTATGACAGGCTTTGGACGGTGTGAGATCGCCGAAGCAGACCGCAAATTTACCGTAGAGATGAAGGGGGTTAATCACCGTTACCTGGATGTGAATATCCGTATGCCAAAGAAGCTTAACTTCTTTGAGTCCGCGATCCGCAACCTGCTCAAGCAGTATGTGCAGAGAGGAAAGATTGATATTTTCATCGGGTATGAAGATATGACAGAAAGCCAGATGACTTTGAAATATAATCAGAAGCTGGCAGAAGAATATATGGCAAGCTTTAAGCAGATGGAAGAACAGTTTGGGCTTGACAATGATGTGCGGGTATCCACACTTGCACGCTGCCCGGAAGTCCTTACGATGGAAGAACAATCTGTGGATGAGGAAGAACTGTGGAGTGGTCTTGAAAAAGCAATGAAAGGCGCATGCGAACAGTTTGTACAGACCAAGACTACAGAAGGTGAGAACCTGAAAAAGGATATCATTGGCAAGCTGGATGGAATGCTGGAAGTTGTTGCCAGGGTTGAAGAGCGATCTCCGCAGATCGTTGCTGAATACCGGGAGAAGCTGGAAACGAAAGTGAAGGAGCTTCTTGGGGACACCCAGATTGACGAAGGACGGATCGCGGCTGAGGTTGTGATCTTCTCTGACAAGATCTGTACAGATGAAGAAGTGGTAAGGCTGAAAAGCCATATCAAGCATATGAAGGAAACTCTGGAACAGACAGAGGGAATCGGACGCAAGCTTGATTTCATTGCGCAGGAGATGAACCGTGAGGCGAACACGATCTTATCCAAGGCAAATGATCTGGAAGTATCCAATTATGCGATCGATCTGAAGACTGAGATTGAAAAAGTCCGTGAGCAGATTCAAAATATTGAATAAAGCTTTGAAAAATGTAAAAAGATGTGTTAAAATAACATTTCAATGTCTGAGTATGCAGGAGAACTGATTATGAGAGAAAAAAAAGGAATTCTTATTGTAGTATCCGGATTTTCCGGAGCCGGTAAGGGAACACTGATGAAAAAGCTGATGCAGGACTATGATAATTATGCATTATCGATCTCTGCAACCACGCGACAGCCTCGTGTCGGGGAAGAAGATGGAAGAGAGTATTTTTTTAGAACCAAAGAAGAATTTGAAAAAATGATTGCGCGTGATGAGCTTATAGAGTATGCTAGATATGTAGAAAATTACTATGGAACTCCGAAGCAGTATGTTATGGAGCAGTTAGAGGCAGGCAAGGATGTGATCCTTGAGATTGAGATCCAGGGTGCGTTGAAAGTGAAAGAGAAGTATCCGGATACCCTGCTGATGTTCGTGACTCCGCCGAGTGCGCAGGTACTGAAAGACAGACTGGTAGGACGGGGAACCGAGACCGCAGAAGTGATCGATTCGAGAATGAAGCGGGCAGTAGAAGAATCACAGGGCGTAGAGAAGTACGATTATCTTGTGATCAATGATGACCTGGAGCGCTGCGCAAAAGAGATGCACAGCATTATTCAGGGTGAGCATGACCGGGTAAGCCGGAATGCTGACTTTATAGATGATATCAGAAAAGAACTGAAGGAACTGTAGGAAAGGAGCAGAATTTATGTTACATCCATCATATACCGATTTGATGAAAGTAGTAAATCAGGACGTGGAAGAAGGCGCAACTAAGATTGTCAACAGCCGTTATTCTATCGTTCTTGCAACAGCAAAGAGAGCGAGACAGATCATTGACGGCGAGATGCCGCTTGTTCCTGTTAAGGACGGCGAAAAGCCGCTTTCTATTGCAATTGATGAGCTGAACAGTGGAAAGATCAAAATTATTGCAGAAGATGCAGATAAATAAAAGAAGTTCGATACCCTGCAGCTGTCTGCGGGGTATTCTTATGATAGGGGATTTTATTTTCCGGTGAAGATGATTTCCCCTGCCGCCCAGAAATTATGCTTGAGGAGAAATTTATTTTATGAATATATTATTCATTTCATTAGGCTGTGACAAGAACCTTGTGGATTCGGAGGTCATGCTTGGGATTCTTGCAAAGGACGGTCATCAGATGGTGGACGATGAGACAATGGCAGATGTCATTATCATCAACACCTGCTGCTTTATCCATGACGCAAAGGAAGAGAGTATCCAGAATATTCTTGAGATGGCAGATCTGAAGAAGACCGGTAGATTAAAAGCCCTGATCGTAACAGGCTGTCTTGCACAGAGATACAAAGAAGAGATCATTCAGGAAATCCCGGAGGTTGATGCGGTTCTCGGAACGACTTCTTATGAAGAGATCGCACACGTGATCGATGGAGTTTTAAGCGACAGTCCGATGGAGCGTGGAGATGTGCGCCTGACTATGAAGGATGTGGATTATCTCCCGGTGACAGACACACACCGTATGGTGACGACCGGCGGACATTTCGCTTATCTGAAGATTGCAGAAGGCTGTGACAAGCACTGTACTTACTGTATTATCCCAAAGGTACGAGGAGATTTTCGGAGTGTGCCGATGGAGCATCTGCTGGAGGAAGCGCAGAATCTGGCAGACGGAGGGGTGAAGGAGCTGATCCTGGTAGCACAGGAGACCACCATGTACGGAACCGATCTGTACGGGGAGAAGCGGCTTCCGCAGCTTTTGAGAGCACTCTGCAAGATCAGCGGACTTCGCTGGATCCGTATTTTATACTGCTATCCGGAGGAAATCACGGATGAGCTGATTCAGGTGATCAAGGAGGAACCAAAGATCTGCCATTATCTGGATCTCCCGATCCAGCATGCAAGCGATGGTATCCTGAAGAGAATGGGAAGACGGACTTCCAGAGCGCAGCTCATCGAGACCATTGAGAAGCTTCGACGTGAGATTCCGGATATCGCACTTCGCACAACTTTGATCACTGGATTCCCGGGAGAGACACAGGAACAGCATGAAGAGCTGATGGATTTTGTGGATCAGATGGAATTCGACAGACTTGGCGTATTTACCTACTCACCGGAAGAGGATACTCCTGCAGCATCTATGCCGGATCAGATCCCGGAAGAAGTCAAAGAGGAACGTCAGGCAGAGCTCATGGAACTTCAGCAGGATATCGTATTTGACCAGGCAGAAGACCGGATCGGGGAAGAGCTGCTTGTGATGATCGAAGGCAAGGTAGCAGATGAGAATGCCTATGTGGGAAGAACCTACCGGGATGCGCCGAATGTAGACGGACTTATTTTTGTGAACACATCGGAAGAACTGATGTCGGGAGATTTTGCAAAGGTAAAAGTGACCGGATCAGCAGATTATGATTTGATAGGAGAGTTATTATGAATTTACCAAATAAGTTAACGATTTTACGAGTGATTTTAATTCCGTTTTTTGTAGTGTTTATGTTATTTGATATTACCGGAGCAGCAGATAAGTGGATCGCACTTGTGATCTTCTGTGTTGCCAGCCTGACGGATATGCTGGATGGGAAAATCGCCAGAAAGTACAATCTGGTAACGAACTTCGGTAAATTTATGGATCCGCTTGCAGACAAGCTGCTGGTATGTACCGCGCTGATCTGTCTGACATCTATGAACCGACTGAATGTCATTGTTGTTCTGGTGATCATTGCCAGAGAATTTATCATCAGCGGATTCCGTCTGGTTGCTTCTGACAATGGAATCGTCATTGCGGCAAGCTACTGGGGCAAATTCAAAACCGTATCACAGATGGCACTGATCATTGTGCTGATCATGGATCTGGGCGGTGTGTGGAATGTTGTAGGAACAGTCCTTACATGGGTAGCACTGCTTCTGACCATCGTTTCACTGATCGATTATATTGCAAAGAACAAACAGGTATTAACACAGGGAGGCATGTAAAATGGTTGTAGAGCTGATTTCTGTCGGCACTGAAATTTTACTTGGCAACATTGTGAATACAAACGCAGCATACCTAGCAGAGAAATGTGCTCTGCTAGGTTGTTCTTTATATCACCAGACTGTTGTCGGTGACAATGAAGAGCGTATGGAAGAAGCAATCCACCAGGCAATAGAGCGCGCTGATATCGTAATTCTGACAGGGGGACTTGGCCCTACCAAGGATGATCTGACAAAAGAAGTAACTGCAAAGGTATTTGGCAGAAAACTTTATATGGATGAACATTCCAGGGCACGAATCCGGGACTATTTTGAGAAGATTAAGAGTAAAAAGGTGACAGAGAATAACTGGAAGCAGGCGTTGGTTCCGGAAGGCGCGATCGTGATCGACAATCTGAACGGAACGGCACCTGGACTGATCCTGGAGGATAAAGAGCGCGGCAAAGCAGCGATCCTGATCCCTGGGCCTCCGAATGAGATGAAGCCGATGTTTGAACACGACATTGCACCGTACCTCAATAAAAAGCAGCCGGAGGGAATCTATTCCCATATGGTAAAAGTGTGCGGGATTGGGGAAAGCAGGGCAGAGACCATGGTTGCGGATCTGATGGATGCACAGACCAATCCGACGCTTGCGCCTTATGCAAAGACAGGAGAGGTACATTTTCGTGTGACTGCAAGAGCATGCTCTGAAGAAGCGGCAGAACAACTGATGGAGCCGATGATCGAAGAGATGAAGAAGCGTTTTGGTGATGCTGTTTATACGACCGAAGAGAATGTGACACTGGAAGAGTCGGTGATCCGTCTTCTGGAAGAGAAGAAGATGACTGTGACAACGGCAGAATCCTGTACAGGAGGAAAGCTTTCCGGCAGACTTCTGAATGTGGCAGGAGCTTCCGGCGTGTACAATGAAGGATATATTACTTATGCGAATGCATCGAAAGAAAAGATTCTTGGTGTGAAGCATGAGACACTGGAAACCTACGGGGCAGTCAGTGAACAGACAGCAGCAGAGATGGCGCTTGGGGCAGCAAAGGCGGCAGGTGCGGATGCGGCACTTAGTGTAACCGGAATCGCAGGACCTGGCGGCGGTACAGCGGAAAAACCGGTCGGACTTGTGTATATCGGATGTGCGGTAAATGGAGAGGTAACGGTAAGAGAGTACCGTTTTACCGGCAATCGTGAGAAGAACCGGGACTATGCGGTTGCACGTGCGATCACGCTCTTGCGGGAAGAACTTTTAAAGAGGGCGTAAGAGAGAAAACCAGTTCATTCTGGAAAAAATGAGGTACAGAAAAATGATCATAAAAAGACTATATAGCAGTCAGGAGGTTGTGGAAGGTCTGCATCTGGTATGGGATGTATTTATCAGAGAAAACGCCAGTTCCTGTACGCAGCAGGGAATCGAGGAATTTGCCCGTTTTATCAAGATGGAGAATTTTATGCCTCTTGTCGAAAGCGGAGAGATGATCGTCTTTGGCGCGGTAGAAGGACAGGATCTTGGCGGTGTCGGAGCCGTGCGGAGGGATGGACATATTTCCCTTCTGTTTGTCCGCCCGGATTTGCGGAGAAAAGGGATTGCGAAGGCTCTTGTTGGTGAAATGTGCAGATACTGTACGATGCAGTTTGCTCTGATGCGTATGACGGTCAATGCATCGGTTGTGAGTACGGAAGCTTATCACCATATGGGATTCCGGGATCTGGCACCGGTTCAGGAAAAGAACGGGATCCGTTTTGTTCCGATGGATTTGATGATATCGCCGGCAAATGTAAGATCTTCTTATAATGGAAAGAAACATACGGGACTTTTTATCGGGATCGCAGTTACCGTACTTATTTTTCTGATATTCCTGGGGCTGCTTTTCGGAAAAATCATCAGCAATTTTGCGAGTGGTGAAGGAAAACAGGAGGATTCGTCACAGATTTTTGAATATAACCCGGATGAGGACGGAGAAATTGACGATATCTTTGGCAGTAATGGAAATGAAGAGGATAATAAGGACAGCAGTTCTGAAGAAGCACAGGGAATCGAGGCAATTGAAGGCTACGAGGCAGAAAATCTGCCGTATACGATCACGGAGGAAAATTACACTTATTTTTCTAATGGAAATAAAGGCGAATATCCGATGCAGTTTGATGTCAAATATCCGCAGATCACAGGTGTGGAAGGTGAAAATATTGACAAGATCAATGAAATGCTGAAGGACTGTGCGATGAGTACGGTCAATACCTTATATCTGGCTCCGAGTGATTCTATGAAAGAGAAAATGTTGGAGGAATCGAACCCGTTTTTAGGAAGTCTTGTAACGTACAAGGTTTCTTATGCAGGAGAAGATTTTATCAGCGTAGCATTCAATGATATTTATTATGCAGGAAATACTTCTGCGCAGTATTGTGACCTCCGTACCCGCAACATCCGTATTTCTGACGCAAAGCAGTTTGAAGTGGCAGATATCGTGGATCTAAGCGATGCATTTATGCACGATTGGATGAAAAAGATGAAGGGTGAAGCACCATCGGCAGAGGTGTTAAGCAGTGTGAAATTAAATGATTTCCGACAGATTTTAAATGGGGAAATCCTGGAGAACCGGTACTTTGATGCATTTTTTGTAGATAAGGATGGAATTGAGATCGGAATTACTTACCATTACCCGGGAGATGGAAAAAAATCATCTGCGGAGAGTGGATGGATCACAGCGCCGTTTACTATGAAAGAAATAATTGAATATAAAACAGACAGTGAGTTCTGGAATCTTGTACAAAGTAACAATTGACGAATGTCGAAAATTGTGCGAAAATAAATACATATGGTGTTAAAACAATCACAAACGCCTTATAAAAGAAAAACAGATGTATTTGAAAGGAGTTTTAACATGATTTATTCACATGAAGTAGAAATGATGTGTCCGGTAGCTCAGGGTGCAAACCACGGACCAGCTCCAATTCCGGAAGAAGCAAAATGGGTAAAGGCTAAAGAAATCAAAGATATTTCCGGTCTTACACATGGTGTCGGCTGGTGTGCTCCACAGCAGGGTGCATGTAAACTTACTTTGAACGTTAAAGATGGTATTATTCAGGAAGCACTTGTGGAGACTATCGGATGTTCAGGAATGACTCATTCCGCAGCTATGGCTTCAGAAATTCTTCCAGGAAAGACTATTTTGGAAGCACTTAACACAGACCTTGTCTGTGATGCAATTAATACAGCAATGAGAGAACTTTTCTTACAGATCGTATACGGAAGAACTCAGAGTGCATTCTCAGAAGAAGGACTTCCGATCGGTGCAGGACTTGAAGACCTTGGTAAAGGACTTCGTTCACAGGTTGGTACAATGTACGGAACTCTCGCAAAAGGACCACGTTACCTGGAAATGGCAGAAGGTTATGTAACAGGAATCGCTCTTGATGACCATGATGAAATCATCGGATACCAGTTCGTAAGTCTTGGAAAATTCACAGACTTTGTCAAAGCAGGCGATACTCCGAACGAAGCTTGGGAAAAAGCTAAAGGACAGTACGGACGTGTAGCTGATGCCGTTAAGATCATTGATCCGCGTAAAAACTAATTACATACATAAGTAATTAACGGGTTATATAGGCAACAATATTTTCAGGAGGACAATTAAATGGCTTTATTTGAATCATATGAGAGAAGAATTGATAAAATCAATGAAGTTTTAAACAGCTATGGCATTGCTTCACTCGAAGAAGCTGAAAAGATCACAAAGGATGCCGGACTGGATGTATACAACCAGATCAAAGGTATTCAGCCAATCTGTTTTGAAAACGCATGCTGGGCTTACATCACAGGTGCAGCAATCGCAATCAAAAAAGGATGTACAAGAGCAGCAGACGCTGCAGCAGCAATCGGAGAAGGACTTCAGGCTTTCTGTATTCCGGGATCTGTAGCAGATCAGAGAAAAGTAGGTCTGGGACATGGTAACCTTGGAAAGATGCTTCTTGAAGAAACAACAGACTGCTTCTGCTTCCTTGCAGGACATGAATCATTCGCAGCTGCTGAAGGTGCAATCGGTATCGCTGAAAAAGCAAACAAAGTTCGTCAGAAACCTCTTCGTGTTATCCTGAACGGTCTTGGAAAAGATGCTGCAAAGATCATTTCAAGAATTAACGGATTCACATATGTTCAGACAGACTATGACTATTATACAGGAGAATTGAAAGAAGTTCAGAGAATCGCTTACTCTGACGGACTCCGTTCTAAAGTAAACTGCTACGGTGCAAATGATGTACGTGAAGGTGTAGCTATCATGTGGAAAGAAGGCGTTGACGTTTCTATCACAGGTAACTCTACAAACCCGACACGTTTCCAGCATCCGGTTGCAGGTACATACAAGAAAGAATGCGTAGAAGCAGGAAAGAAATACTTCTCAGTTGCTTCAGGTGGTGGTACAGGACGTACACTTCACCCGGACAACATGGCAGCAGGACCGGCTTCTTACGGTATGACAGATACACTCGGACGTATGCACTCTGATGCACAGTTCGCAGGATCTTCATCTGTACCGGCTCACGTAGAAATGATGGGTCTTATCGGTGCAGGTAACAACCCGATGGTCGGAATGACAGTCGCTGTTGCTGTAAGTATCGAGGAAGCTCACAAAGCTGGTAAATTCTAAGAAATTTATTTACAGGGAGAGGCGTAGCGCCTCTCCCTTTGTATATACAAATCAAAGAAGAACCTGCCGGTCCGATTATTTTATATCAAATCTTTCTTTTATCACTAAATCCTATCTCTCACATATACTAATACCACATCTGATCGAATTATTTTTCAAAAGAAATCTTCCTTAAAATCCCCAAAAAGAAAGGCAGGCTATCCAGATAATGGAGCAACTTATGGATTATGTAAAACCGGAACTGCTTATTGTGACCGCAGTTCTATACTTTTTCGGAATTGCACTTAAACAAGCAGAATTTATCAAAGATAAATATATTCCGATCACGCTTGGGGCGACAGGCATTATCATCTGCGGGATCTGGGTGACATCTACCGCACATTTCGCAGGAGCACAGGATGTGTTGACCGCAGTTTTCGCATCCGTAACGCAGGGCATTGTTGTTGCAGGACTGAGTACCTACATCTATCAGATCATCAAGCAGGCAGGAAAAGAAGAGTAGGAGTAGAAGTGGTATGGCATTAAATGGAATTGACATCAGCAACTGGCAAAGTGGGATCAATCTTGCGGTTGTCCCGTGTGATTTTGTGGTGATTAAGGCGACAGAAGGAACCGGTTATGTAAATCCGGATTACGAAAGAGCCTACCGCCAGGCGAAAACAGCAGGGAAATGCCTGGGCATTTATCACTATGCGTCTGGTGGAAATATACAGGCGGAGGCAGAATATTTTCTGAAGAATGCAGGGAGCCGTGTGGGGGAGGCAATGCTTGTGCTGGACTGGGAAGGGCGGTCCAATCCGGCATTTGGTGTGAATGACCGGGAATGGGTGAAAGCCTGGTGTAATTATATTTCAACAAAGACCAGCGTCAATCCTGTGATTTATGTGCAGCAAAGTATGATGAGCCGATTGCAGAATATCGGAAACTATGGACTGTGGGTAGCGCAGTACGCGAGTATGGAGCCAATCGGGTACCAGGAAAATCCATGGAATGAGGGTGCATATGCCTGTGTGATGCGGCAGTACAGTTCTTCGGGAAGATTAAGCGGATGGAATGGCAATCTGGATTTGAATAAATTCTACGGAGACCGGCAGGCGTGGAGCCGGTATGCTGGAAAAGGAAACCAGACAACTTCAGAGAAACCTTCTGAAGAGGAAGAAAACCAGGAAGGAACTACGCTGGATCTGGTTTTTCGGACGATGCGTGGAGAATTTGGAAATGGGGAAGAACGGAAAAGCTGGCTTGGAACCAGATATGGAGAAGTGCAGGGGATGATCGACTATATTTCCGGTGCCAGTACAGAGACACTGGCAAAGGAAGTGCGTGCCGGGAAATATGGCAACGGGGAAGTGCGGAAAACGGTTCTGGGGAAACGGTATGAAGAAGTACAAAGCAGAGTCAATGCCGAAGAAAACAAGTATCATATCGTCAAATCCGGGGATACGCTTTCGAAAATTGCAGCGATATACGGAACATCTTATCAGGAAATCGCAAGGTTGAACAAACTACAAAATCCGAATCTGATTTATGTCGGTCAGAGGCTGCGGATCAAATAACCGGCTAATAGATTTGATATTCAGAATCTGGTCTTTGAATTCAGTAATTTGGCAAAAAGAGCTATTGTTTTCAGCTTTTTGGTGTGCTATGATGAAAAAAATGAATACACAGGAGGTTTTGGGATATGGATAATAACTTAAATGACCAGATAACTGAGAATAGTGAAGGGGAGGAAAAGAGTCCATCTTCTTACACCGATCCCAATGCAGGATATACAGAAGCAGAGCCGCAGGCAAAGAATGACAATAGCGTGCCAAAAGAGGCAGCGGACGATAATTTAAAGCAGGAAGAAAAAAGTCATCCGGCATATACTTACGGTGAAATGCCAAAGTCAGAAAACGGAAGCGGTTACGGACAGTCAGCACCGGACGGAAGCGCTTGCCATTCTGGAACTTCGGATGGAACTTATGAAAATAATACTTACAACGGAAATTCGTATTATAACGGAACCAATCAGAGCGGAGCTTATACCAATGGGTACTCTGACAACCAGTATCAGAATAGCGGTTATAATACCGGATTTAACGCGAGCGGCTATAATAACAATTACAATAGCCAGAACAATTGTCAGATGCCGCCAAAGCAGATGGATCTATCTCCACTTTCTACCGGAGAATGGCTTTTAACGATGATTGTCGGAATTATTCCATGTGCGGGACTGATTCTGTATATTATCTGGGCGTTTGGTAATAGTGGCAATCTGAACCGGCGTAACTACTGCAGAGCATCCCTGATCCTTCAGGTGATTTCCTATGTGCTTGTGATTTTCTTTGTTATCATCGCAGCGATCGGCAGAGTAAGCTATTATGGTTATTAAATAAGTATCTGGCAGGCTTTTCGGCAGGGCAGCAGTGCTTTGTTGAAAAGCTTTTTCATTTTTTTAGAAATTCTTTAGAAATCTATTCCGGTTCTCTTTAGCTTTAGGAGATAGACTATAGTCAAGGATGAGAAAAAGAGGAGAAAAGCAGTTATGGAAATGAATCATGTACTGGTCGTTGAAGACGACAAGGAAATCAGAGAAGGTGTGGAAATATACCTGAAAAGTCAGGGATACGAAGTATTTCAGGCGGCAGATGGGATTGAAGGTCTGGAAGTGATCGAGAAAGAGGAAATCCATCTTGCAATCGTCGATATTATGATGCCGCGGATGGATGGAATCCGTATGACGATGAAGCTTCGGGAAAAATATGATTTTCCGGTGATCATGCTGTCGGCAAAATCAGAGGAAGTGGATAAGATCATGGGACTGAATATCGGGGCAGATGATTATGTGACGAAGCCATTTACACCGATGGAGCTTCTTGCAAGGGTGAATTCACAGCTCAGAAGATACCGGATGTTTGCAGAGAAGCTGAGAGATCGTGAAGAAAATCAGAATATCCATGTGATCGGCGGTCTGGAGCTGAATGAAGCTACGGTGGAGGTATCGGTTGACGGAGAGCCGGTGCGCCTGACACCGATTGAGTACAAAATCCTGCTTCTCCTTATGAAGAGTCCTGGAAGAGTTTTTTCGGCAGAGGAAATTTACGAGCGTGTATGGAATGAAAAAGCGATCAATACCGATACGATCATGGTCCATATCCGGAATATCCGTGAAAAAATTGAGAGCTGCCCGAAAGAACCAAAATATTTAAAGGTGGTGTGGGGCGTTGGATACAAAATCGAAAAACAGGCATAAACTAGGGATTGTCCTGATTTTAAGTGTAATCTTACTTGCGACGGTGATCGTGTTAGGAAACTATAATACTTTTTATAAGAATGCAAAAAAGGAGCAGGACAGTCTGACACAGAATTACCGGACGAGTGAGTCCTTTATGAAGACATTTATTCGGGACTGCTATGTATTGTATTCCAAAGAATCCGGAAACGAATATAACGTAAAGTTTCTGGATGATTATTATCCGGAATTTGATGAGAAATTTAACCGGCAGATTGCATATATGAATTACCAGGTGCAGGATGCAAACGGAGAGGTAATCGATGGATACCGGTCGAATAGAGATTCCTGGGAAAAAGTGAAAGATACCGAGCTTGCAGATTATGCTCTTGGGATTAAGATCTCGTTTGACAAAAACGGTGAAATCAAGATTGATCAGGTGATGGGAACGGAAGTAACCAAACAGGAAGCTGTTCTGAAGATCCTGACCTCAAATCTGCCGGAAAAAATATTTGAATATGAAGATGAAAGTGAGATTGAAAATATTTCACCAAAAGACAGGACCTATTATTTCATGATGACGGAAGCAAAGCTGAATGCTTATGTTATGCGGGTATATCCGATTACTTCGATGGTGGGAAACGCGGCGGTTTATACAATCTTGCCCCTTATATTGTTGGTCGCACTTCTGGCATGGCTGATTCCGATGAAGAAAGATCTGCATACAGGAGATGAAAAAATTTTCCATGTACCATTTGAAATTGCGATAGCGACTGGTATTACTGGAATTAGCCTGATTTTCAGCTGTCTTGGAGAACTGATTATGCACGCGAAAGGAAATGTGTGGCCAATCGATTTTCTGGTCTGGTTTGTTTTCTTTGCAGTCATGTACTGGGTATCCGGCTGTGTACGCCAGATCCGGCTTCTTGGAGTAAAGGAATATGTGAAAAAAAGAGTTCTGCTGATCTGGATCTGGAGAAGATTCGGAAACGGAATCCGAGGTGGTATCCGCTGGTGCAAGAATAAGATCGAAGCATTTTATCATTCGCTGGATCAGTTCAATTTCAAGGAAAAGAACAATAAGATTATTTTGAAAATCGTGCTGTTCAATTTCGCAATACTGCTGGTGATCTGTTCATTCTGGTATTACGGAATTGCAGGACTGATCGTATATTCTGTAATCCTGTTCCTGATCCTGCAAAAATATTTTAATGATCTCCGGAAAAAATATGCATTGCTTTTGGAGGCAACCAATAAAATTGCAGACGGAAATCTGGATGTAGAGATTGAAGGTGATCTTGGTGTGTTTAGTCCGTTCCGTAATGAAATCCAGAAGATCCAGACCGGATTTAAGAAAGCGGTAAAGGAAGAAGTAAAGAGCCAGCGTATGAAAACAGAACTGATCACAAACGTATCACATGATCTGAAAACACCGCTGACTGCGATCATAACCTATGTGAATCTGTTGAAAGACGAGAAAGATGAGGAAAAGCGAAAGGATTATATTGATATTCTGGAATGCAAATCTATGCGTCTGAAAGTCCTGATCGAAGACCTCTTTGAGATCAGCAAAGCAAGCAGCCAGAATGTAAACCTGAATTTGATGAACGTGGATATCGTCAATCTGTTTAAACAGGTAAAATTTGAGCTGGAAGATAAGTTCGAAGAAAAAGGTCTGGAGTTCAGGACCACTTTCCCAGAAGAAAAAGTGATTCTTCGTCTGGACAGTCAGAAGACCTGCCGGATCTTTGAGAATCTTCTGAATAACATTGTAAAATATGCGCTTCCGGGAACAAGAGTTTATGTGGAAATCGAAAAGACGGAGAAAGATGTATTTATCCGCCTGAAAAATATTTCTGCAACTGAGCTCACCTTCAATCCGGAAGAAATTACAGAACGCTTCGTCCGCGGAGATGAGTCCCGCAATACCGAAGGCTCCGGTCTTGGCCTTGCAATCGTAAAAAGCTTCGTAGGTCTCCAAGGAGGAAGCTTCCATATCGAAACCGAAGCAGATCTCTTCAAAGCCGAAATCCGCTGGGCTTTGCCGGGAGAAGAGACAGTGAAGTAGGAAACATAAGAAAAATAAATGGTACCGGATTCAATTTTTTTTATAACTGAATCTGGTACCATTTATTTTTCTGATTTGTCTCACAACCTACATCATTCAACTTTTTTACTTTGGAAATCCGCTGGAGTAATGAATCTCATAATCATCCGTGATAAAGAGTGCCTCTGCCCCCTTGATTCCTTCGATATATTTCAATCCATCATCTAACCCCATCGCAAAGCAGGTCGTACTAAGTGCGTCCGCTTCCGTAGAAGAGTCACAGACAATACTCACCCCAAGCAGATCATTTTCATAAGGATACCCGGTTTTCGGATCTAAGATATGGTGATAAATCTTGTCGTCCACCTTAAAATACCGCTCATAAATACCGGAAGAAACCACAGATTGATCCTTGATCTTTACACTGGTGATCGCTTCTCCATTCTGTGCAAACGGCTTCTGGATACCGATATTATAATCCGAACCATCCGGTTTGCCGCCAAGAGCCAGCACATTTCCGCCCAGATTGATCAGTGCATGGGATACATTCTGCTCTTTCAGATATGCTTTCAGCTGATCCGCAATATATCCCTTTGCAATTCCGCCAAGATCAATAGCCGCCTCCGGATCCAGAAGCTGAACCGTATTTCCATCAACCCTCACATTCTCATATCCGATATGACTTTTCGCTTGCTGAATCGCTGCATCATCCGGAACGGTCCCCGTATTATTCTTAAAATCCCACAAGTCACTAAGTGGAGCGATCGTAATATCAAACTTTCCATCTGCCAGACGGCTGTATTCCACGCCTTTCTGAATCAAATCCACCGTATCACCCGAAAGTGTCACAGGCTCCCCGTTTGCATGGTTCAGCTCATAAATCTCGCTTCCTTCCGAAGTCCGGCTAAACCGCGCATTATAATCCTCGCATTTCGCCACACAAGCATCCAGAACATCCTCTGAATCCTTATCATAAACCGTAATCGTCACCACCGTATCAAACACCGTCACCGTCCGCGACACCGGCTGCGGCGAACTCCCAGAACATCCACCCAGACAAAAAGTCCCAAACAAACTCAAACAAATACCAATTCCCAAACTTTTTATTTTCATCGCAAACCTCCTCAAACCATAACCTACAGCATTGCTTTTTTCATAAACTTCCTAAAAACGACATAATGAAAATTTACGAATCTCAGGTTTGTGCAACCAGCCAATGCACAGCCGTGAGGGAAGCGAAAGTCCTGCACGCCTCTATTTTGTGCAATGGAGATGAAACACAAAAATCGTGGAAGCCATTGCTGAACACGATTTTCGCCCTAAGTGGTTCATCGGAATGGTTTGTACAACTTGAGGCGTGCAGGACTTTCGCTTCCCTCACGGCGTCCCCATTCTCTTCTTCCACAAACCGTCCCATTCGTCAATTACCCCATTATACGTTCCCCTATGAAAAAAATCAATCGAACACTTGATTGCATTAGATAAAATGATGTGTTAGAATAAACAAAGAAAAAGGAGAACCCTATGAGCCATAAAGAAAATAAGAGCCATGAGGAGAAAGCATCCGGTTTTAAAAAGAATGATCTGATTCTTGTCCTCCTTGTATTTGCTGCGGCAGGCATTTTTTTTTCAGGACATCTATTCACGAGCCAGAAAAGCGCAGGCGTTGTAGAAATACAGATTGACGGGAAAGTGGTAGAGACACTGGATCTGCAGAAAGAGCGTGCATTTAAGATCAACGGAGGAACGAACACCGTGCAGATCGAGAACGGAAAAGTGAAAATGGCAGCGGCCAACTGTCCGGATCAGATCTGTGTACACCAGAAAGCAATTTCAAGGAACGGAGAGAGTATTATCTGCCTTCCGAATAAGATCGTTCTGAAAATTGTCGATGGAGAAGAAGCCGAACTGGATGCGGTGACGAATTAAGATATGAAGAAAAATACAGTCAGAATAGCGTGGTTTGGTGTATTTACTGCCCTTGCGCTGATATTTAGTTATGTAGAGACTCTGATCCCGTTTCAGATCGGGATTCCGGGGGTTAAGCTTGGACTGGCGAATCTGATCGTTGTGGTGGCACTGTACAAGATGGGTGGAAAGGATGCCATGTTGCTTTCGGTGACGCGTATCGTGCTGTCCGGATTTATTTTTGCCAGTCTGTTTAGTATTTTATACAGTCTGGCAGGCGGACTTTTAAGCCTTGCAGTGATGGTGATTTTGAAAAAGCGGGGATCATTCAGTGTTTTTGGAGTCAGCATGGCAGGTGGTGTCTTTCATAATGTCGGTCAGCTGATCGTAGCGATGCTGGTCGTGGAGACATTCAGCGTCGCCTATTATGTGCCGGTGCTTCTGATCGCAGGAGTGATCACCGGATTTATTATCGGAGTTGTGGCAAATGAAATGCTCAAAAGACTTGGCAGCATCGTATTGTCATAGCATGGGAGGAAGAGATGATTTCATATATAAGAGGGGAGCTTGTAGCTCTCGAAGAAGATAAAGTGATCGTAGATGTAGGCGGCGTAGGCTACGGGATTTTTATGTCCGGACAGGCGATGGGACAGCTTCCGCCGGTTGGGAGTAAAGTGAAGATCCACACCTATCTGAATGTCAAAGAAGATGCCATGCAGCTGTATGGATTTTTAAACCGTGATGCGCTTTCTGTGTTCAAACTTCTGATCGGTGTCAGTGGGATCGGACCGAAAGGAGGTCTTGGGATTCTGGCGCAGCTTACACCGGACGAACTTCGATTTGCCGTGATGTCGAAGGACATCAAGGCAATTTCAACAGCACCGGGAATTGGCAAGAAGACGGCGGAGAAGCTGATCGTGGAACTGAAGGATAAGCTGAAGATTGAGGACGTACTGGATCACCAGGTGGAAGCGGCAAATGGAGCTGATGAAGATACGGTAAATGCACAAGGACTTCAGGCAGATGCGGTACAGGCACTTACGGCGCTTGGCTATGGAAGTACTGAGGCACTGCAGGCAGTACGAAAAGTGGAAATGGATGAGAGCACGACGGTGGAAGATCTGCTGAAGGGTGCACTCAAATATTTGATATAAGAGGATTAGGATGGGAAGAAGAATTATTACCACAGAGAATCTGGAAGAGGATGTAAAAATTGAGAGCCATTTAAGACCTCAGCTTCTGGAAGATTATATTGGACAGGCGAAGGCAAAAGAGACTCTTAAGATTTATATAGAAGCGGCAAAAAGCAGGGGAGAGGCACTGGATCATGTGCTGTTTTACGGCCCGCCGGGACTTGGAAAGACAACCCTCGCCGGGATCATTGCGAATGAAATGGGCGTAAATATCAAGATCACGTCAGGTCCTGCGATCGAGAAACCTGGGGAAATGGCGGCAATCCTTAATAATCTCCAGGAAGGAGATGTGCTATTTGTAGATGAGATCCACCGGCTGAACCGGCAGGTGGAGGAAGTACTTTATCCGGCGATGGAAGATTTTGCAATCGATATTATGATCGGAAAAGGGGCTTCGGCAAGGTCGATCCGTCTGGATCTGCCGCATTTTACACTGGTAGGGGCAACCACCCGTGCCGGAATGCTGACAGCTCCGCTCCGGGATCGTTTCGGGGTTGTGAACCGTCTGGAATTTTATACGGAAAAAGAACTGCAGACCATCATCATCCGTTCAGCAGGCGTGCTGGATGTGGAGATCGATGAAAAGGGAGCCCTTGAGATGGCAAGACGTTCCAGAGGAACGCCAAGGCTTGCCAACCGGCTTTTGAAAAGAGTCCGGGATTTTGCCCAGGTCAAATACGAGGGGGTGATCACCGAAGAGGTGGCAAGGCAGGCACTGGATCTTCTGGATGTGGACCGGCTTGGACTTGATCATGTAGACCGTAATCTTTTGACGACCATGATTGAAAAATTTCAGGGAGGTCCGGTAGGACTGGATACCCTTGCGGCAGCGATCGGGGAAGATGCCGGAACCGTAGAAGATGTCTATGAGCCATATCTTCTGAAGAATGGCTTTTTACAGAGAACACCAAGAGGAAGGGTGGTCACAGATCTTGCGTATACCCATCTTGGATTTGACAAGAACAAAGAATAGAAAGGAAAGAGACGATGCTGAAGATAAAACAATATGTGAAAGCAGAGAGTCTGGAGCAGGCGTATGAACTGAACCAGAAAAAGACGAACCGGATCGTCGGTGGAATGCTCTGGCTGAAAATGAGTACTGCGCAGATCCAGACTGCGATCGATCTGTCCGGACTCGGACTGGATCAGATTGAAGAGACGGAGGATGCATGGAAGATTGGATGTATGGTATCCCTTCGTGATCTGGAGTTACACGAAGGATTAAATGAATTGAGCTGCAACATGATCAGAGAAAGTGTGAGAAGTATTGTCGGTGTACAGTTCCGGAATCTTGCGACGATCGGCGGAAGTATTTTCGGACGGTTTGGATTTTCGGATGTACTGACCTGTTTCCTTGCACTGGATACAGAAGTAGAACTTTATAAAGGTGGGATCATTTCTCTGGAAGAGTTTGCAAAGATGGAGAGAGATAATGATATCCTTGTCCGTGTGATCGTAAAGAAAACACCGGGAAAGGGAAGCTATCAGTCACACCGTAATACCAAGACGGATTTTCCGGTACTGGCGGTTGCTGCTGACCGTTATGGAGATGAACTAAAGGTGGCAGTTGGGGCAAGACCGATGAAAGCAGTCTGTATTCACGTTCCGGCAGAACAGCTGGATGCGTGCACAGATCTGAAAAAATTTGCAAAAGAGCTTGCAGTCCAGGTGCCGATGGGAAGCAATATGCGTGGAAGTGCAGCGTATCGTACCCATCTTGCAGAGGTTCTGATCCGCAGAGCGTTAGAGAGAATCACAAACGGAGGTGAAAAGAATGCAGATTAGTCTGACACTGAATGGAAAAAAGATTACAGAAGAGATCGCAGCTGATCTGCTTCTGATCGATTTCGTGAGAAATCATGGATGTTACAGCGTAAAGCGCGGCTGTGAGACTTCCAACTGTGGACTTTGTACCGTATTTTTAGATGAGAAGCCGGTACTTTCCTGTTCCGTGCTTGCTGCAAGAGCAGACGGGCACAAGGTAGATACGCTGGAAGGACTGCAGGAGGAAGCAGAAGAATTTGGCTCTTTTATCGCAGGACAGGGGGCGGAGCAGTGCGGATTCTGTAATCCGGGTATGATCATGAATGCAATCGCACTTTTCCGCGAGAATCCGGATCCAAGTGATGACGAGATCCGGGAATACCTTGCGGGGAATCTCTGCCGCTGTTCAGGCTACGAGGGACAGCTCAGAGGAATCCATGATTTTCTGGAGTACAAAAGAAAAGGAGGAGCCAGATGAAAGCAGTAGGAGTACCATTTGTAAAAAAAGATGCGAAAGCACTGGTGACTGGAAAGCCGGTATATACAAATGATCTGGCACCAAAGGATTGTCTGATCGTTAAGCTTCTAAGAAGTCCGCATGCCAATGCGATGATCCAGGAGATCAAGACAGATGTGGCAATGCGTGTGCCGGGAATTGAAGCAATCTATACCTGGAAGGATGTACCGCAGCAGCGTTTTACAATTGCAGGACAGACCTGGCCGGAGCCTAGTCCGTATGACCGGTTGATCCTGGACCAGCATGTTCGCTTTGTAGGAGATCCGGTAGCGATCATTGCCGGAGAAAATGAAGCCTGCGTAGAACGTGCAATGAAGATGATCAAGGTCAAATACGAGGTCCTTCCGGCAGTATTAGATCCTGAGGAAGCGCTGGATGGTCCAATTCTGGTGCATCCGGAGGACAGCTGGAAGGCATTGTGCCCGGTAGGAGCAGATAACAAGCGGAATCTTTGTGCACAGGCAGAAGATGGACATGGGGATGTAGAGAAAGTTCTTGCAGAATGCGATGTTGTTGTAGAACATACATATCATGTCAAAGCGGCACAGCAGGCAATGATGGAACCATTTCAGACGGTCTGCTTTATGGATATGTATGGAAGACTGAATGTGATGAGTTCTACGCAGATCGTTTACCATGTGCGCCGTATTGTTTCCAATGCGCTTGGCATACCAAAATCTAAAATCCGTGCATTTAAGCCAAGGATCGGTGGTGGATTTGGGGCAAAACAGACGGCGGTAAGTGAGGTTTATCCGGCGTTTGTAACCTGGAAAACCGGAAAGCCATCGAAAATTGTATTTACAAGAGAGGAATCCCAGATTGCATCCTCACCGCGTCATGATATGGCGGTGACGGTTCGCATGGGAGCAGATAAAGAGGGAAATATCCGGGCAATTGATCTGTATACACTTTCTAACACAGGAGCATACGGGGAACATGGACCGACAACGGTCGGACTTTCCGGACATAAGGCGATTCCGCTTTATGGTTCATTAGATGCATACCGGTTCCGTTACGATGTGGTCTATACCAACCGGATGGCAGCAGGAGCTTATCGTGGATATGGAGCGACGCAGGGAATCTTTGCGGTTGAGACATCTGTTAACGAACTGGCAGAAAAACTTGGCATGGATCCGATGGAGATCCGTATGAAGAATATGGTCAAAGAAGGACAGTTCATGCCGGCATATTATGGGGAGACAGCGAATAGCTGTGCACTTGATAAATGCCTTGCGAGAGTAAAAGAAATGTCCGGATGGGATGAAAAGTATCCAAGAAAAGTTATGCCGGATGGCAAAATCCGCAGCGTCGGAGTAGCACTTGCCATGCAGGGATCCTGCATTTCCAATGTAGATGTCGGATCTGCGACGATCAAACTGGGCGAGGATGGTGTCTACAATATGTCAATCGCGGCAGCGGACATGGGAACCGGGTGTGATACGATTCTTGCACAGATGGCAGCAGAATGTCTGGACTGTGATCTGGATGATATTGCAGTATCCGGAGCAGATACCGATACTTCACCGTATGATTCAGGCTCTTATGCATCAAGTACGACTTATGTGACCGGTATGGCGGTGACAAGAGCCGGTGAGGAACTGAAAAAGCGGATCGTCAGACAGGCAGCGAAGATGCTGAAATGTGAAGTGGATGAGGTTGATTTCGATGGACACATTGCAAGAAGCGATAAGACCGGAGAAGAGGTGACACTTGCGGCAATCGGAGCAGGGGCAATGTGCGGAAGTGATATTGCGCTTCAGGTAACAGAAAGCCACAGTTCGCCGGTATCTCCGCCGCCTTATATGGCAGGCGCTGTTGAAATCGAATTGGATCCGGAGA
The DNA here is from genome assembly GCF_025149785.1 of Coprococcus comes ATCC 27758. Classification (GTDB taxonomy): domain Bacteria; phylum Bacillota; class Clostridia; order Lachnospirales; family Lachnospiraceae; genus Allocoprococcus; species Allocoprococcus comes. Next base: position 1,898,905 of record NZ_CP102277.1, on the reverse strand, counting down.
CAGGACATGTCGAGATCCTGGATTACTATGCAGTGGTTGACTGCGGAACTGTTATTAACCCGAATCTTGCGAGGGTACAGGCGGAAGGCGGAATCGTGCAAGGAATCGGCATGACTCTTTATGAGAATATTCAGTACACGGAAAAAGGACAGCTTCTGAACAATTCATTTATGCAGTACAAGATTCCGACCCGAATGGATATGGGAAATCTGCATGTGGAATTTGAGAGCAGCTATGAGCCGACCGGACCATTTGGTGCAAAATCGATTGGCGAAATCGTCATCAATACACCGGCTCCGGCATTGACGCATGCAATCGCAAATGCAACAGGTCTGTGGTTCCGTGAACTTCCGATTACAAGTGAACAGATTGCAATGGGAATTATGGAAAATGAAAATTAAACTGATTTATCTGGCGGCTGGAAACAGCCGCCGTTTTAACAGCCAAAGGATGCAAAATACAGAACCGCCACAATCAGAAGCAGAGAACAAACTACTTTATCTGTTGGGTGAAAAGCCGATGTTCCGCTATTTATTCGACCGTCTGGTAAAAGTCTGTCAAAGGCATCCGGAATGGGAAATGATTGTGGTAACACAGTATCCGGAGATTGAGCATCAGGTAAAAGCACTTCAGGAAAACGAGCAGCAAGGTGAACGTTTCCCGGTAAAAACAGTGATTTCAAAAGACAGCTATAAAGGAGCAGCCTATTCGGTAAAAGCAGGGATCCGTGCGGCAGGAGATGCTGATGCCTATGCATTTTTTGTGGCGGATCAGCCTTATTTTACAGAAGAAAGCATGGAAGGATTCCTGGAAAAGATGGAGCGGGAGGCAAAAGTTGTACCGGGATGTGTGACCTGGAATGGACAGGAAGGCAATCCGGTCTGGTTTCCGGCAAAGTACGGGAAAGAACTTCTGGAACTGGAAGGAGATGCCGGAGGAAGAAAGGTGTTCCGCAGATACCGGGAAAAAGCAGTATTTTACGAGGTGAGCCTGGAAAAAGAGCTGGAAGATATTGATTATATGCCGGAAATAGAAAAAATGCGGATAACAGAAGGAGGCACAGAGAAAACTTTCCATGTATATGTCATCGAAAATGGAAAGCTTCAAAGGAAAGAGTCTCTGCTTATGGCACTTGGACTTACGGAGCAGATGGTACCGAGAATTGCTGCCGTGGGTGCGGGAGGTAAGACTTCTCTTTTGAAACAGCTGCTCGCTGAATACCAAGAGAAGGGTGCCCTCCCGGTTCTGGTGACTACAACCCATATGAAAAAAGAGACTGCCCCTTATTTTGTAATGGAGGATTCTATCGAAAAAATTCTGGAAGTACATAAAAGAGAAGGCATGGTGATCGCCGGTCTGGATGCAGGAGGAGGCAGGATCAAAAGCCTTTCTGTACCGGTAATGGAAAAGATCTGGGAGCTTCCTGCGCCGGTTCTTGTGGAAGCGGATGGTGCACGGATGCTTCCGGCGAAAGTGCCGGGGGAGAAAGAACCGGTTATTCCAAAGCAGATCCAGATAGTCCTTTCTGTATATGGACTCGATGCCATCGGACAAAGGATAAAAGACTGCTGTTTCCGGCCTGAGCTTGTGGCACAGGTACTTGGAAAAGCAGTGGAAGAGGTCCTGACGGAGGAGGATCTGGCAGGGCTGGCTGTTTCGACAAAAGGCGGGAAAAAGAATGTCCTGCCGGAAATGGATTTCTATATTGTGCTAAACAAAGCAGATGACGAAAAACGTCTGAAAATGGCAGAGAGAATCGCCTTAAGAGTAGAACGGGATTCTGGTGAAAAAGTACGGATTACATCGTTTCGTTAATATTTTGGAAAAATAAAGCAATTGTGTGTTGAAAAACGGAACATTGCCGAATTGTCATTGAAAACTATTCGTGCTATCATAGATACGATAGCTTTGACAACGAAAGTTGTAAGTGGGTAGAGAAGGAGGCAAAAAAGTGAGTACGAAGAATAGTAATACTTCACAGGAACTATTTAACCTTAACGGAAAACCATCCTTTGGTCAGGCACTTCCGCTGGCATTCCAGCATGTAGTGGCGATGATCATTGGCTGTGTTGCACCGGCGATCATTCTTGCTGGTGTGTCCGGACTTTCAGAATCAGATACGGTTGTCCTGATTCAGGCATCTCTTGCAATGTCAGCGATTTCGACATTCATCCAGCTTTTTCCGTTTATCAAATTTAAGTCTTATCAGATAGGAGCCGGGCTTCCGGTTATTATGGGAATCAGCTTTGCGTATGTGCCGATTATGCAGTCAATTGCACAGGATGCAGATGTTGGAACAATACTTGGTGCACAGATCGTGGGCGGTATTGTTGCGATTATTGTAGGAATATTTATCAAGCAGATCCGTCATCTTTTCCCGCCGCTGGTTACGGGAACGGTTGTATTTGCAATCGGACTTTCGCTGTATCCGACCGCAGTCAATTATATGGCAGGTGGAGCAGGAAGTGCGGATTATGGTTCATGGCAGAACTGGCTTGTTGCGATCATCACACTGGTAGTCGTAACAGGACTGAATCATTTTGGAAAGGGCTTTTTAAAGCTTTCTTCCGTTCTGATCGGAATCATAGTTGGATATGTAGTTGCGCTTGGCTTTGGAATGGTGGATTTTTCTTCCGTATTAACGGCAAAATGGGTACAGTTCCCACAGCCGATGCATTTCGGAATTAAATTCGAGCCATCCTCATGTGTTGCGATTGCGGTATTGTTCGCAATCAGCTCTATTCAGGCAATCGGAGACTTTTCAGCAACGACGACCGGAGGAATGGACCGTATGCCGACGGATGAGGAATTAAGCGGTGGTATCATTGGTTATGGAGTCAGCAATATTGTCTGCGCATTTTTCAGCGGACTCCCGACAGCAACCTACAGTCAGAATGTCGGAATCGTAAGTTCTACGAAAGTAGTAGCAAAGAGAGTATTTGGAATTGCAGCGATGATCATGCTGGTTGCAGGAATCATGCCAAAGATCGCATACATTCTTCTAACTATTCCGTCATGTGTGCTTGGAGGCGCAACAATCTCTGTATTTGCAATGATTTCCATGACGGGTATCAAACTGATCAATAATTCAAAGATGAATTATAGAAATACATCCATCGTAGGACTTGCCATTGCACTTGGAATGGGTGTGACACAGGCAAATGCAGCACTTGCGCAGCTCCCTGCATGGGTAACAACCATTTTCGGTAAATCACCGGTTGCACTGTCTACTCTGGTTGCAGTGTTCCTGAATCTGGTTTTACCAAAGGAGAAAGAAGAGTAAATGAAGATCCTGATAAGAGGAGCCGGGGATCTTGCCACAGGAATTGCGGCAGAGCTGTGGGAAAGAGGACATCAGATCCTGATGACGGATGTTGCCATCCCACTCACCGTCAGACGTGAGGTGGCATTTTCAAGAGCGGTGTACGAAGAACATGCAGTGGTAGAAGGAATAGAAGCAGTTCTTGCCGACAATTTTGAAGAAGCAGAAACAATTATGGCAACACGGAAAATTGCTGTCATGGTGGATGAAAAAGCAGAAGTGCGGAAAGAATATCTGCCGGATGTACTGGTTGACGGGATCATGGCAAAAAAGAATCTTGGGACCCGGATCAGTGACGCTCCTCTTGTTATCGGTATCGGACCGGGCTTTACGGCAGCCGGAGACTGCCATTTTGTGATTGAAACGCAAAGAGGTGAGCATCTGGGCGAAGTGATCCGCGAGGGAAGTGCAATCCCCAACACCGGAATTCCGGGAAATATTGGCGGCTATACGGTGGAACGCCTTTTAAAGGCATCCGCAGACGGAATCATGCATCCGGTCGCGAGAATTGGTGATGTGGTGAAAAAAGGGCAGATTGTTGCAAGGTGCGGAGATGAACCTGTCTATGCGAGGCTCCACGGGATTGTCCGTGGGATGCTCCAGGAAGGTGTACCGGTCAAAAAAGGATTGAAGATCGGAGATGTGGATGCAAGGATAGAGGGAAAACTTTGTTATACGATTTCGGATAAAGCACGAAAGATCGGAAACGGAGTTGCGGAAGCAATCGATCTTGTCTATAAAACAAAATAAAAAAGTTGTCTGGACAACTTATTTATCCATCCTTTTTATGGTAAAATATAAAAAGGCTTGGGCAGAATACCTGCCGCAGTGACGGCAGGTATTTTTATGCCATAATCCATATAAAGTGAGGAACAAAAAATGAAACTGGTAAGAACAGAAGATGCAGTGGGGCAGGTGCTGTGCCATGACATTACACAGATTATTCCGGGAGTTGTAAAGGATGCTGTTTTCCGGAAGGGACATATTGTTACCAAGGAAGACATTCCGGTACTTTTATCTGTGGGAAAAGAGAATCTTTATATCTGGGAAAAACAGGAAGGTATGCTTCATGAAAATGAGGCAGCTGAGATCTTGCGTCAGATCTGTCAGGGTGAGCATATGCATCCTTCCGAAGTGAAGGAAGGAAAAATCGAACTGATCGCCGACTGTGAAGGGGTATTGAAGATCAATACCGAAAAGCTGAATGCGGTGAACAATCTTGGTGAGATGATGATCGCATCCAGACATGGAAATTTTCCGGTGAAAACCGGAGATAAGATTGCAGGAACAAGGATCATTCCGCTTGTGATCGAAGAAGAAAAGATGCAGAAGGCCTGTGAAGTGGCAGGAAAAGAACCGATTTTCCGGATTCTTCCGTACCAGAAGAAAAAAGCGGGAATCGTAACGACGGGAAGCGAAGTGTATTATCACCGGATCGAGGATAAATTTACTCCGGTTGTGATCGAAAAACTGAAAGAATGTGGCGTTACAGAGGTGAAGCAGATCCAGTGCAACGATGATCATGAGATGATCATGGAAGCAATCCAGACTCTGATCGAGGATGGTTCTGACCTGATCGTCTGTACCGGTGGAATGAGTGTAGATCCGGATGACAGGACTCCGCTTGCGATCAAAAATGCCTGTACGGAAGTGGTGACTTATGGGGCACCGGTTCTTCCGGGAGCCATGTTTATGCTTGCTTATTGTGAAAAAGAAGGCAGACAGATTCCGGTCATGGGTCTTCCGGGATGCGTGATGTATGCAAAACGGACGATTTTTGATCTGGTTCTTCCGAGGATTATGTGTGATGAAAAGCTGCATGAAAAAGATTTCCGGCTTCTTGGACAGGGAGGACTTTGTCTGTCCTGTCCGGTGTGTACTTTTCCAAACTGTGGATTTGGAAAAGGAGGATATTAAAATCATGAGAAAGAATAACTTATTTAAGAAAACAGTGGCAGCAGGTCTGGTTCTGCTGATGACAGCATCACTTGCTGCATGTGACGGTAAAAAGACCGACACAAAAACAGAAGACAAAAAGACAGAAACAAAGGCTGACAAAGAAGAGGATGTAGAGCTTCAGGTATTTATCGCAGCCAGCCTGAATACGGCAATGACAGATATTGCAGAGCGTTATGAAAAAGAGCATCCGAATGTGAAGATTGTCTACAATGCAGACAGCTCAGGAACTCTGCTGACACAGATCGAAGAAGGATATGAGTGTGACCTGTTCTTCTCTGCAGCACAGAAACAGATGGATCAGCTTGAGGCTGACGGACTGGTAGTAGAAGGAACCCGCCATAATGTAGTGAACAATCAGGTAGTCGTTATCACATTAAAGGACAGTGATACAGCAGTAACCGGGCTTGAAAACTTAAATGAGGCAAAGAGCATTGCACTTGCAGGCGGAAGTGTACCAGTTGGAAAATACACCCGTCAGGCGTTGATGAATCTCGGAATTCTGGACAAAGTAGACGATGCGTCTACCATCACAACAGAACAGGTTTCTGAAGCTCTTGGTGGAGCAGAAATCAGTGAGCAGGCAAATGTAAGCAAGGTGCTGATCACCGTTACAGAGGGTGCATGCGAAGTTGGAACAACTTATTATTCTGATACATACGGATATGAGGATCAGATCAAGATCCTTCAGACAGTAAGCTATGATCTGACAGGTAATGTGATTTATCCGATCTGCCGTGTGGAAAATAAAGAGGCAGATGATGCAAAGAAAAAAGCAGCCGATGATTTCCTTGCATATGTAACATCCGATGACGCAAAGAAGATCTTTGACAGCTACTATTTCGATACAAACGTAGAGTAAAAGAGGAACGATATGGAAGAAATAAGACAGATCCTTGCAGGACTTGACTGGAGTCCGCTTTTCATTTCAATCAAAACAGGAATCGCAGCAACGATCGTGTCATTCTTCCTGGGAATATGGGCAGCAAGAAAGATGCTGAAAGCGAAGACGGGTCTCAGGGCTGTGCTGGATGGGATTCTGACACTGCCGCTGGTGCTTCCGCCGACGGTTGCAGGATTTTTCCTGCTGCTCATTTTCAGTACGAGAAGAACCGTTGGATCGTATCTTTATACGACATTTGATATCAAGATCGTACAGTCCTGGGCAGGATGCGTGATCGCGGCAACTGTGATTGCATTTCCACTGATGTACCGGAATGCAAGAGCAGCATTTGAACAGGTGGATGTGAACCTGATCTATGCGGCGCAGACGCTCGGTATGCCGGAGTGGAAGATTTTCTGGAGGGTGATCATGCCGGCGGCAGGTCCTGGAGTTGCATCCGGTACAATTCTTGCATTTGCAAGAGCGCTTGGAGAATATGGTGCGACCTCCATGCTTGCGGGCAATATTCCAGGAAAGACGGCAACCATTTCCCAGAGGATTGCAATGGTCATCCAGGACGGTGATTATCAGACGGCAGGTGTGTGGGTCGGAATTGTAATCCTGATCGCATTCGGAATAGTAGTACTTATGAATCTGGCATTTGGAAAGGGAATGAAACATACAAAGCAATGGTAGAACTAGAGATAAAAAAACAGTATGAAAAATTCAGGCTGGATGTTGCCTTTAAAAGTGAAAAAAAGCGGATCGGAATCCTGGGCGCTTCCGGATGTGGGAAAAGCCTGACCTTGAAAAGTATTGCCGGGATCGAAAGACCGGAAAAAGGGCGGATCGTGATTGACGGAGTTACCCTTTTTGATGCCGGAAAAAAGATTTTTCTGAAGCCACAAAAAAGGAAAGTCGGTTATCTTTTTCAGAATTATGCGTTGTTTCCGAACATGACCGTGGAGCAGAATATCGGGATTGGATTTACTGGAAACAAAGAAGATAAGCAGAAAATGGTAGAACAGCTGATCCATCATTTCCAGCTGGACGGACTGGAAAAGCTTTATCCGTCAAAGCTTTCCGGCGGACAGCAGCAGAGAACGGCACTGGCACGGATTATGGCATATGAACCGGACGTAATCCTTCTGGATGAACCATTTTCGGCACTGGATGCGTATCTTCGGGAGCGGATGCTGACCGAGCTGATGGAAATACTGAGTGATTATGAAGGTACGGTGATCATGGTGTCCCACAGCAGGGATGAAATCTACAGCTTCAGTGAAGAGGTTCTGGTAATTGAAGATGGACATGGAATCCGCCTGGGTCCGGTAAAAGAAGTATTTAATGCACCGCGCTATAAGACAGCGGCAAGACTTACCGGATGTAAAAATATTGCAGATGTTTACCGGATGGATGCGCAGACGGTGTATGTGAAAGACTGGGATGTGCAGCTGATTTTTAAAGGACGCAGTGTGCCGGAGAATGTGAAGGCAATCGGGATCCGAGCTCATGATCTGATTCCGGTGTATGGAACGATATCCGGGGCTATGCTGAAAGTTAAAGAATGGAAAAGTGTGGATTATCCATTTGAACGAAAATATTTTATCCAATGCGAGTCGGGATGTGAGGACTTCTGCTGGTTTGTCCAAAGAGAGATTTCTGCCACTCTGGAAGAAAAAGGAATGCCGGATGCACTCGCATTTCCGGAAGAAAAAGTGCTGTTCCTTGAAGGATAGCGTGGCAGATGCTATAATGGACAAATAGAGAAAACGGGCAGAAGGTGGCAGCATAAATGCAGAAAGAACAAGAAAGGGAAGCGATTTACCGGAGCATTTTCTTTTGTGATATGGATCGGAAGAAGGCGGATGTGATCATTAACCGGTTAGGCGGCAGAACCGTAACCTATGACAAGGGCGAAATCATCATAAGAGAAAGAGAAAAACTGAACAATATCGGAATCCTGCTTGACGGGGTACTCTGTAAAGTGCAGTATTACCGGGATGGAACTGAGCAGCTGGTCCAGAAGCTTGTCAGCTCGTTTGTTGTGGGAGTGGAGATTGCGGTCAGTGAAAAAAAGACGAGTCCTTATGATGTTTATGCATCGGAACAGGCACACATTTTCTGGTTTCCTGTACGGGCGATGGAAGAAGAGGGCGTTCTGGATCTGCGTGAGAGGATTGAGTTTTACAAGAAAACGGTTCATTTCCTTGCAAATGAAGATATCCGCAAGTGCAGGAAGATTGAATTGCTGTCGATTAGAGGAATCCGGGAAAGAATCGAGCAGTATCTGAGAATTCAGCAAAGACGCCATAAAAGCAATGCCTTTGATATTGAATTTAACAGAGAACAGATGGCAAATTATCTGGGGATCAACCGGAGTGTGCTGTCACATGAGTTGAAAAAAATGGAAAAAGAGGGGATTTTGAAGGTCAGAAAGAATCATTTTGAGCTGGCTGATAAAGAATAAAACAGAATTTCTGCTGAAAATATCGAAAAGTGGTTGGTTTTTATCAGAATATAGTTTATAATGAAAAAAGGATTAGGCGGCAAGGAGGTTCTTTATGGCATCGTCAAAAAATTATACAGAAGTTTTGATAGGCGGCAAAGTATTCACCCTGAGCGGATTTGAAAGCGAAGATTATCTGCAGAAGGTATCCACTTATCTGAACCATAAAATCGAGGAATGTACAAGCAGCGATGGATATCGCAAGCAGAGTGCGGAAGCCAGAAGTGTGCTTCTTGCTTTAAATATAGCAGATGATTATTTTAAAGCCAAGAAACAGGGCGGCGCATTAGAAAGCGACATCGAGGCAAAAGACAAAGAGATGTACGATTTAAAGCATGAACTGATCTCAGTACAGATCAAGTATGAGAATGCTGAAAAAGCACTGGATAAACTCAAGGCAGAGAACCAGGAACTTCAGATGAAGATCGTACAGCTTGAAACAGAAATGAAAAATCACCGTACAAAATAGACTGTCCTGAGGCAGTCTATTTTTGATACTCCGGTATACAAAGAGAAATGTCTGCAACACAGGGACTTTGTATACAGGTTATTTAAAGATAGAGGAGTTATATGAAAGACAGAGTTGAAATCCTTGCACCGGCAGGGAGTATGGAGTGCCTGAAAGCGGCAATTGCAGCAGGAGCTGATGCGGTATATACAGGGGGAGCCCTTTTCGGGGCACGTGCTTATGCACATAACCTGACGGAGGAAGAACTTTTAGAGGCAATTGATTATGTGCATTTGCATGGAAGAAGACTGTATCTGACCGTGAATACACTGATCAAAGACCGTGAGATGGAAAAACAGATGTATGACTATCTGCTCCCTTATTACCGGCAGGGGCTGGATGCGGTGATCGTGCAGGATATCGGACTGTTCCGTTTTATCCGGAAGCATTTTCCAGATCTTCCGATCCACGCAAGTACCCAGATGACGCTTACGGGAGTGGATGGGGCGAAGTTTCTGGAAAAGGAAGGTGCACAGCGGATTGTTACATCCAGAGAACTGAGTATGGCAGAGGTGAAAAAGATTGCCGATGAGACAGAGCTTGAGATTGAAAGCTTTGTACATGGTGCACTCTGCTATTGCTATTCCGGTCAGTGCCTGTTCAGCAGTTTTATCGGCGGCAGAAGTGGCAACCGTGGACAGTGCGCACAGCCGTGCAGACTGCTTTACCGGACACCGGAAGCAAAGAGACCACAGTATCTGCTGAGTCTTAAGGATATCTGTACATTGGAACTGATCCCGGAGATGATCGAGAGCGGGATTTATTCCTTCAAGATTGAAGGCCGGATGAAGAAGCCGGAGTATGCGGCAGCAGTCGCTTTCCAGTACCGGAAATATACCGATCTTTATCTGAAATATTACGAAGAATGTCCGGCAGAAGAGGATCCGGCAGCGTATGCGATGAAGAAATACCGTGTCCGCGAGGAGGATCGGCAGATGCTGCTGGATCTCTATAACCGTGGCGGTTTCCATACGGGTTATTATCATACACAGAATGGACGGGAGATGATTTCCTTAAACCGTCCGAACCATGCAGGAGTGCCGGCAGTAAAGGTACTTGCTAAAAAAGGCAGAAATGTGACTGCAAAAGCACTGACAGACCTGTATCCGCAGGATATTATTGAACTCCCGATGCGCAAAGGCAGGGAAAAAGCAGATAATTATACCTGTAAGGATGCAGTCAGAAAAGGAATGAATGTGCAGATCCCAGTATTTGCAGATACCCCGTTCAAGAGGGATGAAATCTGGATGCGCACAAGAAACAGCACATTGATTGACACGCTGCGTGAAGAATTTGTAAATGGAAAAATAAAAGAACGGATCTGCGGAACTTTCCGGCTGTATCCGCAAGAAAAGGCAACGCTTACGGTGAAGTGCCGGGATGCCGAGATTACGGTTGCCGGTGAAAAAGCACAGGAAGCACTGAGCCAGCCGATGAGCAGAGAGCGGATTGAAAAGCAGCTGCGCAAGACGGGAAATACGGAATTTGAATTTTCCTTTTTAAAGGCCGAGATCGGAGAAAAAGTATTTCTTCCGATGCAGAGCCTGAACGAACTTCGAAGGGAAGCACTGGAGACGCTGGAAAAAGTGATCTGTGAGAAATACAGAAGAAGTGGTGAAGTGAAAGATCCGGAAGAAGATAAGACAGAGCTTTCAATGGAAGAAGAGATACTTTCCGGATGGACGGCATCGGTAAGAACCGCAGAACAGATGGAAGTGATTCTGGAAGAAGAAGCAATCGGAAGAATCTATGCGGATTGTACCATGTTCCCTCGCATCTGGGAGAAGGACAGCTATGTGGAGTGGATTACAAAAGTACATGCAGCAGGGAAAGAAATTTATCTGGTCATGCCGTATATTTTCCGGGAAAGAACCCGAAAACAGTATGAAGCTGCATATAACCGGATATTCGGAGCCGGATGGGACGGCATTCTGATCGCCAATTATGAAAGTTTTGCGTTTCTGAAAGAGCATGGTTATACCGGAAGGATTATGACCGATTACAATCTGTATGAATTTAATCAGGAAAGCAGGAAATTCTGGAAGGAAAAGGGAGTTTTTGAATTTACAGCGCCCGTGGAACTGACAGAAAGAGAACTCCAGGATCTCCGGGTAAAGGATGGAGAAGTGATCGTATATGGTTATCTTCCGATGATGATATCTGCAGGATGTATTCAGAAAACGACCAGAGGATGTCTGAAAAAATCCGGACAGACGACAATAACTGACAGATATCGTAATCCATTTGTGGTAAAAAATGAATGTGATTACTGTTATAATATCCTTTACAATTATGTACCATTATATCTGGGAGACCGGATGGAAGAGGTATATCAGATCGGTCCTGGGCGGATCCGACTGATGTTTACTACTGAAAGGCAGCAGGAGGTAAGACAGATTTTAAGTGCGTATTTTGAAGGAAAAGAACTTCCGGAGGGAACGTACACCAGGGGACACTGGAAAAGAGGAATAAAGTAGGTGGAATTTTGGTCAATATAATTGTAGAGCTGTCAAAATATCTGATGATAGCCCTGATGCTGGTCTATACATTTGAATGTTTTGCAGTATTTAATTACGCAGATGAGTATACACAGAGAAGTATTTTCAGAAAGCAGAATGTGCTGATGTTTCTGCTTCATATGATTGCATTTCTGGTGATGTATCTGCAGACAAATGAAACAAAAATGATCGGATTTTACGGGATGCAGGTGGTACTGTTTCTGGCGGTCATTTTGTTGTATACAAAAATTTACCCGCGAGTGTCGCGGCTGGTTGTAAATAATATGTGTATGCTGATGGCAATCGGCTTTATTATGATCACCAGACTTTCGTATTCGCTTGCTGTAAAGCAGTTTATCATTGTCAGTGCATCCGTAGCGATAAGTCTTGTGATCCCGGTCATCATCCGGAAGGTAAAAGCTCTGTCAGAATGGAAAATATTCTATGCAATTGCAGGTGTTGTAATGCTTGGGGTCGTTATCATTGTAGGACGTGTGACTGGGGGAGCGATGCTGAATGTTGCAATCGGAGGTTTTACCCTTCAGCCATCTGAGCTTGTGAAGATCATTTTTGTATTTTTCGTTGCGGCGAGTCTGAAGGATGATACTTCATTTAAGAATATTGTGATCACAACGGCAGTGGCAGCAATGCATGTGCTGATCCTGGTTGTGTCAAAAGACCTTGGTGCGGCGCTGATCATCTTTGCTGTATATCTGATGATGCTCTATGTGGCAAGCAGACAGCCACTTTATGTAATTGCCGGACTGATTGCAGGAAGTGGGGCATCAGTTGTGGCATATAAGTTATTTAACCACGTCCGTGTGCGTGTACTGGTATGGAAGGATCCATTTGCCGTTTACAATGAAGGTGGTTATCAGGTGGCACAATCCCTGATGGCGATCGGCACAGGAAGCTGGTTTGGAATGGGACTTTTTCAAGGGGCGGCAGATCAGATACCTGTTGCAGAGTCGGATTTTATTTTTTCAGCAATTGCGGAGGAAATGGGACTGATTTTTGCACTTTGTCTGATCCTGGTATGTGTCAGTGTTTATATGATGTTTCTGAATATTGCGATGCAGCTTCGGGACAGCTTTTATAAACTGGTGGCACTGGGACTTGGAACCTGTTATATTTTTCAGACATTTTTGACGATCGGAGGCGTGACCAAGTTCATTCCGTCTACCGGAGTGACGCTTCCACTGGTAAGTTACGGTGGAACCTCCGTCCTCAGTACGATCATTATGTTTGCGATCATTCAGGGACTGTATGTATTAAGAGAAGACGAGGAAGAAGACATTGAAAGGAAAAAATTACAGAGAAGACGAACTTCCAGATCTGGATCAGCAGCTGGAGAGCCTGCCAGACGAGAGCGGGTATCACGACCAAAAGAAGAAGGCAGAAGGGAAAAGCCGCAGCAGACGAACGGATGGCGAACCGAAGAAAAAGGCCGCACGCAGCAGCCAAAAAAACGGACAGCGGCGTCCGAAAGAAACACAGGCAGAAAGAAGCGGAGCCAGTAAGAAAAAAGAGAAGCAGATGACCAATAAAGAACTGACGAGAGTTACTTATATTTTTGTAACACTGTTTTTGGTACTGATGGGATATCTGGTTTATTTTGATGTGGTAAAAAGTAAGGAGGTTGTCAACAGCACTTACAATATCCGACAGGATCTTCTTGCGGATCGTGTGCTGCGCGGCAGTATTACAGATAAAAATGGAGAAGTGCTTGCACAGACTGTGACAAATGACGATGGATCGGAAACACGGGAATATCCGGAAGGAGAAGTGTTTGCACATGTTGTCGGATATGCCGCAAAAGGAAAATCCGGACTGGAATCCTCACAGAATTTCAATCTTCTGACTTCAAATGCCTTTTTCCTGGAAAAGCTGGCGAATGAATTTAAAGACCAGAAGAATACGGGAGATACGGTGGTCACAACCCTGGATGCGAACCTGCAGAATGCAGCATATAATGCACTGGGAGATAATAAAGGTGCAGTTGTCGTGATGGAGCCAAGTACAGGGAAGATCCTGGCAATGGTATCGAAGCCGTCTTTTGATCCGAATAATGTTTCGGAAAACTGGGATGCATTGAACAATGACGAGAACAGTTCGCTTCTTAACAGGGCTACACTTGGACAGTATACACCGGGGTCGACATTCAAGCTGGTGACAACACTTGCTTTTATGCGGCAGAATCCAGATTATAACAATTATTCGTTTGAATGTAACGGAGAATTTTCACAGAATGGGGCGACGATCCACTGTTATAACAGCACTGCCCATGGGGAAGAGAATCTGACGGATTCGGTTGCAAATTCCTGCAATTCTTCGTTTTCAAATATCGGGTTGCAGCTGGATAAGGCAGAATGGAGAAAGACTGCCAAACAGATGCTGTTTAACAGCAAGCTTCCGGGTGATGTGAAATATAATGAAAGCAGTTTCCGCCTGAAAACAGATGCAGGAGATGCAGATACGATGATGACTGCAATTGGTCAGGGAGAGACACAGGTCAGTCCGTACCATATGGCGATGATCGTTTCGGCGATCGCAAATGGTGGAAAGCTGATGAAGCCGTATCTGGTGGACAAGATTACAAATTATGCAGGCACAACGGTGAAGAAATATATGCCGGAAAGCTACAAAGAGCTGATGACATCATCTGAAGCTGCACAGCTTACGGAATACATGAAGGCGGTTGTGGATTATGGTACCGGAGCTGCGCTTTCGGGTGCGTCTTATACGGTGGCAGGGAAAACCGGAACTGCCGAGGTCAGTGAAGATGGAAATACAGTACATTCCTGGTTTGTCGGATTTTCCAATGTGGATAATCCGGAGCTGGCAATCAGCGTCTGTGTCGAGGATGCAGATACGGCGACCATTACTGGTGTCAGTGTAGCAAAGCAGGTGCTTGATTCTTATTATAATAATTAAAGGTCGGGGAGACAGCGCACATGAGGTTTTACAAAAATCTTTATGTCAGCGAGAGTATGACAAAAAAGAAAGAAAAAGTGATTGCAAAACTGAATAAAAAAAAGTATCCGTTGAATACTTATGTGATCGCACTGATCGAAGAAGGGGAAAACCAGCTGGAATTTTATTCGACGTTGATGTTCCGCCAGGGAAGTGTGATCGATGATGGTATTTTCGCAGTTGGTCTTGCAAGCGGATATGATGATGCGCTGTATCTGGTAGAAGAGATCGCAAAGGAAGTTTATGAAGAGACAGGAGATCTGGATATCCGGTCTTACATCAGAAAGCAGGAGAGGAAAGAAGAATGATTCTACATATCATTGGATTGATTTTGAAGATTATCGGGATAATTCTTCTGGTGATTCTTGGAATCCTGCTACTTGTGATCGGTGTCCTTCTCTTTGTACCGCTGAGGTATGAACTGTGTGCCGGGTTTCCGGGAAAGCTGGAAGATGCGGAGGGGAATCTTAAGATTTCATGGCTGCTTCATCTGATTGCAGGAAGAGTGGAGTATCGGAACGGCGATGTGAAATGGCAGGGGCGGATTGCCTGGAAGAAGTTGGGAGATGTTCTGGAAGCGGAAGATAAACCGGTGAGAAAGAAGGAGAAAAAGCCGGATGGCGGAAAAAAAGCCGGTGCGGAGAATGCCAGTGAGAGAACGGCGGAAAGAAATGATGCGGTAGATGTAAAGAAGCCGCAGACGCTGCCGGAAAAGAAAGCCGAAAGCGGAACGTATGCAAAGCCAGAGCATGCGGACGTGAAAGATGAGAAGTCCAAAACAGAAACACAGGGAAATCCTGACACGAAGGTGAAAACATTTTCAGAAAAAAAAGAAGAGAATGCTACACTGGAAAAGGAAAGTGAATCCAGAGAAAAAAAGGATGTTCATGACGAGAGAGAACCTGGAAAGGCTCACAAAACTCCACGAAAGCGAAAGAAACCAGTCAAAGCATTTGGAAAAATGATCCGGAGGATCAGTCAGAAACTCCGGAATTTTCTGGAAAAGATCAAATGTACATGGAAGAATTTATGTGATAAAATAAAAAATATCGCAAATAAAAAAGACAAAATTCTGGAGTTTCTGGAAAAAGAAAACCATAAGGCAGCTTTTACGCATGGCAAAAAAGAGCTGGTATGGGTGAAACGTTTTCTAAAGCCGAAAAAGCTTCGCGTAAAACTGCATTTCGGTTTTGAAGATCCTTATCATACCGGACAGGTACTTGCGCTTTGCGGAATGCTTTACGCGTTTGTTGGAGAAAATATGGATCTGGAACCGGATTTTGAAAAGCGGGTACTGGAAGGTTCCGTTTATGTAAAAGGAAGACTAAGAACAGTTCATATGGCAGTATTTGCAGCAAAGATGCTGCTGGATAAGAATATCCGCAGCACTTACCATGATATCAGGGAGTTTAAATGGTAAAGCATTCGATAGAAAATAACAGGAGGAATCGAAAAATGGCAGTAGATAATCAGTTTAAAGAGACAGTAGATGCATTGTTTAAAGGGATGAACGGTGTGGTATCATCCAAAACCGTTGTAGGAGATGCAATCCACATCGGAGATACGATCATTCTTCCGCTTGTTGATGTATCTTTTGCAATCGGAGCAGGGGCATTTCATGCGGACAAAAAGGACAGAGGAGCCGGCGGACTCGGCGGAAAGATGATCCCGAGTGCGGTGCTTGTGATCCAGAACGGAACAACCAGACTGGTCAACATCAAGAATCAGGATACCATGACTAAGATCCTGGATATGGTCCCGGATGTGATCGACCGTTTTAAATCCCCATCTGAGGATAAAATGACCGAAGAGGATGTGGCAAATCTGTTAAATGAAGCAGATTCTCCGGAAAATCAGGAATAGACGTAGGTTTCTGGCATATATTTATTGTAAAAGAGGAAAAAGCAGGAACGAAGATGAAACGGGTATTTGGTTTTGCACTGTTTTTTGTGGCACTTGGTATGGTGATCATGATGTTCATTCCGAGCATATTTATCGGAATTCTGATCGTTCTGCTGTGCCTCCTTGTCGGATATCAGCTTTTTTGCTGCTGATTTTGAAAAAATATGAGAACCTGCAGGGGAAACCCTGAAAAAAGCCTTGCGTATGCAGGGCTTTTGTGATACAATGCTAACGTTGCAAAAAAACACGTGTGTGGTTTATCCCGGTGGTGCCAAAGCTGACAAGCATGGTTCGCGGACATAAGCACACGGAAGTAAAAAACCAATGGAGGAAAGAAACATGAGCGTTATTTCAATGAAACAACTTTTAGAAGCAGGTGTTCATTTTGGACATCAGACAAGAAGATGGAACCCTAAGATGGCAGAGTACATCTACACAGAGAGAAATGGTATCTACATCATCGACCTTCAGAAATCTGTAGGTAAAGTAGATGAAGCTTACCAGGCAGTATCTGACATCGCAGCAGAAGGTGGAAAGATCCTTTTCGTAGGAACAAAGAAACAGGCTCAGGACGCTATCAAGACAGAAGCAGAACGTTGCGGAATGTACTATGTTAACGAAAGATGGCTTGGAGGAATGCTTACAAACTTCAAGACAATCCAGAGCAGAATCGCTCGTCTGAAAGAAATCGAAGCTATGTCAGAAGACGGAACATTCGATGTACTGCCGAAGAAAGAAGTTATCGAAATCAAGAAAGAATGGGAAAAGCTTGAAAAGAACCTTGGCGGAATCAAAGAAATGAAGAGAATCCCGGATGCTATCTTTGTAGTAGATCCTAAGAAAGAAAGAATCTGTGTTCAGGAAGCTCACACACTTGGAATCCCGCTGATCGGTATTGCTGATACAAACTGTGATCCGGAAGAACTTGATTATGTAATTCCAGGAAACGATGATGCGATCAGAGCTGTAAAACTTATCGTATCTAAGATGGCTGATGCTGTAATCGAAGCAAACCAGGGCGAAGCAGAAGAAGTTTACGAAGGCGAAGACGTAGAAACAGCTGAAGAAACAACAGAAGAATAATTCGAACAATCCAAAAGATCATATTGAAAGATGGAGGAAAAAATCATGGCAATCACAGCAAGCATGGTAAAAGAATTAAGAGAAATGACAGGCGCTGGTATGATGGACTGCAAAAAAGCTCTGAACGAATCTAACGGAGATATGGATGCAGCAATCGAATACCTCAGAAAGAACGGCGAAGCTAAGGCTGTTAAGAAAGCCGGACGTATCGCAGCTGAAGGTATTGTTATGGCAGACGTTAAAGAAGATAAGACAGCAGCTATCGTAGAAGTTAACTCTGAGACAGACTTCGTTGCTAAGAACGCTGATTTCCAGGCATTCGTAAAAGCAGTTGTTAATCAGGCACTTACTACAAAAGCTACAGATATGGAAGGATTCATGGCTGAAGCTTGGAACGAAGATGCTTCTAAGACAGTTAACGATGCACTTACAGAAAAGATTTCTGTAATCGGAGAAAAGCTCAGCATCAGAAGATTCGAAAAGATCGTTACAGATGGCTGTGTAGTATCTTACATTCACGGTGGCGGACGTATCGGTGTTCTTGTAGAAGCTGATACAGCAGTTGTTAACGATGCTGTTAAAGAAGCTCTGAAAAACGTAGCTATGCAGGTAGCAGCTTTAAATGCTAAGTATGTAAGCCAGGCAGATGTAGATGCTGATTACATCGCACATGAGAAAGAAATTCTTCTTGCTCAGATCATGAACGACCCGAAAGAATCTCAGAAACCGGAAAAGGTTATCCAGGGAATGATTTCCGGACGTATCAACAAAGAGATGAAGGAAATCTGTCTGTTAGATCAGGTATATGTAAAAGCTGAAGACGGAAAACAGTCTGTAGCTAAATACCTTGACGAAGTTGGAAAAGCTAACGGAACAACTATCACTCTGAAGAAATTCGTTCGTTTCGAGACAGGTGAAGGTCTTGAAAAGAAAAATGAAGATTTCGCAGCTGAAGTTGCAGCTCAGATGAACGCATAATCTTACAGTTCGCATAAGAATTTGAACCGTATGATTATCATGTAAATCAACGAAAAACCTTGAATTTCCTATGAAAATGGGATGATTCAAGGTTTTTTTGCGTTGCCAAGCATGCGACAAAAAGGTCCGGTGGACCTTTTTTAGTGTTGAGGAATAAATTTTGACTTATCGAAAATTACCGCTATTTATGCATGGAATTGGGTAAAAGTTGGGGAGTGAGTTGGGGAATTTCAATTTCCCAACTGGCGTGTGAAACTTCGCCTCATTCTTCTAAAATAAGTAGGCGAAGATTGCCTGTTTTAATTTGTTAGATTCTGTTCTTGCAAGTACGATGATTTCCAACAGTGAGTATATCGTGATGCTTAATCAGGCAGAGCCGGACAGAGCAAAACTGGCAACACTACTAAATATCTCCACAGAACAGATGGGATATATGCGGTGAAGAGTTGAAGGTTATGGACAAAGTTACGGAGCGATTGTTGTGGGGAGATTATTTATGTAGAAATAAAAGAACGAGAGTTCAGTCAAAAGATTATATGACACAGAAATGAACGAAAATTTAAGAAAATCTAAATAGTATTTCCAACTGTTTTCCAGTATACTGAAACTATAATTGGACATTGGAACTTAAGTTATGTGGTGAGGGTATAGTGCGATAACTTAGAGGGACAAATTGGATCTGGAAAGTGCTGCGGCTTCCTTATTGAGGCAATGGAGAGGAAACTCAGGAATCGTGGAAGCCTTTGCTGAACACGATTCCCGCTTTCAGAGGTTCCTCGGAATGGTTTGCCGAAGGAAAGCCGCAGCACTTTCTATATACACTTTGTCGGACTAACTTCAACAAACTTTTACACCTTAAAAGTAGAATGATGAGGAGGGAATGAAAATGAATGTAAATGGGAATTTCAAAGACAATCTGATGGGGAAGAAAAAGGTGATTTTTATTGGATGCCTTATTTTTGCAGTCGCTCTGATTGCCGCAATCCTGCACATGGTTTCAGGAGGGGGAAAGGATTCCGCGAAGAACATCTACTACGCGGATAAAGTCAGCGTGATCACCGGAAACGGAAGCGGAACCGTGAACCGCTTTGCAGGCGTTGTGGAGGCGCAGGATACTTTGAAAATCTCACTTTCAGAAGGACAGAAAGTGAAAGAGATTTTCGTGGAAAAAGGGCAGGAAGTGGAGCCTGGGACGAAACTCTTTGAATATGATACAGAGGAGCTTGCAATGACACTGGAGCAGGGAAATCTGGAGCTGGAAAAGATAGGAAACAGTATTTCCAATCTGAATTCACAGATTGCGGCCTTAACGACAGAGAAAAAGAATGCACCGGCAGGTGAGCAGCTTTCTTATACAACGCAGATCCAGGAGCTGCAGACGAATGTAAAACAGGAAGAATATAATTATAAAGTAAAAGAACTGGAAGTGAACCGGACGAAGAAGAGTCTGGAATCATCCACGGTGACATCCACGATTGCAGGAATTATCCAGGAGATCAATCCGGATCCTGGTTATGATGATTACAGTGGAGAAAAGCAGGCATTTATGAGCATTCTTTCTACCGGAAAATACCGAATTAAGGGAAAAATCAGTGAACAGAATATCGGTGAGCTTCAGCCGGGAATGGATGTGACGGTGCGGGCAAGGAATAACCAGGAGGAAATCTGGAAGGGATCTGTGGATGTGATTGACACAGAAAAACCGGAGAGCAGTTCACAAAGCGAGATGTATTCCGGTTCGGATTCTTCTGCCCGGGCAACTAAGTATCCATTTTATGTAACGCTTGAAACCAGTGATGGTCTGATGCTGGGACAGCATGTATATATCGAGCCTGGAACCGGAGTAAATACAGAGGGATTACATCTGATGACTGCTTATATTGTAGATGCAGACGGGAAAGAGCCTTACGTCTGGGTAGCAAATAAAAAGGACAGACTGGAAAAGAGAACTGTAAAGCTTGGTGCTTATGATGAGGAGCAGGATACATGGGAAATTACAGAAGGACTGAAAGAGACGGATTACATTGTCTGGCCGGATGGAGAATGTAAAGAAGGAGCAGCCGTTCAGAAGAACGAAAATGTACAGGCAGGAGGCATGGAAGAGGGGGAATAAAGGATGACTTTTCAAAAAAGAAATAAGAAAAAAATTCTTCAGATCGGGATTGCTTTGGTTGTCTGTGTATGTTTCATTGGAGGCGGCACTTTATTTGCAATGAAAAAAAGTGAAAAAGCGGTCAAGGTAGCACCGGTAGCCAGTATGAGTAATGGTGGATGGTATTCAGAATCGGATATTTATGATTATGCGAAGGTGCAGGCAGGTGCGAGCCAGGACATTTACCATGATGATACCCTTACGATCAAGGAGATTTATGTCAAATCAGGGGATACGGTGAAGATCGGCGATCGTCTGGTTGCCTATGATACTACGCTTGCAGGACTTGAGCAGGAAATGAAGCAGATGGAGATTCAGGGGATTGAACTGAATATTCAGAATCAAAAGGCAGAATTAGAGCAGCTGAAAAATGCAAAGATTGTTTCGTCTGTTGAAAGAAGCCAGGATGAGCTGCGGAAAATGACTGCAAAAGGAACCAGACCTGGAATAATACGGACTGCGGATGCAAAGAAAAATGAAGGGGAAAATCCGGATACTTCCGAAAATCCTGAGCAGCCGGAGACACCAGAAAATCCGGAAGGACCGGAAAAACCATCAATCGGGAAACCGTTTCCGGAAGAACTGAAGGATAAGATCATTTATAAAGAGATTACAAAGGACGCTGCTCCTTATAATGAAGATGGAGATGGAACAAAAGAAAAGCCGTATCGCTATCTTTGTGCGCCGGGAGCAACGGTAAATGCGGAGTTCATGCTGAAAATGCTGGAAGAGAGGGCAGTCTGTATCTTTGATGTAGTGGATCAGGAGAAGGAACCGACGCTTCTTTTATACTCCTGGACGCTGGACGGAAAGACCGGACAGGTGATAAAGCCTGAAAATCCGGAACAGCCGGAGACACCGGAAGAGCCGAAAATTCCGGATGAACCGGATAATCCTGGTGGATATGAGGAGCCGGATCCGGGAGAGGCAGATGGAATGACCAGGGAAGAGCAGGCAAAGCAAATCCAGGAAAAAGAACAGAAGATCAAGGACCTGGATCTGGAAAAGCGAACAGCACAATTGGAATTGAAAAAGCTGGATAAAAAAGTAAATAATGGTGTTGTAAAGAGTACAGTAGAGGGAACGGTAAAAGCTGTACTTGACGAAGAAGAGGCAAAGCTGGAGAATAAACCGGTTATATCTGTGACCGGAAAAAATGGTTGTTATGTAATCGGAGGGATTGCCGAAAGCAGCTATGATAAATTAAAAGAGGGTATGACTGTGATGGTGACTTCCTGGAATACGGGGAACTCTTATGAGGCAACGATCACCAGCATCGGTAATTCACCGGTTGAAAGTATGAAGAGCAGCGAGAATCCTAATATGTCCTACTATCCGTTTACTGCAGTGGTTGAGAAAGATGCAGACCTTTCATCTGGTGAGGGTGTCAGTATTTCCGTAGACGGACTTTCGGGTGACAGTGGGAATTCGATTTACCTGGAACAGATGTTCATAAGAGAAGGCGGAAACCGCTCCTATGTATACAAGAAAGGAAAACATGGAAGGCTGGAGAAGCAGTATGTAGAGGTTGGAAAAAATATGTACGGTTCCATTGAAATCGTTTCCGGACTTACCATGGAGGATGAGATTGCATTTCCGTATGGAAGAAATGTAAAAGAGGGTGCGAAGACAAAGACAGTGGAGTCATTGTATGATTATAATTAATGAGGGGGTGAGGAGATGCTTGAAGATATCAGGCTGGCATTTCAGGGAATCTGGAGTCATAAGCTGCGGTCTGCGCTGACGATGCTTGGTATTATTATCGGAATCGGATCGATCATTGCAATTGTTTCAACGATCAAAGGAACCAATGAGCAGATCAAGAAAAATCTGGTTGGCGCGGGAAATAATGCGGTCAATATCCAGCTTTATCAGGGAGACTGGACACTGGATCTGTCTTATCAGGAGGTTCCGGATGGAATACCGGAGATTTCAGATCAGGTACTTGGTGAGATCCAGGCACTGGATGAGGTGGAAAGTGCAGCCCTTTATCACAGACGGAATGAATATGATGCTGTATATGCAGGCAGTCAGAAGCTGGCAAGCTGTAATATTTTTGGAATAGATTCCAATTATCTGGATGCCTATGGATTTCAGATCACAAAAGGGCGTGGCTTTTCCGAAAAAGATTTTACTGCAAACCGAAAAGTTGTGCTGCTTGATAAAACGACAGCCACAGCTCTATTTCCGGATGGAAATGTGATTGGAAAGATTATTGAGGTTAAAGGGGAGCCATTTACGGTGATCGGTATGATGGCGAGAAAAGAAAATTCACAGCCGGTGATCAATTCGATGGAAGACTATTACCGTTATGTATCCACGGATGGAAGCGGAACGATCTGTATTCCGGATACACTGTGGCCGATTATTTATCAGTACGATGAACCGCAGAATCTGGTTGTCCGCGCGACAAGCACAGATGAGATGACTGCGGCAGGAGAAAAGGCGGCAGATATCCTGAACAGTTACCTGACCGTGTCTGATGAGACGATAAAGTATAAAGGGGAAGATCTTCTGGAACAGGCGAACCAGATCCAGGAGATCAGCAGCTCGACGAACCAGCAGCTGCTCTGGATTGCAAGCATTTCACTTCTGGTTGGCGGGATCGGTGTTATGAATATTATGCTGGTGTCTGTGACAGAAAGAACGAGAGAAATCGGTCTGAAAAAGGCACTGGGGGCAAGAAAAAGAAGAATCCTGACGCAGTTTCTGACGGAAGCGGCAGTACTTACCCTTCTCGGAGGTCTGATCGGTGTGGCAGGAGGGATTGCGCTTGCCTATATTATTTCCGCAGTCTCGGCAGTTCCGGTGGCAATCAGCGGAGTGTCCATTCTGGTCGGAGTAGTATTTTCCACACTGATCGGAATTATTTTCGGACTCCTTCCGTCGGTGAAGGCGGCGAACATGAATCCAATCGATGCACTGAGAAGTGAGTAGGTTTATGTAGAGAAGAATTATTTGTCGGATCCAAGATTGCAGACAAATAGATAGTATCTGTTCTGCAGGAAAGTGGCGTGCCTTACTGGCACGCCATTTTTAAAAATTCTTCCATTGCCCTTGTCTGGTAGCGACCATTTTTCCAGTAGAACCGGATGTCACGGCTGCTTTCGCCTGCAGGAAGCTTATAGTACACCACATCAGAGGTAAGAGGTACTTTTGAGAGCATGATATCTCCGATAAAAGAGATCCCCATGCCGGAGCAGGTGATGTTGTAAGAAGTCATCTGCTGATCCATTTCCAGGATGATATTTGGTTCAAAGAGATTGTTCCGGCAGATCATACGGGCACGTTTTCCAGTGTCGTTTTCCGGTTTCAGCATAATAAAAGGCTCACTTTTAAAGCGTGTCAGAGGAACGGGAGGACAGGATTCTTCCAGAAATTTTTTGCTCAGGATATCTTCTACAGGAAGCTGATAGGAGCGCAGCGTATTATTGATCGGGAATGCTCCCGGAACAGCAAGGATCAGGTGCTCTTCCTGAAATTTACGGCAGCCGTAGATGGTGGCATCCAGAACACTGCTGTCCAGCATCAGATCCAGCTGCCCGTGTCGCAGCATACGGGCAAGATTGGCAGTGGTTTCTTCAATCAGGCTGATCTGGATTAGAGGATATCTGCGGGCAAAATCCGCGATCAGCGGAGGCAGGATCCAGGAGGAAAACAAGTTGCTTCCTCCGAGGGTGAGTGTTCCTTTTTTTAGGTCGCCCCAGTCGTTTGCAAATCCTTCAAATTCATTCTGGATACTTTTTATTTTTTCTACCGCTTTGATATACTGTACCCCACATTCGGTAAGGGAAAGTGGTTTGGTACTCCGGTCAAAGATCGGATATCCGATGTGATGCTCGACACGCTTTACGTTGGCACTGAGTGAAGGCTGTGAGATAAATAACTTCTCAGCCGCCTTGGAAAAGCTTTTTTCCAGATAAACTTCATAGACATATTCCATTCCCTGAAACATAGGTATTCTCCTTTGACATAGTTTTAAAATTATAGTTACTATAAAAATATATGTATTAGATTATATTGTAACACAGAGCTATAATGAAAACAACAAAGGCAATACGCCAGAGAAAAATGGAAAATCGAGGGATTTTGAGATGGAAAATGGAAAAGAAAACAAGACAGGTTATCGTGTAGAACAGGATTCAATAGGGGCAAAAGATATTCCGGGAGATGTATATTACGGGGTACAGTCATTGCGTGCTGCGGAGAATTTCCGTATTACCGGGCTGAATATGCATCCGGAGATCATCAACAGTCTTGCGTACATAAAGAAAGCATCTGCGATCACCAACTGCGAGAGTGGGATTCTGGAAAAGAAAAAGGCAAAAGCAATCGTACAGGCATGTGATGAAATCCTTACAGGAAAATTGCATGAGTACTTTATCGTAGATCCGATCCAGGGAGGTGCGGGTACTTCTCTAAATATGAATGCAAACGAAGTCATTGCCAACCGTGCGATTGAGATTCTTGGCGGGAAAAAGGGAGATTATTCAGCAGTAAATCCGAATGATGATGTAAACTGCGGACAGTCCACAAATGATGTTATTCCGACAGCTGGCAAGATGACTTCACTCAGACTTCTTCAGAATCTGAAAAAAGAACTGCTCAGACTTCATGGAGCGCTCTGCAAAAAGGCAGAGGAATTTGACCATGTGATCAAAATGGGACGCACCCAAATGCAGGATGCAGTTCCAATCCGTTTGGGTCAGGAATTTCAGGCATATTCCGATGCCATCATGCGTGATATCCACCGTATGGATAATGCGATGGACGAGATGCGTACCGTCAACATGGGTGGAACGGCAGTCGGAACCGGAATCAATGCAGATGAAGCCTATGTAAGCCGCATTGTTCCGAATCTTTCAAAAATATCTGATATTCAGTTTGTCCAGGCTTTTGATCTGATCGATGCAACCCAGAACCTGGATCCGTTTGTGGCAGTATCTGGTGCAGTGAAAGCGTGTGCAGTCACACTTTCCAAGATTGCAAATGACCTGCGTCTGATGTCATCCGGACCAAGAGCCGGATTTGGTGAGATTAACCTTCCGGCAAAGCAGAATGGTTCTTCGATCATGCCGGGAAAAGTGAATCCGGTCATCCCGGAAGTAGTGAACCAGGTCGCATTTAACATCATTGGAAATGATGTGACGATCACGATGGCAGCAGAGGGTGGACAGCTGGAACTGAATGCGTTTGAACCGATCGTATTCTACTGTCTGTTCCAGTCGATTGATACACTTGCATATGCAGTGCAGACTTTTATTGACAACTGTGTGACAGGAATCACAGCCAATGAAGAGAGATGTCGTCAGCTGGTAGAGAACAGCATCGGCGTAATTACTGCAATCTGTCCGCATGTAGGCTATGAGAAAGCAGCGGAGATTGCGAAAAAAGCAATGAAGACCGGGGAATCCATCCGTAATCTGATTCTCAGAGAAGGTCTTTTAAGTGAAAAAGAGATGGAAACCGTTCTGAATCCGGTCAATATGACAGAGCCAGGTATTTCGGGAAAAGAACTTCTCAGAAAATAAAGAATAAAATTTTTCTAAAAGACATGATTTTCTCCTTTTAAGGGTGTACAATGAAACATACGCGTTTCATGAGTTACAACTTAAAAGGAGAATTTTTATGCTTCAAATTCAACATATCTGCAAAGAATACCGTACAGGTACGCTGGTACAGAAGGCACTGGATGATGTAAGCCTGAATTTCAGGGACAATGAATTTGTTGCGATCCTGGGACCGAGTGGTTCGGGAAAGACGACGTTTCTTAACATCATCGGTGGACTGGATCGGTACGATAGTGGTGATCTGATCATCAACGGGATTTCTACGAAAAAATATAAAGACAGAGACTGGGATTCCTATCGGAATCATACAATTGGTTTTGTATTTCAGAGTTATAATCTGATTCCACATCAGACGGTGCTTGCCAATGTGGAGCTGGCACTGACTATTTCTGGGATCGGGAAGGAAGAACGGAAAAAGAGAGCGATTGAGGCTCTGAAAAAAGTTGGTCTTGGGGAGCAGTTGCATAAAAAACCGAGCCAGATGTCAGGCGGACAGATGCAGAGGGTGGCAATCGCCCGTGCGCTGGTCAATGATCCGGATATCCTGCTTGCTGATGAACCGACAGGAGCGCTGGATACGGCGACCAGTGTGCAGGTTATGGAACTTTTAAAAGAAGTGGCAAAAGACCGGCTTGTTGTAATGGTTACACATAACCCAGAGCTTGCTGAAGAATATGCGACCCGTATCGTAACGCTCAAGGACGGAAAGATCCGTTCGGATACGGACGAATTTTATGTCAATGAAGCGGTCATGAAGGAGCCGGAGCATAAGAATATGGGGAAAGCTTCCATGTCATTTCTGACGGCTCTTTCCCTGAGCTTTAATAACTTAAAGACGAAGAAAGCAAGGACTCTTCTGACATCTTTTGCCGGTTCTATTGGAATTATCGGGATTGCACTGATACTGGCACTTTCCAACGGAGTCAATGCCTACATCAAGTCAATTGAAGAAGAGACTCTTTCCGAGTATCCGCTTCAGATCCAGAGTACCGGATTTGATATGACATCGATGATGGTAGGCAATATGGACAGTGGTTCGGGCAGTTCGGATAAGAAGGAGACAAAAAAAGACGGGGAAGTCAAGGTTATGCAGATGATGACCAATATGTTTTCCACGATGGATTCCAACGATCTGAAATCCTTAAAAAAATATCTGGACAGCGGTAAAAGCGGAATCGAAGATTATACCAGTGCAGTGGAGTATTACTATAGCATTTCACCGCAGATTTTTCGGCAGAATAAAGACGGTTCTGTCCGTCAGGTGAATCCGGATAAATCCTTTGAGTCACTGGGGATCGGTTCCGGTGCAAGCACCAGCAGCCTGATGTCATCAATGATGAGCACCAATGTGTTTTTTGAGATGCCGAAGACAGAAAGTCTTTATGAAAACCAGTATGATGTGAAGGCAGGACGCTGGCCGCAGAATTATAATGAATGTGTGCTGGTGCTGACTTCGGATGGTGGAATCAGTGATTTTCTTCTCTATACCCTGGGGCTTCGGGATCAGTTGGAACTGGATGAGATGATCCAGGAGTTTATCAATGAAGAAGATGTCAATACACCGGCAGATATTGGAAATTACACATACGAGGATATTTTAGACAAGACGTTCAAATTGGTCAATGTATCTGAATGCTATGAATATGACAGCCAGTATAAGATCTGGAAGGATAAATCCGATAATAAGGAATATATAAAGAAACTGGTGGACCAGGGCGAAGATTTGAAAATCGTCGGAATCGTGCAGGCATCAGAGGATGCAAATGCCTCTGCTCTGACACCGGGGATCGGTTATCCACAGAGTCTTGCCGAGCATGTTGCGAAAGAGGCTACGAAAAGCGAGATTGTAAAAGATCAGCTGGAGAATCCATCCAAGAATGTATTTACCGGAGAACAGTTCGGAACCACAGAAGAGAAGAACGGACTGGATGCGAACAGTCTGTTTACGGTAGATGAGGATGCACTTCAGAAAGCATTTGTTTTAGACGACAGTGGATTTTCCGGTGATATGTTGTCAGCAGATTTCCTGAATCTGGAAAATGCATTCCGGATGGGTGGGGATTCTCTGGATCTGTCCGGGATGATAAATCTGGATCAGATCAGTCTTGACGTGTCCGGTATGCCACAGATGAATCTTGGCGATATGATCGGAAGCCTGGATCTTACCGTAAAACCGGGTGGAATGCAGAAGTTGTCTGAGAGTGTTATGGAAGGTTATCAGGAGTATGTGAAATTCCATCCGGAAGCAGATTATTCAAATCTGGCGAGAGATTTTATGGATTACCTGATGACGGATGAAGCGCAGAAGATCCTGAAAGATAATCTGCAGGAGATCATTGAGAGCACCGGTGGGTTTAAGATTACAATTGATCAGATGCAGGAGCTTGTACAGCGTGTGATGGAAGGATATCAAAAGTATGCTGCGGGAAAAGGATATACAGATCCGGATAAATTTGGAGAATACTTGGCGGAGTATTTACAGACCGAGGAAGCAAAAGAGATTATGAATGCCTGGCAGCAGGAGATTTTTGGAGATACGGTGATAAATATTACTTCTGACCAGCTGAAAAAACTGACAAAAGAACTGGCGAGTAGTTATCCGGCATATGCTGCGGCGAATGGAAAAGCAGATCCGACCAAAATGGGAGATTATTTTCTGAACTACCTTGCTACAGCAGATGGAAAACAGCGTCTGATGAACGGGCTTTCCGAGGTGATCGATATGGATCAGCTGGAGAGCCAGTTAAGTGCGACAATGGGAAGTTACATGGCAAAGGCAATGGGAACTTATACCGGAGCAATTTCGGATATGCTTGAGACTCAGATCACTTCGGCAATGAATCAGATCGTCACTCAGATCACAGGAGAAATCGGGAACGCCATGCAGGCTGCCATGGGAAATGTGGGAGCCCAGCTGCAGAACATGCTTGGAAGTTCGATGAAGATTGATACCGATGCATTTGCAAAGGCATTTCAGATGAATATGACAGAAGATGATTTGAAAGAGCTGATGACATCCATGACAATGAGCGCGACTGCTTCCTATGACAATAATCTGCAGAAGCTTGGATACGTGGATTTTGCGAACCCGAGTCAGATTTCCATATATCCGATGGATTTTGAGAGCAAGGAAAAAGTGGTGAAAATCCTGGATTCTTATAATAGCCGGATGGAAAAAGAAGGAAAAGAGGAACAGATCATCACTTATACCGATATAGTCGGAACACTGATGTCTTCCGTGACAAATATCGTGGATATCATCAGCTATGTGCTGATTGCGTTTGTGGCGATTTCCCTTGTAGTATCTTCAATTATGATCGGGGTTATCACCTACATCAGTGTACTGGAACGGAAGAAGGAGATTGGAATCCTGCGCGCGATCGGGGCATCTAAGAGAAATGTATCGCAGGTATTTAATGCAGAAACCGTTATCATTGGTCTGTGTGCCGGACTGATCGGAATCGGACTGTCACTGCTGCTTCTGATCCCTGGAAATATGATCATTCATGCGGTGGCAGATAATAACAAAATCAATGCATTTTTACCAGTGCTTCCGGCAATTGTGCTGATTCTTTTGAGTATCGGGCTTACCCTGCTCGGTGGAATCATTCCGTCAAGGAAAGCAGCAAAGAGCGATCCGGTGACAGCGCTTAGGACAGAATAAAAAAAGAGAATGAGGGAAAAGGAAAATGGATAAAGAGAAAAATACAAAAGCAGTGAGTGAGGAAAATATTTACTGTCTGAATGGAAGAGTGCCGGTAAAAAAGGCGATTCCGTTCGGACTACAGCATGTTCTGGCAATATAAGGAACTGGCGGCACGATAAAAAGTGTCGCCAGTTCTTTTTTAGTGTGGAAGTGACCAGTTTCAGAAGCTTGTTCATTATATTTGACCAGCTTGGAAGTATTTGCTGCATAGAGCATTGGAATCAATGTAGCAGCGTTCTGGAATTGCTGCATTTCTTCTGGTGAAAATCCGGTTGTGCCGCATACCAGGGCTTTTTGGTGTTTCACTGCGAGGGAGAGTACCTCCAGACTGGTTTCTCTGGTAGAAAAATCGATGATGACTTGACCGGATCCGCACCGAATGTTCAGTAAGCTATGATTCCAATTGTAAGAACTAAAAAAGCATGCTATACTTACGGCAGATGAAAAACTGACAGGATAAGACAACAAAGGAGAGACACATGAATTCTAATTTTGAATATTATAAAGTTTTTTATTATGTGGCGAAGTATGAGAACCTTACAAAGGCATCCAGCGTTCTGAAGACGAGCCAGCCGGCGGTGACGAGAACGATACACAACCTGGAAAATGAACTGGGATGCCGGTTATTTACCAGAAGCAAATCTGGTATGAAGCTGACACCGGAGGGAAGAACCTTTTACAGCTATGTATCGGCAGGGTGCGCCCAGTTTTTTAAAGGGGAAAATGATCTGAGCAATCTGATCAGTCTGGAGAACGGGACAATCTATATCAGTGCGACTGAGACAGCCTTGCACTGCTTCCTGTTCCGGGCAATGGGAGAGTTCAACAGCATTTATCCGAACGTACATTTCAAAATCTTAAATAACAGTACCATGGACTCGGTCAACGCGGTAAAAGAAGGAAAGGTAGACCTTGCATTTGTGTCAACGGATCTGCAGGTAAATAAGCCGCTCAGGATGAAGAAACTGCGGGAATACCATGAGGTGCTGATCGGCGGCAGTCGTTACATAGAATTAAAAGGAAGAAAGATTTCATTGGAGGAGCTTTCGACTTATCCCTGGATCAGCCTGACTTCGGAGGCACTGACCAGAAAATTCCTGAATAATTATTTTGCAGATCATGGTCTGCAGTTTTTGCCGGATATGGAGCTTGCGACGACAGACCTGATCTTGCCGGCAGTCCGTCACAATCTTGGAATTGGATTTGTCCCGGAAGAATTTGCCGAAGAAGAGAAGAAGGCAGAAAATGTATTTGAAATCGAAGTGGAAGAGAAGCTTCCGACCAGAAATATTATTCTGATCTATGATACTGAGTATCCTCAGAGTATTGCATCGAAGGAGTTTCAGAAGTTTCTGAGCAGTCAGAAGAACTAAAGAAGAAATAGATTTTCAAAGTGGATTGTGCAAATCGGTATCCTTTGTAGCCGGGATGTGTATCTGCAAAGAAAAATATAAGGAGAATGCCCCGGAATTTTTTATGTGTGGATCATAATTCCGGAGCATTTTTATATTTGTAAGTATAAAGTTATAAAGTAGAATTTTGGATTAGAAAACGATTGATATTATTTATGCCATTCCCAGTTTCTGATTTCTTCCAGATCCTGTCCATATTCAGCGATGTACTGCTTGTGCTCAACCAGTTTGTCGTTCATCTTCTGAATCAGGAATGATCCCTTATTGCCAAGCTGTGGCAGATGCATGATTGCATCTTTTACAAGGTTGAAACGGTCAATCTGGTTCTGTACACGCATGTCAAATGGAGTAGTGATCGTACCTTCTTCCTGATATCCATGAACAGAAATATTGTGGTTGTGACGTTCGTATGTCAGCTCATGAATCAGTGTCGGATATCCGTGGAATGCAAAGATAACCGGTTTATCTTTTGTGAAGATTGCATCGTATTCTGCATCACTTAATCCGTGTGGATGTTTGTGGTCTGATTCCAGTTTGAACAGGTCAACTACATTGACAACGCGGATCTTGAGCTCTGGCATTTCATCACGAAGGATAGTAACAGCAGCCATAACTTCAAGAGTAGGAGTGTCACCGCAGCAAGCCATAACAACATCTGGTTCTTCACCGCAGTCATTACTTGCCCATTCCCAGATACCGATACCCTGTGTACAATGCTTTACAGCCTGTTCCATAGTCAGCCACTGGCAGCTTGGATGTTTAGACGCTACGATTGCATTGACATAGTTCTTACTCTTGATGCAGTGGTCGAAGCATGAGAGTAAGCAGTTTGTATCCGGTGGTAAATACATGCGGACAACGTCTGCCTTTTTATTGGCAATGTGATCCAGAAATCCTGGATCCTGATGTGTAAATCCGTTATGATCCTGTTGCCATACATTAGATGTCAGGATAAAGTTCAGCGAAGCAATCGGCTGTCTCCATGAAAGCTGGTTGCAGACCTTCAGCCATTTTGCATGCTGTGCTGCCATAGAGTCAACGATACGGATGAATGCTTCATAGCTTGCAAAGAATCCATGACGTCCTGTCAGAAGATATCCTTCCAGCCATCCTTCACACATATGTTCACTTAACATACCGTCCATGATACGTCCGTCTCTTGCAAGGCAGTCATCAGTGTCAAGCAAGTCTGCCTGCCAGTCACGTTTCTGTTCTTCAAATACTTTGTACAGACGGTTGGACATACTTTCATCTGGTCCGAAGATACGGAAGTTCTTACTGTCTTCATTTAATTTGAAGATGTCGCGGATGTATCCGCCAAGTTCGATCATATCCTGTGCTTTTGTCTTGCCAGGTTCTACTTCGATTCCGTATGAGCGGAAATCCGGAAGACGAAGGTCTTTCAGAAGAAGTCCGCCATTTGCATGCGGGTTTGCACCAAGACGGGCATCTCCCTTTGGAGCAAGTTCTGCAAGTTCCGGAATCAGACGTCCTTTTTCATCAAAGAGTTCTTCTGCATGGTAGCTTTCCAACCATTCTTTCAGAAGGTCAAGATGTTCTGGTGATTCCATAGAAAGCGGTACCTGATGTGCACGGAAAGATCCTTCAATCTGGAGTCCGTCAACAACCTTTGGTCCTGTCCATCCCTTTGGAGTACGAAGAACGATCATTGGCCAGAACGGACGGGTAGGATCATTGTTTTCACGGGCATTTTTCTGGATTGCTTTGATTTCTTCGATGCAGGCATCCATAGTCTCAGCCATTTTTCTGTGCATAGTCATCGGATCATCACCTTCTACGAAGTAAGGTTTCCATCCGCAGCCCTTGAAGAAGTTTTCTACTTCCTCATGAGAAATACGTGAGAAAATGGTCGGGTTACTGATCTTGTATCCGTTCAGATGAAGGATTGGAAGAACAGCACCGTCTGTGATCGGGTTCAGGAATTTGTTGGACTGCCATGAAGTAGCAAGCGGCCCTGTTTCAGCTTCACCGTCACCGACAACAACTGTAGCGATAAGATCTGGGTTGTCCAGAACAGCACCAAAGCCGTGAGCAATTGAATATCCAAGTTCTCCACCCTCATTGATAGAACCTGGTGTTTCTGGAGCACAGTGACTCGGAACTCCGCATGGGAATGAGAACTGCTTGAACATTTTCTTCATGCCTTCCTCATTCTGGCTGATGTTCGGATAAACTTCACTATAAGAACCTTCCAGATAAGTGTTGGCGATCAGGAAGTTTCCGCCATGTCCTGGACCGGAAAGAAGAATCATATCCAGATCATAACGTTTGATGACACGGTTGCAGTGTACATAGATGAAGTTTTGTCCAGGTACGGTTCCCCAGTGTCCGACGATTTTTTTCTTGATCTGATCCATGGTCAATGGCTTTTTCAGAAGCGGATTATCAAGAAGGTATAACTGACCGGCTGACAGGTAGTTGGCAGCACGCCAGTAGGCATTCATTTTGTTGAGCAGTTCATCAGATAATGGCTGCTTTTCAAGACATAATTTATTGTCTTCCATTTTAGTACCTCTCTCTTTCTCTAGTTCATTTTTGTTATTTTTTCAACTGGGTTCATCATATCATGAGTAAAAGATAACGTAAAATAGCAATAATGAATTATATTCATATCAAAATGTTATGGATAGGAAGAGAAGGAGTTCCTTAATTTCGTAATAGGTGGTAGACATTGTGAAAAAATTGAAGTATAATTATGAATAGCTGTTTTTATGTAAGATTTTTGAATAAAGCGTTTAAAATGTTAATGTTTTGACGGAGAAAAACAGTGTATATAATGTAGATTGACAGTTTTTTAGTGAGGGAGAATTTATTATGAAGACTACTCTGATTATTATGGCAGCAGGAATCGGTTCAAGATTTGGAACAGGAATCAAGCAGCTCGCCAAGATGTCTCCGAATGGGGAGATCATTATGGATTACTCTATTTATGATGCAAAAGAAGCTGGTTTTGACAAGGTTGTATTTATTATCAGAAAAGATATTGAAGAAGAATTCCGTTCTGTAATCGGGAATCGTATCGGAGATCAGATCGAGGTGGAATATGTATATCAGGATCTTGCAGATATTCCAGCTGGTTTTGAAGTTCCGGAGGGACGTACCAAACCTTGGGGAACTGGTCAGGCAGTCCTGTGTTGTAAAGATGTAGTAAAAGAACCGTTTGTGATCATCAATGCAGATGATTATTATGGAAAGGAAGCGTTTAAGCTTCTCCATGATTACTTGATTGCGCACGCAGAGACAGCAGATAAGATGCAGATGGGAATGGCTGGTTTTATTCTGAAGAATACGGTTAGTGAAAATGGAACAGTTACCCGCGGCGTATGTGTGGTAGATGAAAATGGAATGCTTGAACAGATCCATGAGACGACTGGAATCAGTATCCAGGCTGACGGGGTACACTGCGACAGCGAAGCGGTTCAGAAATGGATCACACCAGATTCTAATGTATCCATGAATATGTGGGCTGGTTATCCGGATTTCATTCAGGTTCTGGATGAGAGATTCGCAGAATTTTTAAAAGATGAAGCAGGAGATCCTTTGAAAAAAGAATATCTTCTTCCAAATATTGTAGGAGATCTCTTAAAAGAAGGAAATGTGGATGTAAAGGTTCTGGAAACACACGATAAATGGATCGGTATTACTTATAAAGAAGATACAGAACTTGCACAGGCCGGATTCAGGAAGATGACAGAGGATGGCGTTTATCCGGAAAAATTGTGGAATTAAAGAACAGAAGAGGAAAAAAACTATGAGTGAGTTGAAACAGTTAGAAATGCAAAAAGATGATGAGATGGAGATCGATCTCGGAGAAATTTTTCATTTGCTGATGAATAAATTGTGGATAATTGTTTTGTGTTTTATCATAGGAGCGACACTTGCGTTTGGTGGTACGAAACTGCTGATCACACCGAAATATTCCGCTTCCTCAATGATTTATATCTTAACAAAAACAACAAGTGTGACATCCCTTGCAGATATTCAGATGGGTACGCAGCTTACAGCAGACTTTGAGATTTTGGCAACGAGCCGTCCTGTTCTCGAAGAAGTAATTGAAAAATTAAATCTGGATTATACATATGAAGAGTTAAAAAGTATGATTCAGACAGATAATCAGACAGATACCCGTATTTTGAGATTTACTGTTTCGAATGCAAACGCTAAAGAAGCAAAGAAAATTGCAAATGAACTTGCGGATGTGACAGCTGAGAGAGTGGCATATGTAATGTCCAGTGACAAGCCGAAGGTTGTTGAAGAAGCTGTTGTGCCAAAATATCCTTCTTCACCGAATACTAAGAAGAATACTGCAATGGGTGGACTTGCATTTGCGTTTGTGGCAGCTACTGTTATTGTACTTCGTTATCTCATGAATGATACAATTCAGACAGAAGAAGATATTAAAAAATATCTTGGACTTCATATGCTTGCAGCGATTCCGACAGAAAAGAGGGAATCGATTTGAAAGACAGGACAAGAAAGATTATTGTTGCGGTGTTGCTTGTGATAGCAGTCTGCTGTGCAGGTTATCTGATTTGGTATTACGCCACGGCGGCAAAGACGAAGCAGTCGTATGATGATGCAAAAAAGCTGTCAACGGAAAATGTGAAACCGTCAAAAACAAATAGTGATGACGGAGAGCAGACAAAGCCGGAGATACCGGTTGATTTTACTGCTCTTCAGGAAAAAAATCCGGACATTTACGCATGGATTAAGATTGATGGAACAACCGTTGATTATCCGGTTTGCCAGAATAATGAGGATGATAATTATTATCTATCTCATACCTGGGAACGGGTAGAAGCGGCGGATGGTGCTATTTTTACACAGGCATGCAACAGTAAGAATTTTACAGATTTCAATACGGTTATTTACGGACATCAGATGGGTGAGGGTGTAGATACCATGTTTCATACACTGGATCGTTATCTGGAAGAAGGATATATTGAAAAATATCCAAATGTGATCATTTATACACCAGATCATGTTCTGACTTACCGGATTTTTGCGGCAGTTATTTATGATGACCGTCATCTGATCAACTCTTTCAATTATGTAATGGATGACCAGAGACAGGCTTTTCTGGATTCACTTCAGGATTCCAGAGACCTGAGAAGCCGTTACAGTGATATCGAAAGCGTAGGAACAGAAGACCGGATCCTGTCGCTCAGTACCTGTGTGACGGGAGAATCAAACCATAGACTTCTTGTGGAGGCGGTTCTGACAAATGAAGAATAGAAATCTGGTAATCGTGATACTTGCAGTTATCTGCGCAGGGCTGTTGGCAGGTGTCGTTTATACGGTTACAAAAGGGAAAAGCGGTACGCAGAAAAAACAGGAGGCATCGGCAGAAGCGGGTGCAGACGAAACGGAATCACAGTCCGGAATCATCGAAGAAGACGGAAAGAAATACAAACTCAACCCGGATATCAAGACCGTTCTGTTCATGGGTGTTGACAAGGAAGAAAAAGCAGATCTTGGTAATAACCCGGGAGAAAACGGACAGAGCGACAGCCTGAATCTTCTGGTCCTTAACAAAGAAGAGAAGACGGCACAGATCATTCAGATTTCCAGAGATTCTATGGTGGGAATCGATATTTATGATGTGACAGGTAACAGGCTGATGACGGAAAATGGGCAGATCGCACTTCAGTACGCATATGGGGACGGGGCAGAAGAGAGCTGCCGTCTGACATCTGAGAAGGTATCAGAACTGATGTATGGCGTGAATGTGGATTCTTATTTTTCACTGACGCTGGAGGGGCTGGTTGTAGCAACCGATGCGGTTGGAGGAATTACTCTTACCGTGCCAGAAGATTATACAGCTGTTGATCCTGCATTTGAAAAAGGTGCAGAAGTTACTCTTAATGGGGAACTTGCTGAAAAATATGTCCGTAAAAGAGATATTGAAGTCCTTGACAGTAACAATCAGCGCATGGAACGTCAGTCACAGTTTATGGATGCTCTGATCGAGAAGATGCAGAGTATTCAAAGCGAAACAGAGTATCTTTCTCTGTACCAGAAATTGGAGGATTACATGACAACAAACATGACTGCGGATGAGATGGAAGAGCTGACAGATTATAAGGTTGCAGAGGACACCGTGAAAGTTCCGGGTGAGATTATTGAGAAAGACGGACATGCGCAGTATCTGGTAGACAATAAAGAATTAAAAAAAATAATATTAAAAATGTTTTACAAAATAATGTAATTGTAGTATAGTATAGCTTGATATAGCGAATATCAAATAAACTATGTGAGGAGGTCAAAGAAAATGAAGTCAAGAATCTTAAAGACAGTTGGTCTTATTGCAGCTATGGTATCCTGCATTGGAATGACGGCATTTGCAGCACCAAGCCCGGCAGCTTCTACAGTTGTTACAGCTGTAAGCAGCGCAACAGAT
The DNA here is from genome assembly GCF_025149785.1 of Coprococcus comes ATCC 27758. Lineage (GTDB taxonomy): Bacteria > Bacillota > Clostridia > Lachnospirales > Lachnospiraceae > Allocoprococcus > Allocoprococcus comes. The sequence goes on along the minus strand of NZ_CP102277.1, from coordinate 1,861,032 downwards.
ACAGATGGTAATGCTGTGAATGTTTCTATCACATCTGAGATCCCGATAGAATACACACAGGCAGTTGCAGACATTAAGACTGAAGCAAAATTGAAAGAAGTAATTGGAAGCGATTTTAATGCGAATATGACAGTTGCTGATGTTAAGGAAGTTACAGCGCCGGAAGGAGCTAAATTCCCACTTAAGATCACATTCGTAATGAAAGGTGTAACAGCTTCTTCTAAAGTTCAGATCCTGCATTACAATAGATCAGCATCAGCTTGGGAGAAGATTGATACAACTGTTGCAGATGGAACAGTAACAGGTACATTTAGTTCACTGTCACCGGTTGCATTTGTTGTTGACAAGACAACTCTTACATCCGCTACAGGAACAGCTACTTCACCGGCTACAAGCGCAACAGCTGTATCAGCAGTTGCAGTACTTGGACTGGCAGCAGTAGCAGCAGTATTCGGTCTTAAAAAGAAAGCTGTTAGATAATTTACAAACATATGTTGAAAGCGCTTCTTTGTGGCAGTAGTCACCGTGAGGGGCGTTTTCTTTTTGACAGGAGAGATACGTTTTGATGTTGGTAGATATTCATTGTCATATTCTTCCGGGAGTGGATGATGGAGCACCGGATATGGAGACTTCCAGAGCAATGATACGGGATGCCTATGAGCAGGGAGTACGTTATATCATTGCGACTCCGCATTACAGACCGGAGATGTTTGAGCCTTCCATGAAAAAGGTGATCCGGGTATACCATGAACTTCGCGATTATGCTGAAGAAGTTGGAATTGGACTGAGGCTTGGCTGCGAGTATTACCGGAATGAGCAGATGATCCGGCATCTTGATAAGAAGCTTCGGCCGACGATGCTTGGAAGCAGATATGTTTTGGCAGAGTTTTCAACCAATGACAGTTTTGTCACGGTCCGTAATTACATTTATGAGCTGATCACCAAGGGATATCGACCGATCGTTGCACATGTTGAAAGGTATTTTTGCTGTCAGGAACCGGAGAGAATCCAGGAACTGAAAAAACTTGGAGCACAGATCCAGATAAATGCAGATTCCGTATTGGGATATGAAGGACATACGATTAAAAAGTTCTGTGCCGGCCTGATGAAAGATGATCTTGTTGATTTTATAGGATCAGATGCACACAATCTGGAGGGGCGGAAGATGAACCTCGGGAAGTGTGCCACTTACGTCAGAAAAAAGATGGGACAGGATTACGCAGAAGAGATTTTTGTAGATAATCCAAGACAGATATGGAAGAGCAGATAAAGAGATTCAGATAGCCCCGCGTGGGGAAGAAAGCAGGTGTTTTGTTGAAAAAGGTTAATTTATCGATTGAAAAGAAAAGCTACGGGGTGCGTGAAGCAATCCGGACATTGCGTACCAATCTGCAGTTTTGCGGAGATGATAAAAGAGTCATTCTTGTAACAAGCTGTGTGCCGAGAGAGGGGGAAAGCTCTGTTTCTGTTGCGCTGGCAGAATCAATTGCAGACATGGGAAAATCTGTTATTCTTGTTGATGCGGATATCAGGAATTCTGTTATGGCATCGAAACTTCAGATTACCGGTGCAGATAAAGGGCTGTCACACTTCCTCTCCGGACAGTGTGTGCTTGCAGATGTGATTATGGCGACAAATATTCCGAAATTTCATATTCTTCTTTCCGGACCGGAGGCTCCGAATCCGACAGAGCTTCTGGAATCCAAACGTTTTACCGGTATGCTGGAGTCCATGAAGAATGTCTATGATTATATTATCATTGACTGTCCGCCGCTTGGTCTTGTTATTGATGCGGCAATCATCGGACATCAGAGTGATGGCGCGATCATTGTTGTCGAAGCAGGTAAGACCAAATACCGTCTGGTGCAGAATGTAAAAGACCAGCTGGAAAATTCGGGAGTGTCCGTTCTTGGTGTTGTCCTTAACAAGGTAGAGCGTAAGAACCAGAAGGGATATTATAACAAATATTATGGCTCGCAGAAGTATGAGGGTTATTATGGACACAATGAAGAAACAAAAAATGCATAAAAGTGAAAATAACACTTGCAATTGTTAAAAGTTTCTGTTAAAATAACTATTGTTGTGAGTCTGCAAGATTTGTAAGCGGACATTTCAGATCGTTAGGAGGTGCAATCATGGCTAAATGTGCTATTTGTGAAAAGGGTGCTCATTTCGGAAATAACGTAAGTCACTCTCATAGAAGATCATCTAAGATGTGGAAATCTAACGTAAAATCCGTTAGAGTTAAAACGGAAAACGGCGGAACACAGAAAATGTACGTATGTACAAGCTGCCTGAAATCCGGACGCGTTGAAAGAGCTTAATCTGAGCGGAATGATAAGAACCGAAGCTTTTAAGCTTCGGTTTTTTGCGTATACGATGAGTCAAATACGGAGTTATCCAGATTTGTGCTCGCACAAAAATCTGATTAGATCTGTATTTGGCGAATGTACGACAGTGGACTGTTAAGTGAGCTGCCGTATAATCAGGCAGGTGTCAGCATGCCTGATTATCGGGCTGCATTGGTTGTAAAAGCATTGGAAATAGAGTATAATATTTTCAACGTTTAAAAATAGATTTATTGATATGAATTTTGAGAATTGGAGGATGGCATATGAAGGGAAGTATGAGTACTGATTTAGGAATCATCACGATCGATCCGGAAGTGATCGCAAAATATGCAGGATCTGTAGCAGTTGAATGTTTTGGAATTGTCGGTATGGCAGCTGTCAGCATGAAAGATGGTCTGGTAAAACTTTTGAAAAAAGAAAGCCTTACAAAGGGAATCCAGGTCGGAATCTCTGATGAGAATAAGATTACACTTAATTTTCATGTGGTCGTAGCTTACGGAGTAAGTATTTCAGCAGTAACAGACAATCTGATCAGCAACGTGAAGTATAAAGTTGAAGAATTTACAGGTATGAGCGTCGATAAGATCAACATCTATATCGAAGGCGTCCGCGTGATCGATTAATTAAGGAGGAACTTGTTGTGGCAACAAAGAGTATCGATGTAGAACTGCTTGCGAAGATGTTTCTTGCAGGCGCACAGAATATAGAAGCAAAAAAGGAATATATCAATGAACTGAACGTGTTCCCTGTACCGGATGGTGATACAGGAACCAATATGTCTATGACAATTATGGCGGCAGCGAAAGAAGTAACTGCACTGGAAGGCATGGATATGGCTTCTCTTGCGAAGGCAATTTCATCCGGTTCTCTCCGTGGTGCAAGAGGTAACTCCGGTGTTATTCTATCCCAGCTGCTCCGCGGATTCACAAAATCCATCAAGACGGAAAGCGAAATTGATGTACCTGCACTTGCAAGAGCAGCTGTACGTGCAAAAGAGACAGCATATAAGGCTGTTATGAAGCCGAAAGAAGGTACGATTCTTACCGTTGCAAAAGGGGTGGCTGAAAAGGCTCAGACACTTGCAGAGGAGACAGATGATCTGGAAGAATTTCTCCCGAAGCTGATTGAAGAGGCAGAGACTGTTCTGGCAAAGACTCCGGATATGCTTCCTGTATTAAAGGAGGCAGGTGTTGTAGATTCCGGCGGACAGGGACTTCTGGAAGTACTGCGCGGGGCATATGATGCATTCCTCGGTAAAGAGATTGACTACAGCGCACTTGCACCAACTCCTCAGGCTGTTAATGCAACAAAGGCTGAAACTGAGGGTACAGTGGATATCAAATTTGGATACTGTACCGAATTTATTATTCTTCTGGATAAAGAATTTACAGAAAAGGATGAAATAGAATTTAAGGCTTATCTGGAATCCATTGGTGATTCTATCGTATGTGTAGCAGATGAAGACGTTGTTAAGATACATGTTCATACGAACGATCCGGGACTTGCAATCCAGAAAGCACTTACTTATGGACAGTTATCCCGTATGAAGATTGATAATATGCGTGAAGAGCATCAGGAAAAGCTGATCAAAGATGCAGAAAAGCTTGCAGCAGCCCAGAAAGAGAAAGAAAAAGCCAAAGAGCCACGTAAAAAGGTCGGATTTATTGCTGTTTCGATCGGAGAAGGATTAAATGAAATCTTCAAAGAACTTGGCGTGGACTACATTATCGAGGGTGGTCAGACCATGAACCCGAGTACGGAGGATATGCTGACAGCGATCGATCATGTAAATGCAGACTATATTTACATTCTTCCGAATAATAAGAATATCGTAATGGCTGCAAATCAGGCGCGTGATCTGACAGAAGACAAGGATATTATCGTAATTCCGACAAAGACCGTTCCGCAGGGAATCACAGCAGTTCTGAATTACAATGCAGAAGAAGATGTGGATACAAATGAAGAGACGATGCTGGAAGCGATCAAATGTGTAAAGACAGGTCAGGTGACTTATGCTGTCCGTGATACCCACATCGATGATAAAGAAATCCATGAAGGTGATATCATGGGAATTGGTGATGCAGGTATCCTTGCAGTTGGCAAGTCTGTCGATGGTACTACAAAGGACATGCTGGCACAGCTGGTAAATGATGATTCTGAACTGATCAGTCTCTATTATGGAGAAGAAGTTTCCGAAGAAGAAGCAGAAAAGCTGACAGCAGAGATTGAAGAATTATATCCGGATATGGACGTAGATGCACACATGGGCGGACAGCCGATTTATTACTATGTGTTGGCGGTAGAATAGGCTTATGAATGAGCAGTCAGAAATCCGTAACCTGAAAGGAATCGGGGCAAAAACCGAGGAACTGTTTCACAAGATGGGAATTTTTACCATCGGCGATCTGCTCCGTTATTATCCCAGAGGATATGATGTATATGAAGAGCCGGTGAGCGTAGGAGAGCTGGAAGAAGGAAAGATCAGCACGGTAAAAGGCGTGATATACGGAAGAGTACAGGTTGGAGGAGGAAAGCGTATGCAGATTACGACAGCATACGTAAAAGATCTGACTGGTACTTTGAAGGTGATCTGGTTTCGTATGCCGTTTCTGCGTAATACATTGAAGCAGGGAATGCCGGTTATCATAAGAGGACGGGTAGTTTCAAAAAAGGATCAGCTGATTATGGAGCATCCAGAGTTATTTTCACCACCGGATAGTTACGATAAAAAGTGTGGAACTCTTCAGCCAATTTATCCGTTAACTGCCGGTATGACGAACAATGCGGTAGCAAAAGCGGTTAAAGGTGCGATGGAATATCTGGATCTCGTCTCTGATGATCTACCGAAAGATCTGCGCCTTCGATATCATCTGGCTGAGTATAACTATGCGATCCGCGGGATACATTTTCCACTGGATAAGGCAGAATTCTACCATGCAAGAGAGAGACTTGTATTTGAAGAATTTTTAGTTTTCGTGCTTGCTCTTCGCAGGACGAGGGAGCGAAATGAGCGTGCCGAAAACGGATTTGTGATAAAAAGGCGGTCGGAAATCGACCGCTTTCTTGCAAATCTGCCATATGAACTGACCGGAGCACAGAAGAGAGTCTGGGAACAGATCCAGGAGGAGATGTGCGGAAAGCTAGTGATGTCACGCCTGATCCAGGGGGATGTTGGCTCTGGCAAGACAATAGTAGCGCTTCTGGCTCTTCTTCTGGCGGCACTGAACGGTTATCAGGGCGCAATGATGGCTCCGACAGAAGTTCTGGCCAAGCAGCATTACGAATCAATCATAGAGATGCTGGAAAAGTATCAGATTCCGGTGAAAACCGAGCTCTTGACCGGGTCGATGACAGCAAAGGAAAAAAGGGAAGCTTATCAGAGGATTGCTGCGGGAGAAGTGCAGATTGTTCTGGGAACCCATGCACTGATCCAGGAGAAGGTGGAATACCAGAATCTGGCACTTGTTGTTACCGATGAACAGCACCGATTTGGTGTCCGTCAGAGAGAGGCACTTGCCGGGAAAGGACAAATTCCTCATATTCTTGTAATGAGTGCGACACCGATTCCTCGAACACTGGCAATCATTTTATATGGAGATCTGGATATTTCGGTGATTGATGAACTTCCGGCAAACCGTCTGCCAATCAAGAACTGTGTGGTGGATACCAGTTACCGACCGACTGCTTACCGCTTTATGCAGAAGCAGGTCGCCGAAGGAAGACAGTGCTATGTGATTTGTCCGATGGTAGAAGAGAGCGAGGCAATGGATGCAGAGAATGTTCTTGACTATGCGCAGCTTCTGCAAAGTGAGATGGGTGACAAGATCCGGATCGCTGCGCTTCATGGGCGGATGAAACAGGCAGAAAAAGACGAGATCATGGGAGCATTTGCAAAGAATGAGATCCAGGTCCTGGTGTCGACAACAGTTATCGAGGTTGGTATCAATGTGCCGAATGCTACGGTGATCATGGTGGAGAATGCTGAGCGTTTTGGGCTGGCGCAGCTTCATCAGCTCCGCGGGCGCGTAGGACGTGGCAGACACCAGTCCTATTGTATTTTTATGAGTGGTTCGAAGACGAAAGAGACAAAAAAACGACTTGAGATCCTGAACAAATCCAATGATGGATTTTTTATTGCGAATGAAGATCTGAAGCTTCGGGGACCAGGAGATCTTTTTGGAATCCGGCAAAGCGGATTAATGGATTTCCGGATCGGAGATGTGTTCCAGGATTCGGAGCTTCTGAAAAAAGCAGGAGAAGCTTCGGGGGAAATCCTGAGGGAAGATCCACTGTTAGAAGGCGAAAAATATAAACTGCTTGGTGAAAAGCTTGCGGCATACATTTCGGGAAACAATCTGGAAACGACGTTGTAGATAAAAAGATAGTGGGCAAATTGTTCTGCCCACTATCTTTTTATTCATAAAACCAGTAAATAATAAATTTGTTAAGGGATGCTTCTTCACTGTATGAATAAGAAACCTGCCAAAGTCCATATAGCTCACCCAGGTATCCTGCACCTTCTTCCATGAGGGTTTCGTGCATCTCATCCACGACATCCTGATAGACTGCATCATCTGACATTTTAAATACCGTATAAGCCTCCTGGCTCTCAATCGATCTGTCGATCACTTCTCGCAGAATACCAGGCTCATAGGTATCATAATACATGCCGTTCAGCTGATAATAGTTCAGATTTTCAGACTGACATGACGGATATACATAGTCCGTGCTGATCATATGTGTTTTTTCTAGCTCTTTTTCACTGCAGCAGAGATAATCGTAAGCAATCAGGTTCGGTATCTGATAGCCATTATCTTCGCCGAGAAAAATCGGATCTCCCCAGGTTGTATCTACATAATAATACTGACCATTGCACTGAACAATATTCCATGCATGGTCTGCGACGCCTCCATTTGGATCTGTAGTCTGTCCGGTTACATAGATGCAGTAAATACCCAGTTGTTGCAGCAGATACTGGCAGCTTTTTGCATAGCCGGCACAAACCGATCTTTTTCCGACAAGAGCACTGTAAATATTCTGGTTATCCGGTGCATCAAGATCATAATCTACGTTATCTATGAGATAGGTGTAAATGTATTTTATCTTTTCGTATTCATCTGAAAGGTCTGAAATGCCAGAAAGACAGGTGGCTCTTGCCGATTCAATCTCCTGATTCCGTTGTTCTTTTTCTTCTCCTTCATAAAGATAATTGGGTTCTATTACTACATATCGGCTCTGGCCTTCAGACTGAGAATATTCTGTGGAAGTTGCATTTCCATCACACCAGAAAATTTCCGGTCTGTCATTTAACACATTCTGAAATACTTCATTTGCAGTATTCGCGTTGCTGCAATGCAGATAAATTTCTTTTTTATTTTCCTGGATACCCTGAAGAATTTCCCGGTAAACCGTTTGCTCTTCATCAGAAAGCTGTTCATAGTAGAATTCTCCGGTAACCTCTGCATCCGTAATTTTTTCCTGTTCATAAGGAACTTCTTCCGGCGCGGAACTCTCTGCTTTCGGAGTGGCTGACATTTGTCTGCCGATCAGGATTCCTCCGGATATAAGACAGAGACAGCCAAGTCCCAAAAGAATGAACGAAAAAAATTTCCCTGTTTGATGCATCTTTTTTCGCATAATCTATTTAATTCCTCCAAATACTCATCTGTATGTTTCATCATAACATACCCTTCATTTTTGCACAACACAGACATTTTTTACATATAATGTTTCTGACAGTATAAAAAGCCTTGAGGATATCAGATATGAGATTTTTGAAAGCCATGCAGACTTCTGATCGGGGAAATTTGCAGATACAGATTACTTCGTCTATTGATTCTTTTCCTGTTCCAGATGCGTCAATCCGTATTTCCTATACAGGTATTCCTGAAAACACACTGGAAGAACTGACAACCGATAGCTCCGGACAAAGTGAAACCATTGAGCTTGACGCACCGCCTGTGGAGTATAGCCTGGATGCAACAAATGAAGAACAGCCATATGCGGAATATACCCTGGAAGTAAACGCTCCGGGATTCGAGCCGGTCAACGTCGCAGGAACGGAAATACTGGCCGGTGTGACGGCAATTCAGAAGATTCGTCTGCGTCCACTTGTCACGGAAGACCAGACCCCGGAAATCTTTGTGATTCCTGCACATACTCTGTACGGTGTGTATCCGCCGAAAATCCCGGAAAACGAGATCAAGCCGGTAAACGAAACCGGTGAGATTGTGCTAAGCAGAGTTGTCGTGCCGGAATACATTGTTGTTCATAATGGCTCACCACGCGATTCTACCGCACAGAATTATTATGTAAAATATAAAGATTATATCAAAAATGTTGCTTCCAGTGAAATCTATGCAACATGGCCGGAAAATACGATCCGGGCAAATGTACTGGCAATCATGTCTTTTACGCTGAACCGGGTTTATACCGAATGGTATCGCAATCAGGGCTATGATTTCACAATTACATCTTCTACGGCTTTTGATCACAAATGGATTCCGGAACGAAATGTTTTTGACTCCATTTCTACAGTGGTGGACGAACTGTTTGCAGATTATCTTTCCAGACCGAATGTAAGGCAGCCGATTCTGACACAATACTGTGACGGAAGACAGGTTCAGTGTCCGAACTGGATGACCCAATGGGGTTCTAAAGCACTTGGTGATCAGGGGTATTCTCCGTCAGAAATCCTCCGCTATTATTACGGAGATGATATTTACATCAATACCGCTGAAGAAATTTCAGGCATTCCGTCTTCATGGCCAGGGTATACCCTTTCCCAGGGTTCTTCTGGTACAAAAGTCCGGCAAATGCAGGAACAGCTAAATGTCATTGCCGGTGCATACCCGGCAATTCCGAAAATCACAGTTGACGGTATTTATGGCCCGGCAACAGCGTCGTCCGTCAGAAAATTCCAGTCGGTGTTCGGGCTTCCGGTAACCGGAACTGTTGATTACCGTACATGGTATAAAATTTCCGAAATTTATGTAGGTGTATCCAGAATTGCAGAATTGTCCTGACTTGGATTTTATATTATGATCTAAGTTTTCTCCCAAAGTCTGCTTTTATGCAAAGAATACCAAATGTGTCATGCTTCAGTTTAAAATGTTTCATACTCATCTGGTGCTGATTACTGCAAAATAAAAAATGCTAAAATTAACAAAACCTCCCAGTGTAATCTGAATTTATTCTCCATATACTAGGAGCGTAACACAAAACAAAATGTTACAAAAAAGGAGGAAATGAATATGGCAAGTCGTTCATCAAACAGAGCAGCCGTGCCAGAAGCAAAAGGTGCACTGGACAAATTTAAATACGAGGTTGCAAGCGAACTGGGAGTACCGTTATCAGACGGGTACAACGGAGACTTAACTTCAAGACAGAACGGATCTGTCGGAGGTTATATGGTCAAGAAAATGATCGAAGAACAGGAAAAACAGATGTCCGGTCGATAGGACAGTCAGTGAAGGTATCACAGGCATTTCTGCCGGATACAAAAAAGGGAATGTCTGATAAACAGGCACTCCCTTTTTCTCTGATCACTAAGCTGGAAATCGGACTTGAACCGACGACCCCTTCATTACGAGTGAAGTGCTCTACCGACTGAGCTATTCCAGCATTCGTGCTGCTTTCGCAGTCACGAATTATATTATATCAAATTTTTGAATAAAAGCAACTCTTTTTTAAAAAAATTACACTTTAAAATAAACATAAAAAATAGGTATTGAAATCTGTAACCAGATATGGTAAACTTTTTACAATTTGAGAAAGTGTGGGCGCTCTGGAATTGAAAAGACTCCAAGAGTGCCCCTTTTTTGAGAATAAAAGAGTATTACGAAGGGATAAGGTGAACATATGAAAGCGTTTCTAATTTTAGAAGACGGAACTGTGTTTGAAGGCACAAGCATCGGCTCAACAAAAGATATGATTAGTGAGATTGTATTCAATACTTCAATGACTGGATACTTAGAGGTGCTGACAGACCCTTCTTACGCCGGACAGGCCGTTGTCATGACATATCCGCTGATCGGAAACTATGGTATTACACCGGATATGGAGTCCAAGAAGGCGTGGCCGGATGGTTATATTGTAAGAGAATTGTCCAGAATGCCAAGCAACTTCCGTTGTGAAGGTACAATTCAGGATTTCCTGAAAGAACAGGATATTCCGGGAATTGCAGGAATTGATACCAGAGCACTTACCAAAATCCTCCGCGAAAAGGGTACAATGAATGGTATGATCACAACGAATGAAAATTACAATCTGGATGAGGTACTTCCGAAACTTCATGCATACAAAGTAGGAGATGTAGTTTCCAAAGTAACTTGCAGTGAAAAATATGTCTTAGAAGGCAATGGACCAAAAGTTGCATTGATGGACTTTGGTGCTAAGAACAACATTGCAAGGTCTTTAAATGATCGTGGATGTGAAGTTACCGTTTACCCGGCAAATACACCTGCAGAAGAGATCATTTCCGCAAATCCGGACGGTATCATGCTGTCGAACGGACCTGGCGATCCGGCGGATTGCACTTCCATTATTAAAGAAATCAGAAAATTATACGACTCAGATATCCCGATCTTTGCAATCTGTCTGGGACATCAGCTGATGGCACTCGCCAACGGTGGTAAGACCTATAAGTTGAAATACGGACACAGGGGCGGAAACCATCCGGTAAAAGATCTGCAGACAGGAAGAGTTTATATTTCTTCCCAGAACCATGGGTATGCTGTAGATGCTGATAGTATTCCGGAAAGCGTTGCAGTACCTGCATTTGTGAACGTCAATGACAATACAAACGAAGGAATGTCATACGTTGGAAAGAATATTTTCACAGTACAGTTCCATCCGGAAGCTTGCCCGGGACCACAGGATTCTGGTTACTTGTTTGACAGATTTATGGATATGATGGGAGGAACAAAATAATGCCAAGAAATAAAGACATAAAGAAAGTATTAGTTATTGGTTCCGGTCCAATCGTAATCGGACAGGCAGCAGAATTTGACTATGCCGGAACACAGGCATGCCGTTCACTGAAAGAAGAAGGACTTGAAGTTGTACTTCTGAATTCGAATCCGGCAACGATCATGACAGACAAAGATATTGCAGACCGCGTTTATATCGAACCACTTACGGTAGAAGTTGTAGAACAGCTGATCCTTAAAGAAAAACCGGACAGCGTACTTCCTACCCTTGGAGGCCAGGCCGGACTGAACCTTGCAATGGAGCTGGAAGAAGCAGGATTCCTTAAGGAACATAATGTGAGACTGATCGGTACAACGGCGGAAACCATCAAGAAAGCAGAAGACCGTCTGGAATTTAAAGATACCATGGAAAAGATCGGTGAGCCGGTTGCAGCTTCACTGGTCGTTGAAAATATAGAAGATGGTGTCGCGTTTGCAGATAAGATCGGATATCCTGTTGTTCTTCGTCCGGCATATACCCTCGGCGGAAGCGGTGGTGGTATCGCACATGATCAGGAACAATTGGAAGAAATCCTTGAGAATGGACTCCGTTTGTCACGTGTAGGACAGGTTCTTGTAGAACGCTGCATTGCAGGATGGAAAGAAATCGAGTACGAAGTAATGCGAGACAGTGCTGGAAACTGTATTACTGTATGTAATATGGAAAATATCGATCCGGTCGGAGTTCATACCGGTGACAGTATCGTTGTTGCACCTTCCCAGACTCTTGGAGATAAAGAATATCAGATGCTGCGTACTTCGGCACTGAATATCATTACAGAACTGAATATTACTGGTGGATGTAACGTACAATATGCATTACATCCAGACTCTTTTGAATATTGTGTAATTGAGGTAAACCCGCGTGTAAGCCGTTCTTCTGCACTGGCTTCCAAAGCGACAGGATACCCGATCGCAAAAGTTGCTGCAAAGATTGCCCTTGGATATACACTGGACGAGATCAAGAATGCAGTTACAAAGAAAACTTATGCAAGCTTCGAGCCAATGCTTGACTACTGTGTTGTTAAGATGCCGAGACTTCCGTTCGATAAATTTATCAGTGCAAAGAGAACGTTGACGACACAGATGAAAGCTACCGGAGAAGTTATGAGTATTTGCGATAATTTTGAAGGAGCTCTTATGAAAGCAATCCGTTCTCTGGAGCAGCATGTAGACTGCCTGCTTTCTTATGATTTCTCAGCACTTTCCAAAGAAGAAATTCTGGAAAAACTGGAAATCGTAGATGACCGCAGAATCTGGATGATCGCAGAAGCACTCCGCAAAGGAATCTCTTATGACGAGATCCATGCGATCACAAAGATCGACAAATGGTTCATCGACAAGATCGCAATCCTTGTTGAGATGGAACAGGCTCTGAAGACACAGGAACTCACACCGGAACTTCTGAAAGAAGCAAAACGTATTGAATTCCCGGATAATGTTATTGCACGACTGACCGGAAAAGATGAGAGAGAAATCCACGATATGCGTCATGCAAACGGAATCGTTGCAGCATACAAGATGGTTGATACCTGTGCGGCTGAGTTCGCAGCAGAGACCCCATATTATTATTCTGTATTCGGAAGCCAGAACGAAGTAGAAGAGACTTCTGGCAAAAAGAAAGTTCTAGTACTTGGATCAGGACCGATCCGTATCGGACAGGGTATCGAGTTCGACTTCTGTTCTGTACATTGTACATGGGCATTTGCAAAAGAAGGATACGAGACTATTATCGTAAATAACAACCCGGAAACTGTAAGTACCGATTTCGATATCGCAGATAAGCTGTATTTCGAACCACTTACTCCGGAAGATGTAGAGAGCATTGTAGACCTGGAAAAACCGGACGGAGCAGTTGTTCAGTTTGGTGGACAGACTGCGATCAAATTAACAGAATCCCTGATGAAGATGGGAGTGCCGATTCTTGGAACTTCCGCAGAAGATGTAGATGCCGCAGAGGACAGAGAGCTCTTTGACGAGATCCTTGCACAGTGCAATATTCCACGTCCGAAGGGAGATACAGTATTTACCGCTGAAGAAGCAAAAGAGGTTGCCAACCGTCTCGGATATCCGGTACTGGTTCGTCCTTCTTATGTACTTGGCGGACAGGGAATGCAGATTGCAATCAACGATCATGATATTGATGAATTTATCGGAATCATCAACCGTATTGCACAGGATCACCCGATTCTGGTTGATAAATATTTGGTCGGTAAAGAAATTGAGGTCGATGCAGTATGTGATGGAACAGACATTCTGATCCCTGGTATTATGGAACATATTGAGCGTGCCGGAATCCATTCTGGTGACAGTATTTCTGTATATCCTGCGCAGAGCATTTCTGAAGTGACAAAGCGTAAAATTGAAGAATATACAAAGCGTCTTGCAAAAGCCCTTCACGTAATTGGTATGATCAACATCCAGTTCATCGTATGTGGCGAAGATGTTTATGTCATCGAAGTAAACCCACGTTCAAGTCGTACCGTTCCTTATATCAGTAAGGTAACAGGTATCCCGATCGTTCCGCTTGCTACAAGAGCGATCATCGGACATAAGATCAGAGAAATGGGTTACACACCGGGACTTCAGAAAGAAGCTGATTATATTGCAATCAAGATGCCGGTATTCTCATTTGAGAAGATCCGTGGTGCAGATATCAGCCTTGGACCGGAAATGAAGTCTACAGGTGAGTGTCTGGGAATTGCAACTACATTTAACGAGGCACTTTACAAAGCGTTCCTTGGAGCTGGAATCAACCTTCCAAAATATAAGAACATGATCATGACTGTTCGTGATGAGGATAAGGGAGAAGCTGTCGAGATCGGACGCAGATTTGAGGCACTTGGCTACCGCATCTTTGCAACACGCGGTACAGCTGATGCATTAAAAGAAGGTGGCGTAAAAGCAATTCCGGTCAATAAGATTGAGCAGGAATCACCGAACCTGATGGATCTGATCCTTGGACACGAGATCGACCTTGTAATTGATACTCCTCCACAGGGAGCAGATCATGCACGAGATGGATTTGTAATCCGTCGTAATGCAATCGAGACAGGTGTTAATGTACTGACAGCTATGGATACGGCAAGAGCACTTGTGACAAGTCTGGAAAATACAGATATCCGTCAGCTTACACTGATTGATATTGCGAAAGTTGAATAAGATGTTATGAATACGGACAGGCAGGGATTGGATTCTCTGCCTGTTTGTGTTATGGAAAATGCAGGGACGAGACGGACGCTACAGTGGCAAAAGAATGTGAAGCTGTGTAGAGGATTTCGGATATTGGCTGGAATTGCGGGGAAGGAGTTTTATAGTGTGAAAACTATTGTATGTGTGGATAACCGGATGGGGATATGTTTTAATGGCAGGAGAGTGAGCCGGGACCGGATGGTGTCAGAGGATATTCTTGAGATGACGAGAGGGAATGTGCTCTGGATGGCGCCGGAGGCAGATAAGCTTTTTAAAGAAGTCTTTAAAGCAAAAGAAGAGGTATGCCGGGAAATTGGGACTGGGAAGAAAATACAGGACGCAGGGCGACTGGAGGATGAAAAAATGTGGAAGGTTGACCGGAATTTTCTGGAAAAGGCAGAAGAAGAGGATTTCTGTTTTGTTGAGGGGGAGAATCTGGCTGGATATGAGGGGAAGATTACAGAGATTGTTCTGTATAAATGGAACCGGGATTATCCGGCAGATGTATTTTTTGAGGTAGATTTAAGCAAGTGGAGACTGGAAGAGAGAAAAGATTTTTCCGGTTACTCCCATGAGAAGATTACAAAAGAAATTTACAACAGGCAGGGATTGCTATGAAGAAGAAAATTGGGAAAATGAGAGGTGTGCTGCTTCTGACGTTTGCATTGTTTCTGACAGCGTGTGGCACAGGTGGAGCAGATGCGCAAAGTGCATCATATGGAAACAGTCAGGCAGCAGTAGTTGAAAGGCAGTCGGGTAGCGGAGAAAATGAATCGACAGCAGGTGGCAGCCAGGATCCGGTGAGCGCTACATTGGATAATATTCCGGCATACAGCGGAACACCGTATGTAGTGATTGACGATAATGAACCGGATTTTACCGAAGATGAGCTGACAGATCAGTCTTATGAAAGCTACAGTGATCTGGATGAGCTGGGACGATGCGGCGTTGCCGCGTCCAACATTGGGACAGATCTGATGCCGACCGGGAAAAGAGGAAAGATTGGACAGGTGAAACCGTCCGGGTGGCAGACAATAAAATTTGACAATGTGGATGGAAAATATCTTTACAACCGTTGTCATCTGATAGGCTATCAGCTGACGGCAGAAAATGCAAACGAAAAGAATCTGATTACAGGAACCCGCTATATGAATGTGGATGGGATGCTGCTATTTGAAAATATGGTTGCCGACTACATCAAAGAGACAGATAATCATGTAATGTATCGTGTCACACCGGTATTTGAAGGGGAGAATCTGGTTGCATCCGGAGTTTTAATGGAAGCAGAATCAGTGGAGGATCATGGAGAAGGTGTGAAATTTAATGTGTATGTCTATAATGTACAGCCGGGAATTACGATTGATTATTCAACGGGAAAGGCAGTGCTTTCCGATACGGATGCGTCAGCGGGTACGGGAAAAACCAGTGGAAATACAGAGAAAAAGATGTATGTGTTGAATGAAAATACAAAGAAGTTCCATACGCCGGAGTGCTCAGGAGTAAAAGATATCAAAGAAGGAAATAAAAAAACATTTACAGGTTCAAGAGAAGAACTGATTAAAGAGGGGTATATCCCGTGTGGGAGATGTAAACCGTAAGAGGAAAATAAAAGAAAAACTGCATATTCTGCAAAAAATATAAAACAAACGGGAGATTTTTAAACAAAATCTCCCGTTTTCTGCTATAATAGAAAACATACTTAATGAATATACATTAGAGGAAATGTGTAAAAGAAAAAGGAGGAACTTTCTCATGAATACTTATCATATGGGAACAAAATGCGTGCAGGGAGGATATACACCTGGAAATGGAGAGCCGAGACAGGTTCCGATCATTCAGTCTACGACATTCAAATACAATACAAGTGAAGATATGGGAAAATTATTTGATCTGGAGGCATCCGGATATTTCTACACCCGTCTGCAGAATCCGACTAACGACCACGTAGCGGCAAAGATCGCGGCGATGGAAGGCGGAACAGCTGCAATGTTGACTTCTTCCGGACAGGCAGCGAATTTCTTTGCTATGTTCAATATCTGTGAAGCAGGAGATCATATTGTGGCTTCCTCTTCGATTTATGGTGGAACCTTCAATCTGATCAGTGTGACAATGAAGAAAATGGGAATTGACGCAACATTTGTTTCTCCGGATGCAACAGAAGAAGAATTAAATGCGGCATTCCAGCCAAATACAAAGCTGATGTTTGGTGAGACGATTGCCAATCCGGCACTTACTGTTCTGGATATTGAGCTTTTTGCAAAGGTTGCGCATGCGCATAGTGTACCGCTGATCGTGGATAATACCTTCCCGACACCGGTCAACTGTCGTCCGATCGAATGGGGAGCAGATATTGTGACACATTCGACTACAAAATATATGGACGGACATGGAGCAGCAGTCGGTGGAGCAATCGTAGACAGTGGTAAATTTGACTGGATGGCTCATGCAGATAAATATCCCGGACTTTGCACACCGGATGAAAGCTATCATGGAATTACCTATGCTGAGAAATTCGGAAAAGAAGGCGCATTTATCACAAAATGTACTTCTCAGTTGATGCGTGATCTCGGATCGATCCAGGCACCACAGAATGCATTTATCCTGAATCTCGGACTGGAATCTCTTCATGTGCGTATGCCAAGGCACGTGGAGAACGGACAGGCTGTGGCAGAATTTCTGGAGCAGCACCCAAAGGTTGCTTATGTCAATTATCCGGGACTTCCATCTAACAAATACTATGAAAGAGCAAAGAAATACATGCCAGACGGGGGCTGTGGAGTGGTATCTTTCGGATTGAAAGGTGGAAGAGAAGCTGCTTCCGTATTCATGCAGAATCTGAAGCTTGGAGCGATTGAAACCCATGTGGCAGATGCGAGAACCTGTTGCCTGAACCCGGCAACATCCACACATCGCCAGATGAATGATGAGCAGTTAAAAGAAGCAGGGGTTCCGGCAGAACTGATTCGCATCAGTCTGGGACTTGAAGATAAAGAGGATCTGATCGCAGATATTTCTGCGGCACTTGACGCAATTCAATAATCGTGTCACAATGACAGATAAAGAAATCTGATCAGACAGGAGGAAAAGAGTCATGACAAAGAAATCAGAAAGACAACCAATCAAAGCAGAAAATGTAGCGGGTGGCGCAGGCTATATCCTGAAGGAAGAACTGATCAAAGGTGAACAGCTCGGTGCGTACTGCAAGATGTTCAATGAAGTAACGTTAAAACCTGGATGTGAGATCGGATATCATGAGCATCATGGAGAGACTGAGACTTACTATCTGACAAAAGGGGCAGGCATTTACAATGATAATGGCAAAGAATATCCGGTAGAAGTTGGTGATGTGACTTTCTGTGCAGACGGAAATGGACATGGCATCAAGAATGCGGGGGAAGAAGATCTTGTGTTTGTGGCGCTTATTTTGAAAGAATAGTGTGAAGAGGGACGGATCCTGGCGCAAATGATATTGATCGTCACCTATGAAACTATCACTGGCAGTTTCATACGGATGCATGGCAACTCCGAAGCTTGTACAAAAAAGGGGATGATGTTCGTGTGAACACGGACACCACCCCTATTTTTGTGCGCTCTTAGCCGCAACGATTCAATATCATTTGCGCCGGGATCCTGTGCTGCTCAAAATTTTTAGAAATAAGAGTTGGCGATTTAGTGAATGGTCTTCTTGTGGGGATAGGAAACATTATGCAAAGAAATCCTGTATTCCTTGAAGCAGTCTCTTATTATCTTCCGGAGCCATAATGCAGAACCGGAAGTATTCCCCGCCCAGTTCTTTGAAGCTGGAGCAGTCTCTCACCATCAGACCCTGCTTGATCAGAAATTCAAACACATCCGCAGAAGTAACTCCCTCTTTTTCAATCTTTACTAGTACAAAATTCGCATAAGCAGGATACACAGTCAGCACATTGATTTTGGAGATTTCAGTGCACATTTTGTCTCGCTCGGAGAGGATCAGATCCCGTGTTTTCCGGATATACTCCTGATCCTGGAGCATTTTCTCACCAGCGTAAGCGCCGAGGCTGTTCAGACTCCATGGGTTCTGCATCAGCAGAAGATCCTGAAGAAACTGGCTGTTACTGGTTGCACCGTAGCCGAGGCGGAGACCAGGTGCGGCATAAAATTTGGATACGCCACGGAGAATCATCAGATTATCAAAACTGCTGATCAGAGACATGGAAGAAATTTCATTAATATCCGGTGCAAATTCAACGTAAGTCTCATCGATCATCAAGAAAGAGCCAGCCTCCCGGCAGCAGTCCAGAATGGTCTGGATCTCAGGCATTTTGAGAGCGGACGAAGTCGGATTGTTCGGGTTACATAATATCACCAGATCATAGCCCTTCCTGATTTCTTCGCAGAAGGCATGGATATCAAGATGGAACAGATCTGACTCTTTTAACAGGTAAGTATGGATGGAACTTCCCACCAGATCCAGTTCACGTCCATACTCGGAATAAGTTGGTCCAAGAACCAGCGTTTTTTGTGGTTTCCGTGTCTGGATCAGGAGAGAGATCAGCTCGGTAGAACCATTTCCGACGATTACATGTTCCGGTAAAATCTGGCAGTAATCGGCAATCACTTTCTTCAAAGTAGTGTAATTTCGGTCCGGATAACTACTGAGAAGATCCAGATGTGCAGCAAGATCTTTTTTCAGGTTTTTGGATAATCCAAGTGGGTTGACATTGGCTCCAAAGCAGACGATCTCGTCCACCGGTACATGATAAAATGCGGCGACAGCAGCGGTGTCACTTCCATGAAACTGCGGTTTTGCTTCCATAAATAGTATTCTCCTTTGTGTATAACAAAAATCTGTGAATTAAAAAAATCGGGTATTCCGCATTGCCTGATATGCAGAATAATGTTATAATTTATTATAATGTCTTTTTGAAAAAATGCAATGCAGAAGTAGGTGGCAAGCTTGAAGAATAAAATAAAAAAATTTTCCAAAGGAGATTTTCGAACTGTTCATCCGGAGATTGTACTGCCGGTAACGAATCTTGAGATGACGATCGGGGAAGGAGAGTCCTGCCAGGGAAGTTTCATTTTGAAGAACAGGAAAGAAGGAGATATCAGAGGACTTGTATATTCTTCTTCTTTTCGTATACATTTAGAAGAACAGGGATTTGAGGGCAACCCGGTGGAACTCCGTTTTACTTATGATGGAAGTGGACTTGCTCCCGGGCATGTTGAACAGGGAAAGTTTACGATTGTATGTAATGGTGGAGAATTTGAGGTAAACTTTACTGCGATCATTGAAAAACCATCAGTCGAGACTTCCTGTGGAAGAGTACAGAATATCCGTGATTTTAAAAGGCTGGCGATGGAGAACTTTATTGAGGCACACCGTCTTTTCAGATCACGCGATTTTTATGACGTGATAAAGTATGAAGAGCCAAGGATAAAGGCACTTTATGATAATATTAGGAAATGGTCTCTCGGTGAGCAGGCGATGGAAGAATTTCTGGTCGGAATCAAACAGAAAGAATGTATTTTCCTGACAATGGGACGGAATCAGAGAACCTTCCGCAATTTAAAAGAAGCAACCCGTGAGATTATTCATTTTACAAAGAATACTTGGGGATTTATGCCGGTGAAGGTGCATGTGAGCGGTGATTTTATCCAGATTGGAAGGGATAACTTTACAACGGACGATTTTGTGGGAAATCTGTTTGATTTCAGTTATATCATTCATCCGGAAAAGGCTCATGCGGGAAATAATTATGGACAGATTGTTTTTGAAAGTCCGTATGAATCGCTGACCTATGAGGTAATGTTGGCCAATCACAAAGATCATGCAGAGAACAGACGTGTGGCAGATAAGACGATTGCATCAATCATAAAGGATTTCCTTGCGTGCAATGCGGAAGGAAAGGATCTGACAGCCTGGGCGGATGCAACAAGAGAAAAACTGAAGGGACTGGATATATATTCAGAAGACGGAGATGTTTATCCATTGTTTGATGCACATCTTAACCTGCTCTGTAAGGAGCCGGACAAGGCCAGTGGTATTCTGGATGATTACAATTACAGCCGTTTCTCAGTGAATAAGGATTCGGTCATTTCATCGTATTATCTGTATCTGACTGCGCTTTTGAGAAAATCAGGCAGCCAGGTTAACAAAGCAATTGAAGAACTGAATAAGGCATATATGAAAGAACCAACTTCATGGGAGCTTGTGTGTATGCTGATTGACATTGATCCGGAATATAAAAACTACAGCAAAAAATTACAGGTTCTGGAACGCCACTGCAGCAACGGTGCGAACCAGGTAATTCTGTATTGGCAGGCATACCGGTGTTTTCTGGAGAAGCCAACCTGTCTGAAAAAGCTCTCGGCATTTGAAGTACAGATTCTCAATTTTGCGCAGAAGCACGGAGTCCTGACGAAGGAAATTGCGCTTTATATGGCGAACCTTGCATCCCAACAGCGGACTTATGATAAGAATCTGGATGTTGTGATGCAGAAGGTTTATCGGATTTTCCCGGATCCACAGATTCTGACAGCAATTTGTACCCATCTGATCCGTGGCAATCGGACAACACCGGAATGCTTTAAGTGGTATGCCTTGGCAGTAAAAGAAGATCTGAAGATTGCGCAGCTTTTTGAATATTATATGATGACTGTGGATGACAAATATCTGGACAG